>NZ_JAQDGZ010000001.1:0-327968 GCF_027663865.1 Coprococcus sp. AF99-45
GACTATGCTTTTTTCACAGCCCCATTTTTATGGTAAATTATCAAATTGTGATAATGGTTGGTTATGTATTACAGTAAGTACACTCCGCGGGATGCGGCTTCTTCGAGGACGTCGTCCGGCCAGATGGAGGACTGGACTTCTCCGATGTGGGCTTTGCGGAGATAGAACATACAGATTCGGGACTGTCCGATTCCGCCTCCGACTGTGTACGGAAGTTTTCCGTTCAGTAATGCTTTCTGGAAATCCATCTCGGCGCGTTCTTCGCAGCCGGCTTCCTTTAACTGACGGCGGAGTGCATCTTCATCGACACGGATACCCATGGAAGAAAGCTCCAGTGCGATATCGAGTACCGGATAGTAGACGATGATATCACCGTTCAGTTCCCAGTCATCGTAGTCCGGTGCACGTCCGTCATGACGCTGTCCGGAGGCAAGGGTCTTACCGATCTGTTTGATGAATACGGCACCTTTGGCTTTGGCAAAGTGGTATTCACGTTCCTTTGGTGTCTTGTCCGGATACATGGTTTCCAGTTCCTGGGATGTGATGAAGCTGATTTCATCCGGAAGGAATTCTTCAATATAATTGTAACGGCGTGCCATGTAGGCTTCGGTTTCTTTGAGTGCACTGTATACTTTTCCTACAGTGTATTCCAGTGTCTCCATGTTGCGTTCTTCTTTGGAAATTACTTTTTCCCAGTCCCACTGGTCAACATAGATGGAATGGATGTTGTCAGTATCTTCATCTCGGCGGATAGCGCTCATATCAGTATAAAGTCCTTCTCCTGAATGAAAGCCGTAGCGCTTTAAGGCGTAACGTTTCCATTTTGCAAGAGAGTGGACGATCTCAACTTCGCGGTCTTCCTGTTCTTTGATGCCAAATGCAACCGGGCGTTCTACTCCGTTCAGGTTATCGTTCAGTCCGGATTCCGGGCGGACGAAAAGAGGAGCGGATACACGCGTCAGATGCAGAGATTTGGCAAGTGCGCGTTCAAAGTGGTCTTTTACTTCTTTGATTGCCACTTCAGTCTCGCGGATCGTAAGTGGAGAATGGTAATTCTCCGGTATCTGCAAATTGTTCATGATGTTCTTCCTTTCTTACTACTCACTATGTCTAGTTTAGTGAATTGACGTGGTGTTGTCAATCATATTTTCTTAAGAAACAACTTATGATTTTTTTAGAGAATCTCCATAGTAAGGTCACAGAACACGGCTATACTCTTAAAATAAAACATTCATCATAAAAAAGAAAAAGTCATAAATCAGAAAATAAGAACATATATTAAAGATGTCGGGGAAATGCCGGATGAGGCTTATACCAGAAGGCAGACAGACGAAAAAACTGTAGACAGGAGGTAACAAGATATGCAGAAAGAGAAGAATATCAGCACACAGGAAGTCATTTCCATGGAAGAATATTTAAATAAGAGACAGAAGATCAGAGAACAGGAGAAAAAACGATTCGGTGGCAGATTCGGCGAAGAGAAAAGCCCTGCCTGGATGATGGCAGAGCTTTATGTATGAGATGTTAATATTCACTGTGAAAGTCGTCATCATTCCTGTGGATCAGACGATAAACCAGGATGTAGGCGTAACTCATAACCGGCACAAGAATCGTGCAGGCAACAGATGCTTTCAGAAGTCCTAATGATCTGGATTTGTCGATAAATGCAAATACCAGAGTGCTGACGTACATCAGGAACAGAAGAATTGCACAGATAAGAGCCGCAAAACGCTTGATTTTTTTCATAACAACCACCTTCGTACTGTACTTTATCTCTATTATATAGATAAAAAACAATTTCTACAAGAAAATGTTTTGCAAACAGTCGAAAAATGCTGTATGATATATGAAGTGATAAAGAACAAAAAGGAGAATTTACAGTATGAGTACATTATTAGAACAGTGGAGAGATACCGCTTACTCGAAAGAGATGGATAAAGCTTCTCTGCAGAAGTTCTGGGGAACCTATTTCCAGACTGAAAAAGAGATCTATGAAAAGCTGCTTGAGAATCCGGACGAAGAAGTAAAAGGAACTGTAAAGGAACTTGCTGAAAAATATGGCATTAATGTATTTACAATGACAGGATTCCTTGATGGAATCAATGACAGCCTGAAAGTGGCTAATCCAATTGAAACAATGGATGAGGACACTGAGGTAAGTCTTGCTTTTGATAAAGAACTGCTTTACAAGAACATGGTAGATGCAAAAGCTGACTGGCTGTATGAACTGCCACAGTGGGATAAGATTTTTACAGAAGAAAAGAAAAAAGTCCTTTACAAAGAACAGAAAAACGCACGTACAATCCACGTAGAAAAGAAAGTTTATCCAAACGATCCATGTCCGTGCGGAAGCGGTAAAAAATATAAAAAATGCTGTGGTAAGAACAAATAAGTTCTGATAGAAATTTTCAATACATTTTTTTGAACGTGTTGACAAATGAAAATCCCATGGTATAATGTTAGCAAATGCGATGAAGAGAAGAGTAGAACGCAGAAAAATCCCAGAGAGAGAGGTCTTAGGCTGAGAGCCTCTTATTACAGAAGCGTTTGAAGACCACCTCCGAGCGGCTGTAAAACAGTCCGGCTGGATACCGTTATCATCCACAAAGAGGTCCTGGAAATCAGGACAAGCGGGGTGGAACCGCGGGTATACAAAGTAACTCGTCCTCTGCAGCAGATAATCTGTTGCAGAGGTTTTTTATTTTAAAAGTTAAGTTGTCTGGAAAAGATGTACTAGAAAATTTGAAGGAGCATATTGCACAAAAGAAATTCAGCCAATTCACTTTTTGCGCAATGGAATTGGATGAAATTCTTTTGTGCAATATGCGGTCTTGAATTACAGACAGTAGCTTTTACAGAAAGGATGATCTAATGGAAAGTATTTACGATTGTTTTAAGCTGAACAATGATATGAAAATCCCATGCGTTGGTTTTGAAACTTACAAAGCAGCAGAAGGGAATAACGTAGAGGTTTTAAAGACTGCCATAGAAGCAGGATATCGCTATTTTGATACTGCATCCTTTTATCAGACCGAAGATTTTTTAGGGCAGGCGATCCGTGAAAGCAATCTTCCAAGAGAGGATTTTTTCCTTGTATCCAAGATGTGGAAAGATGAAATGGGATATCAGCAGACAAAGGATGCATTAGAAAAGAGTCTGAAAAGACTTGGTACCGATTATCTGGACATCTATCTGATCCACTGGCCAAGACCGTCGGCTGACTGTGAGAACTGGAAAGAACTGGATCTTGAGACCTGGAGGGCGATGGAAGAACTTCAGAAAGAAGGAAAAATCCGGGGACTTGGACTCAGCAATTTTCTTCCGCACCATATTAAGAACATTCTGGAGAATGGAACAGTAAAACCAGTTGTCAACCAGCTGGAACTGCATCCGGGTTATATGCAGCAGGCTGCTGTGCAGTATTGTAAAGAGCATGGTATTCAGATGCAGGCATGGAGCCCGATCGGAAGACGGCGGATTCTGGAAGATGGACTGATCCTTGAACTTGCCGGAAAGTATCAGGTTTCACCGGCGCAGCTATGTCTGAGATTCCTGCTTCAGAATGATATCATTCCGCTTCCGAAATCATCTTCGATGGAGCGGATGAAACAGAATATGGATCTGTTCCATTTTGAGATCAGCGAAGAGGATGTATCGAGACTGGCAACTATGCCACAGGCAGGATGGTCAGGAGAACATCCGGATCCGGAGCTTGCACAGAAAAATGTTGTATAATCAGAAATTATAAAATAAAGAGAGGAACAAAAAGACTATGAAAATCACATTAAAAGATGGATCAAGCAAAGAATATGCACAGAGCATGTCAGTAATTGATATTGCAAAAGATATCAGTGAAGGACTTGCAAGGGTTGCAACAGCAGGAGAAGTTGACGGAGAAGTTGTTGATTTAAGAACTGTGATCGACAAAGACTGTGAGCTGAACATTCTTACATTCAATGATGAAAAAGGAAAAGGTGCATTCCGTCACACAACATCTCACATTATGGCACAGGCAATCAAGAGACTGTATCCGGATACAAAACTTGCGATCGGACCTTCAATTGAAGACGGATTCTATTATGATATTGACCGTGAGACTCCGCTTGTAGCAGAAGACCTGGAAAAGATCGAAGCTGAGATGAAGAAAATCGTTAAAGAAGATCTTCCAATTAAACAGTATACAATGCCAAGAGCGGAAGCAATCGCATATTTTAAAGAAAAAGATGAACCATATAAAGTGGAACTGATCGAAGACCTTCCGGAAGATTCCGTAATCAGCTTCTATTCACAGGGAGAATTTACAGATCTTTGTGCAGGACCTCACCTGATGAGCACAAAACCGGTAAAAGCATTCAAACTTACAAGCCTTGCAGGAGCTTACTGGCGCGGAAGTGAAAAGAATAAGATGCTTCAGAGAGTTTATGGTACTTCCTATCCGAAGAAAGCAGAGCTTGAAGAATATCTGCATATGATGGAAGAAGCAAAGAAGCGTGATCATAGAAAACTTGGAAAAGAACTTGGACTTTTCATGATGAGAGAAGAAGGACCGGGATTTCCATTCTTCCTTCCAAAAGGAATGGAACTGAAGAACCAGCTGCTTGATTACTGGAGAGAGATCCACAAAAAAGCCGGCTATGTTGAAATTTCAACACCGATTATGTTGAGCCGCCATCTCTGGGAAACATCAGGCCACTGGGATCACTACAAAGACAATATGTATACAACTGTGATCGATGATGAAGATTTCGCTATCAAACCAATGAACTGCCCGGGAGGAATTCTTGTATATGAATCTGAACCACGTTCATACCGTGACCTTCCGCTTCGTATGGGAGAACTTGGACTGGTTCACCGTCATGAAAAATCAGGACAGCTTCATGGACTGATGCGTGTAAGATGCTTTACACAGGATGATGCACATATCTTCATGACACCAGAGCAGGTACGTGATGAGATCAAAGGCGTTGTAAAACTGATCAATGAAGTTTACAGTCTGTTTGGATTTAAATACCATGTGGAGCTTTCTACAAGACCGGAGGACAGCATGGGAAGTGATGAAGATTGGGATATGGCTACTGAAGCCCTTCGTGGCGCATTGGACGATCTGGGACTTCCATATGTAGTAAATGAAGGAGATGGAGCGTTCTACGGACCGAAGATCGACTTCCATCTGGAAGATTCTATCGGAAGAACATGGCAGTGTGGAACCATCCAGCTTGATTTCCAGCTTCCGCTCAGATTTAACCTTGAATACACAGGAGCAGATGGTGAGAAACATCGTCCGATCATGATCCACCGTGTAATCTTCGGATCGATCGAAAGATTTATCGGTATCCTGATCGAGCATTTTGCAGGGGCATTCCCGACATGGCTTGCACCGGTACAGGTTAAGGTGCTTCCGATTTCAGACAAATATATGGATTATGCACAGAAGGTTCTGGATGAACTGAACAATTCAGGTGTTCGTGCAGAAATTGATACACGTGCAGAGAAGATCGGATACAAGATACGTGAAGCACAGATGAAGAAGATCCCGTATATGCTGGTTGTCGGAGCAAAAGAAGAAGAGGACGGACTGGTATCTGTAAGAAGCCGTTTTGAAGGGGATGAAGGACAGAAGTCACTGACGGACTTCCTTGCAGCAATCAAGATGGAGATCCAGGCCAAAACAGCAAGGGAAGTAAAAAAAGAAGACGATAAATAGAGTTTTAAATAAAATCTGAATAAGAAATAAAACTTTCGGGCATAATGATACTGATTTTCAAAAAGGAGGTAACATTATGCCTGAATTAAAATGTACAGTACAGACATGTATGCACAACAAAGATTTTTATTGTGATCTGAACGCAATTACGGTGGGAGGAAAATCTGCACGGAAAGCTGCAGAGACAAGCTGTGACAGCTTTGAAGAAAGAAAAAGCGGCACCTACAGCAATGTGACTGGTGAGGCGGGTCCGACAAGCAAGATCGACTGCAAGGCCACGGAGTGCCAGTACAATAAGGAATGCCAGTGCCATGCAGGAAAGATCAGTGTGGAGGGCAGCAAGGCATGCAGCTGTGATGAGACGGAATGTGCAACTTTCAGTTGTGGATGTGCGTAGATGAAAGTGATGGGTGTGGGAGAGTTTCTCCTGCACCTGTTTGTTTGTGTGCAAGGAATGAGAGAAAAGGTGCGAAAAGGATGGTTGGGGAGGTTGACGGGGGTGTTAGAAAGAAGGTATAATAAAAATCGGACTTTTGAAGAAAGACAGGGAAATTAAATGGAAAAAAAAGACAATGTAGAGAAAGGGGTTTCGGGGAAGCCGGAAAAGAAGAAATCGGCAGCGTATTATGAAAAGCGTCCGGAATTTGGTAACAGAGGGCCGTCAAAGATTTTGCTGCATTTCAGGAAGGGGATTACCTTTTTCCTTGTTATTGCGGCTTGTGTAATCTTTTATTTTCTGTTACTCCGAATAGAGGATATATCAGTAGGTGTCAGTAAAGTAATTGATGTGTTAAAGCCGATCCTATACGGAATGGTGATCGCATATTTGCTGAATCCGATCGTAAAGCAGATTGACCGGTGGCTGATTCCACAATTAAAAAAGAAAATGTCTCAGGAAAAGGCAAAGAAGGTTTCGCGTAGTGTCGGTGTTTTTGCAGCGCTGGTTATGCTGCTTGCTTTGATCCTGGCACTGTGCAATATGCTGATTCCGGAACTTTATAAAAGTATCCGTGACATGGTTCAGACTCTGCCGGGACAGATCAGTGATATGGTTACGAAGATCATAAGTATCCAGAAAGATACCAGTCCTGCCGGAGTCATGGCACGTAACCTGTTAGAAAAGGGATCGGATGCATTACAGAACTGGATCAAACAGGATCTTTTAACCAAGGTTAATGAAGTGATGTCAAACCTGACGGTTGGGATCATCAATTTTGTCAGTGAGATCCTGAATTTTCTGATTGGTCTTATTGTATCAGTCTATATTCTGTTCAGTAAGGAAACATTTTCCGCACAGAGTAAAAAGATCGTCTATGCAGTGTTCCGTACAGATCATGCCAATATGATCCTGCATCTGACAAAGAAAAGCAATGAGATTTTTGGTGGATTTATTATTGGAAAGATTATTGATTCTATGATTATCGGAGTGCTTTGCTTCTTTGGACTTACGCTCCTGAAGATGCCGTACATACTTTTGATCAGTGTAATCGTTGGTGTGACCAATGTCATTCCTTTCTTCGGACCGTATATCGGTGCTATTCCGAGTGCCGTTCTGATTTTGCTGAATGATCCGATCAAGGGCTTGTATTTCCTGATCTTCATTCTTGTACTGCAGCAGCTTGATGGAAATGTGATCGGACCGAAGATTTTGGGCAATTCGACCGGATTATCTGCATTCTGGGTTGTATTTTCAATCCTGCTCGGAGGCGGTCTGTTTGGATTTGTAGGAATGATCATGGGCGTGCCTACATTTGCAGTAGTTTATTATATTATTACAATGCTGATCAATCATTTGCTGGAGAAGAAAAAGCTTCCGCTTCAGACTTCGGAGTATGGGGAAAAGAGTTATGTGGATGATAGCGGAAGATTTGTCAGAGAAAATCCGGAAGAAAATGATACAGCGGTAAAAAACGGGGAAAATAAAAAAGAGAGGAAGTAAGCAGAAATGCCAATTCGTGTACAGAATGACCTTCCGGTAAAAGAAATACTGGAAAAAGAAAATATATTTGTAATGGATGAGAACCGTGCGGTTCATCAGGACATTCGTCCGATCAAGATCGGACTTCTGAATCTTATGCCACTGAAAGAGGATACAGAACTTCAGCTTCTGCGCTCCCTTTCCAATACACCGCTGCAGGTTGACATTGTATTTTTGGCAGTGAAAAATCATGTTTCAAAGAATACTTCAGCGAATCACCTGAACCGGTTTTATGAGAATTTTGAAAATGTAAAAGATCAGAAATTTGACGGATTTATCATAACCGGAGCACCGGTAGAGCAGATGCCTTTTGAAGAGGTGGATTACTGGGAAGAGCTTGTAGAGATCATGGAGTGGACAAAGACGCATGTTACTTCAACGATCCATCTCTGCTGGGGAGCACAGGCAGCACTTTATTATCATTATGGGATTAATAAAGTACAGCTGGACAAAAAGCTTTTCGGTATCTTTGAACATAAGGTTATGAACCGTAAGATTCCTCTGGTACGTGGATTTGATGATGTATTTTATGCACCGCATTCGAGACATACAGATGTGCCGATTGAGAAGATCCGTGCAGATGAGAGACTGATGATTCTGGCAGAGTCGGAAAAGGCAGGAGCATACCTTATCATGGCACAGAATGGAAGACAGATTTTTGTGATGGGACATCCGGAGTACGACCGGGTGACACTGGATCAGGAGTATAAGCGGGATCTGAGCAAAGGACTTCCGATTGAAATGCCGGAGAATTATTATCCAGACAATGACAGCACACAGAAGCCACTTCTTACATGGAGAGCACATGGTAACTGTATGTATGCAAACTGGCTGAATTACTATGTTTACCAGGCAACCCCGTATGATATGGTGGGGACACCGGATTTTCATTAGGATTCAGATAGAATTTCATATACCGATATCCTGAAAGGCATATCAGAAAGTACTATGTTTCAGAAGAGAAATCCTTTGCTATAATAGGAAAGCAAAAATAAGCGGGAGGAAAAATATGTTATTGGAGCAGAAAACAACTGATTTTTTGGAACAGCTCTCATCGTCAGCACCGATTCCGGGAGGTGGCGGTGCATCGGCAGCAGTCGGAGCGTTCGCATCAGCTTTGGGACTTATGGTTACAAATCTGACTGTCGGAAAAAAGAAATATGCGGATGTTGAAGAGGAAATTCTAGAGATAAGAGAAAAACTTGAGCAGAAGAAGCAGGATCTGGTCCGGATGGTAGATGAAGATGCCGAGGCTTTTGAACCACTGGCAAAGGCTTACAGAATGCCAAAAGAGACAGAGGAAGAACAGGCAGAGAAGGAAAAAGTTATGGAGACCGCACTTAAAAATGCGGCAGAAGCACCACTGTGTATCATGAAAACAATTGTAGATACTATGGAGATGATCCGAGTGCTGGGGGAAAAAGGAAGCAGGCTTGCTGTCAGCGATGCAGGAGTTGCAATTCTCTTTGCACAGGCAGCCCTTGAAGGAGCTTCTCTTAATATTTTTATCAATACAAAGATGATGAAGGATCAGGAAGAAGCTGAAAGACTGAATTATCTGGCTGATCAACTGATTGCGACAGGCAAAGAATTGAAAGAGACAACTTATGATGCTGTACTTAAGGGTATCAGACCATAACAGATAAGACAGACAGGAGGAAGACATGAGCATACAGATGCGAGGGGCTGAAGTGGCAAAAGCCATGAAAGAAAAGCTGATCAGAGAAAGAGAAGAGTTGAATGCGGCGGGAGTAAATCCATGCCTTACGATCATTCGGGTAGGAGCGAAAGAAAATGATCTTGCCTACGAACGTGGAGCAAAAAAAAGAATGGAAATGATCGGAATCGAGTGCCGCATTGTAGAACTGCCAGAAGATATTTCACAGGAAGAATTTGAGGATGCTTTCTGTAAGATCAATAAAGATCCGGAGGTTCACGGGATTCTTTTGTTCCAGCCGCTTCCGGAGCAGCTCGATGTAGAGAAGATCAGACAGATGATCGACCCGGCAAAGGATATGGATGGAATGAGTCCTGTAAATCTTGCAAAAATATTCGAAGGTGACAGAACTGCTTATGCGCCTTGTACTTCTGAGGCAGTGATGCACATTATGAATCACTATGGAATTGAACTCCAGGGGAAAAGAGTGACCGTCATCGGAAGAAGCATGGTTGTTGGAAAACCGCTCTCCATGCTGATGCTTGGACAGAATGCAACTGTAACTATCTGCCATTCACGCACAAAAGATCTGGCGGACAGATGTCGCGAAGCAGAGATAATAGTAGCTGCGATCGGACGGGCAAAGCATATCACCGCCGATATGATCGCCGAAGGAGCGGTGGTAGCGGATGTCGGAATCAACGTACTGGAAGACGGAACCCTCTGTGGAGATGTGGACTACGAAAATGTCCGGGAAAAAGTATCCCATATCACACCGGTTCCGGGAGGAGTAGGAAACGTCACAACCTCTGTACTCGCCTCTCACGTGCTGCGTGCCGCCCGTATAGGTCAGAACGAACCCGGACAACGCAGAGGGTAACACCTCTTCTCTGTCGAACACAATACAAATGGGCGAAGAACAGTTACAACTGGTAACCCAGAGCGCCCGGGAAGAGAAAAAATCCTATAGATTCAAGTTGAATCTATAGGATTTTTTCTCCTCCGGCTCCGGGGTGGCATAGACTACATTTATTTTTCGCCCATCTCTGGTGGAATCTTTTCTAACAACTGTCGGATATTATCACGGATCAATCGTTTATAATTATCAGGAAGCGGTGTGATCATATCCAGGATCTCGGCATTGATCGGATCCTTTGAATGAATTGAATCATCCAGGTAGTCACAGATCAGATAATCAAATTTGACATCTAATGCTTCTGAAAAATTAAGCATGGTTGCAAAGGATGTTGCCTGGCTGCCATTTTCAATCCGGCTTATCGTTGTCTCATCAAGATTTAGTTTTTCTGCTAGTGCTGCCTGTGTAAGACCGGCTTTGTGACGTGCCTGCCGAACGCGTGTACCGAAATTCTTTTCCATGCTGTATCTCTCCTTCATAAAAGTAGTGTAGCATTTCAATTTGAAAAAAGAATGATATTATATGCAAGTTAACTTTACAAAAACGCCGTGATAGGATATGATTAAAAAAAGGGGGGAGAGAAATGGATTGGGAATCGTACAGAACAGATATTGAGGCGATAAAGCTTGCGGTGAATGAATGTGAAAGACTTGGAGTGGATAAAGAAGAACTCCTCATAATCAGTATTTACCGTTTGTATGAATTTTATAAAACAGAAGACGACAGAGTCTATCTTCTGGGGGCATTATTGCATCTTAAGGCTTATCTTGAGCTGGGGATGGAATATGAAAAGAACCGTAAGATTTTTTCGCTGATTTTAGATAATTACGGAGTATGTTATCAGGATATTTTTCAGGGAGCTGTGGAAACGGAGTAGAAAAATCTGAAAAATTCCAAAAATCAGGTTGACAAACAGAGAATAAAGAGGTAATATATTAACCATAAATTGTAAAACCGTTGAGAAAGAGGAGTAGGTTATCGAACGATATCACAGAGAGCAGCAGGCGGTGGGATTGCTGTATGGAGTTGATAATTGAATGGACTTTCGAGGGCAGCCTGAAATCAGATGATTGAGAGTATGGTTTGTCGGGAACCAAACCCGTTATCAATAAGGGATGTATGTTAGTACATAAAAGAGGACAGGAAACTGTTAAAGTTGAGTGGTACCGCGTTAGTAGAAGATATTAGTCGCCTCAATCCGTAGAAGGATTGGGGTGTTTTTTATTTACCAGGAAAACCTTTCCTGATAAATAAAAAGTCTCCGGCAGGATGTTACATATGTATTCCTGTTGTGGTACGGCGCGGAATCAAGAAACACCTTCTCTTGAAAGCTAACAAAGAAAATTATTTATCAAGAAGAGGAGAACAAAATTATGAAAAAGAGAACAATCGCAGTATTATTAACAATGGCAATGGCAGTAACAATGATGGTAGGATGTGGAAGCAAGTCGGATTCCAAGACAGCAGATGGAGAAAAGAGCTATACAATCGGTATTTCCCAGTTTGCAGAGCACGGATCTTTAGATAACTGCCGTGAAGGATTTTTAGAGGGACTGAAAGAAGAAGGTATCGAGGAAGGAAAGAATCTGAATGTTGAATACAAGAACTCGGCAGCAGATATGGGAACTGCATCACAGATCGCAAGCAGCTTTGTATCCGATAAAGTAGATCTGATCTGCGGAATCGCAACACCAAGTGCACAGACAGCATACAATGCTGCGATGGATACGGATATTTCGGTTATCTATACTGCAGTTACGGACCCGAAAGCAGCAGAGCTTGCAGATGATAAAGGGAACCCGGTTGGAGAAGTCACAGGAACCAGTGATAAACTTCCGATTGAAGCACAGCTGAAAATGATCCGTGAACTTCTTCCGGATGCAAAGAAGATTGGTATCCTCTATACAACAAGTGAGGCAAACAGCGTATCTGCAATTGCTGAATACAAAGAAAAAGTCGGTGACTATGGATTTGAACTTGTAGAAAAGGGAATTACAAATACATCAGAAATCGCACTTGCAACAGACGATCTTCTGTCACAGGTAGACTGCATCAGCAACCTGACAGATAACACGGTAGTAAGCTCACTTGCAACCATTCTGGATAAGGCAAATGCAGCAAATATCCCGGTATTCGGAAGTGAGATCGAACAGGTGAAGCTTGGATGCCTGGCAGCAGAAGGCCTTGATTATGTAGCACTTGGCAAACAGACAGGTAAGATGGCAGCAAAGGTTCTCAAAGGAGAAAAGAAAGCATCTGAAATGCCATTTGAGACGATCACAGAAGCAGGACTTTACCTGAATACAAAAGTAGCAGAAAATCTTGGAATCACAGTGGAAGACGATCTGAAAAACAGCGCAGTAGAGACATACGATTCTATCAGCGAAAACTAAATTTGAATTAGAAAAGTGAGGAGCAATGCAATGAGCTTTGCAGTATCGATTTTGGAGCAGGGACTGATTTACGGAATCCTTGCATTGGGAATTTATATAACATACAAAATTCTGGATTTTCCAGATCTGACCGTAGATGGCAGCTTTCCATTAGGAGCTGCCGTAACGGCGCTTATGATCACAAAAGGAGCGAACCCATATCTGACCCTTCCGGCTGCATTTGCAGCAGGTGTGGCAGCCGGTATTTGTACCGGACTGATCCATGTCAAATGCAAGGTAAGAGATCTGCTTTCAGGTATCATTATGATGACAGCGCTCTGGACGATCAACCTTCGTGTGGCAGGAACAGCCAATGTACCATTGTTTTCCCAGAAGACAATCTTTAAAAATGATACACTGGATAAGCTGCTTCCGTCAGGATTTTCCGCTTACTCTACATTGCTCATCATTCTGATCATTGCGTTAATTGTGAAAATCATTCTCGACCTTTACCTGAATACCAAGTCCGGATACCTGCTCCGTGCAGTCGGAGATAATGATAAACTGGTTACTGCAATGGCAAAGGATGAAGGAAATGTGAAAATCCTGGGACTTGCGATCGCAAACGGGCTGTGTTCGCTTGCGGGATGTATTTTCTGCCAGGAAGAACGTGTATTTGAAATTTCCAGTGGTACAGGGGCGATGGTAATCGGTCTTGCAAGTGTTATCATCGGAACCAGTATTTTCAAAAAAATCAGTTTTGTAAAAACAACGACAGCTGTATTGATCGGTTCTATCATTTACAAGGCCTGTGTGGCAATCGCACTGAAGAACTTCGAACCGCAGGATATGAAGCTGATCACAGCCGTACTATTCCTGGTAATTCTGGTGCTTAGTATGGAGAGAAAGAAGAAGGTGAAGAAGAATGCTGGAGCTTAGAAATATTCACAAATATTATAATCCGGGTACAGTCAATGAGATGTGTCTTTTTGAGGACTTCAATCTGACGATCAATCAGGGCGAATTTGTATCCGTAGTAGGAAGTAACGGTTCCGGTAAAACTTCGATGTTGAATATCATCTGCGGAAGTATTCCGGTAGAATCCGGACAGATCCTGATCGATGGAAAAGATATCACAAGGGTAAAAGAATACAAGAGAAACCAGAAGATCGGACGCGTGTACCAGAATCCATCTATGGGAACCTGTCCGTCCATGACGATCTTGGAAAATATGTCTCTTGCGGACAATAAAGGAAGGTTCTACGGACTTGGACGGGGAACGAATAAGGCACGTATTGATTATTACAGAGAACAGCTCGCCCAGCTTGGTCTTGGACTGGAAGATAAGCTTCATGTCAAAGTCGGATCACTTTCCGGAGGACAGCGCCAGGCGATGGCACTGCTGATGTCTACGATGACACCAATCGAGTTTTTGATCCTGGATGAGCATACTGCTGCGCTGGATCCAAAGACAGCAGAACTGATCATGGAGCTGACCGATAAGATTGTAAAAGAAAAAAATCTGACAACGGTTATGGTCACACACAATCTCCGCTATGCAGTAGAATACGGTAATCGTCTGATCATGATGCATCAGGGACATTGTGTGATGGATAAGGCAGGAAAAGATAAAGAGGATACCTCGATCGATGAAATCCTGACGATGTTCAATGAAATCAGTATTGAGTGTGGAAACTAAAAAATACAAGATTATGAATTAAAGAGATAAGCAGAAAAGGAAACAGTTTTGGCTTATCTCTTTTTGTGTCTCCAAAGGTTTTGGAAAAATTATTCGAGGATTTTCAAAATGAAAGGCTATTGTCTGAATACAGAAGGAGAAGCCTGTCCGGTATAAAATGTCAATGGATTTTCAGGAATATGCCTGTAGAAGATTTGGTTGTCTGGCTGCCGGAAAATTGGTTATTTTCACAGATTGACGCTCTCTCTGTGATAGTGCTAAAATAGAGGAAAACGGTCAAGATATAGTATGTCTTTTAAATAGAATACAATATATTGTAGTTATCAGAAAGGAGAAGAAGATGAGCTTAAACAATGTGAAAGTTGTAAAAAAAGATGGGACAAAAGAAGAATTTAACGTGCAAAAAGTCGTTGTGGCAGTCAATAAGTCTGCATATCGTGCACTGATCAAATTTTCACAGAAAGATATTGATTTTATCTGTCATTTTGTAGAAGAAAAGGTAGAAGAACTCGGAGTGCATGAGATCCAGATTCCGGAAATGCACAATATTGTAGAGGGAGCGCTTGAGAAAGTGAATCCGATCGTGGCAAAAAGTTACCGGGACTATCGGAATTACAAGCAGGATTTTGTGCAGATGCTTGACGAGGTTTATAAGAAAAGCCAGTCGATCATGTATATCGGGGACAAAGAGAACAGTAATACAGACAGTGCACTGGTATCGACCAAGCGAAGCCTGATCTTTAATGAGCTGAACAAAGAATTATATAAGAAATTTTTCCTGACGGTGGAAGAATTACAGGCAATCCGGGAAGGATATATTTATATCCATGATATGTCAGCCAGAAGAGATACGATGAATTGTTGTCTCTTTGATGTGAAAAGCGTACTGACCGGTGGATTTGAGATGGGAAATCTGTGGTACAATGAGCCAAAGACACTGGATACGGCATTTGATGTGATCGGAGATATCGTACTGAGTGCGGCAAGCCAGCAGTACGGAGGATTTACCGTGCCGAGCGTAGATGAGATCCTGGAGCCTTATGCGAAGCGTTCCCATGAAAATCATCTGAACAAATACAGAAGCCTTGGACTTTCGGAAGAAGTAGCACAGGAGATTGCCTGGAAGGATCTGGAAAAAGAGATGGAGCAGGGATTCCAGGGATGGGAGTATAAGTTCAACTCCGTATCCTCAAGCCGTGGAGACTATCCATTTATTACCATGACCAGCGGAACCGATATCAGCGAATACGGAAAGCTTGTCACAAAGACGATGCTGGAAGTAAGAGCAGGAGGACAGGGAAAGCCGGGACATAAAAAACCGGTACTTTTCCCGAAAATCGTGTTCCTTTATGATGAAAATTTACATGGACCTGGAAAGCCGGGAGAAGATCTTTTTGAAGCCGGAATTGAGTGCTCCAGAAAGACTATGTATCCGGACTGGCTCAGCCTTACCGGAAAAGGCTATGTGCCGAGTATTTACAAGCGCTACGGAAAGGTCATCAGTCCGATGGGATGCCGTGCATTTTTATCTCCATGGTATGAAAGAGGCGGTATGAATCCGGTGGACGAAAAGGATGAGCCGGTATTTGTCGGAAGGTTCAACATCGGTGCGGTCAGTCTCCATCTTCCGATGATCCTTGCCAAATCCAGACAGGAGAACCGGGATTTCTTTGAGGTACTGGATTATTACCTGGAACTGATTCGGAAGCTTCATATCCGTACTTACGAATACCTCGGAGAGCTGCGTGCTTCTACAAATCCGCTTGCCTACTGTGAGGGTGGTTTCTATGGCGGACATCTGAAGATCCATGACAAGATTAAACCGGTGCTGAAATCGGCAACCGCTTCCTTTGGAATTACGGCGCTCAATGAATTCCAGCAGCTTTATAATAAAAAGTCCCTGGTAGAGGATGGAGCATTTGCCATCAAGACCATGGAATATATCAACATGAAGGTCAATGAATTTAAAAAAGAAGACGGTTATCTGTATGCGATTTACGGAACACCGGCTGAGAATCTGTGTGGTGTGCAGGTACAGCAGTTCCGTAAGAAATATGGAATCGTGGAAAATGTATCGGACAGGGCGTATGTGAGCAACAGTTTTCACTGTCATGTAACCGAGGATATTACACCGATCGAAAAGCAGGATCTGGAAAACCGTTTCTGGGATCTGTGTAACGGTGGAAAGATCCAGTATGTAAAATACCCAATCAATTATAACAAAGAGGCTATCAAATCACTGGTACGCCGTGCAATGGATATGGGATTTTATGAGGGCATTAATCTTTCACTTGCCTACTGTGATGACTGTGGTCATGAAGAGCTGTCTATGGATGTGTGTCCGGTATGTGGAAGCAAGAATCTGACAAAGATTGACCGTATGAACGGATATCTGTCTTATTCGAGAGTCAAGGGAGATACCAGACTCAATGATGCCAAGATGGCAGAAATTGCGGAAAGGAAAAGTATGTAAATGCGTTACCATAATATAACAAAAGATGATATGCTCAATGGGGATGGTCTGCGGGTTGTCCTCTGGGTTGCAGGATGTGACCATTGCTGTAAGGAATGCCACAATCCGGTGACCTGGGATCCGAATGGTGGGCTTTTCTTCGATGAAAAGGCGAAGGCAGAGATTTTTGAAGAACTGGAGAAGGATTATATCAGTGGGATCACATTCAGTGGAGGCGACCCGCTACATTCGGCAAATGCCTATGAGGTCATGATGCTGGCAAAAGAGATTAAAGAAAAATTTCCGTCAAAGACGATCTGGCTTTACACCGGTTATGAATGGAAAGATATCAAGAATATGGATATTGTAAATTATCTGGACGTTCTGGTGGACGGAGAATTCGAGGTTGAGAAGAAAGAACTGGATCTGCACTGGAAAGGCAGCGCGAACCAGATGGTCATTAACGTACCGGAGACATTAGGAAAAGGAGAAATTGTATTACATGAAGAGAATTGCTAAATTTCACAAAGTAAGTCTGAAACAGTTTATGGAAGGATGGAAGGATACTTTTGGTGAGCAGTATACAGAGGATCAGATCAAGGCTTTATATGAAGAAGTCAAACTGCCGAAGCGTGCAACGGCAGGAAGTGCCGGATATGATTTTTATGCACCGGATGATTTTGTGATCGAGCCGGGAAAGACGATCAAGATCCCGACAGGGATCCGTGTGGAAATGGAAGAAAACTGGGTGCTCAAATGCTATCCGAGAAGCGGACTTGGATTCAAGTTCCGTCTGCAGCTGAATAATACGGTAGGAATTATTGACAGCGATTATTTCTATTCTGATAATGAAGGTCATATCTTTGCGAAACTGACGAATGATACCAATGAGAATAAAACGGTAGAGCTTGGAAAAGGGACAGGCTTTATGCAGGGGATTTTTGTTGAGTATGGAATTACTGTGGATGACGATGCGACAGCAGTCAGAAACGGGGGATTTGGAAGTACGACGAAGTAGGGGTGTAAAAAAGAGTGACTAAGGTATAGGTTGTGTTGGCGACCGGGATTAAAAAATGGTGTCCAATTCCATTGTGCAAGGGCATTACGATGAGCCTCTTAGGGCGGGAAGCGTGTTCAGCAAAGGCTTCCGCGCTTCCTGAGTCTCATCTCCATTGCACAATAAGTGAATTGAACACTATTTTTTTGATCCCGGTCGCCGGATTTACTGTATTAGAGAGGCGTTTTTTTACAAGGCTGGACTGATAACCGGTTGAGGAGATTTAGGTAGTGGTGGGA
The DNA here is from genome assembly GCF_027663865.1 of Coprococcus sp. AF99-45. Lineage (NCBI taxonomy): Bacteria > Bacillati > Bacillota > Clostridia > Lachnospirales > Lachnospiraceae > Coprococcus > Coprococcus sp. AF99-45. Next base: position 18,075 of record NZ_JAQDGZ010000001.1, read on the forward strand.
AGGGGTGTTGTGGAAAGGTGAAGGTTATGTAGGTGTAGCCTGCAATTTTGTTGCAGGCTACAGGGGATTAGTTTAATTTTACGTTCAGGTAACTACGGCCGGAGAGGGTTTTGTTGAAGGTGATACAGAGGATGACGATGAGGCAGCCTGTGAGGAATCCTGGGAGGTTGAAGATAGCGGTGAGGATGAGGAGCAGGAGGCGCATGAATTTTAATGCGTAGCCTAGTTCAAAGTTTGGCTGGGTGTAGTTGGCGATGGAAACGAATGCCATGTAGAGCATGATCTCGCTGTTGAACCAGCCGGATTCGACAGAAAATTCACCCATGACGATACCGGCGATGACGCTGAGTGGTGTGCTGAGCATGCTGGGGGTGTTGAGGGCGGCGAGGCGGAGTCCGTCGATGGCAAGCTCCAGGATCAGGATCTGGAAGATCAGGGGGATGTTGACCGTATCTTCGATCAGAACGAAGCGGAAGATCTCTGGTATCCATGCCGGGTTCTGCATAAAGAGCAGAAAGAGTGGAACCATGAAGACAGTGAGCAGTGTGATCAGTACACGGGATATTTTCAGGTAGATTCCGGTGATTGGCGGAAAGTAGTAATCATTTGCCTCTTCGATCATATCAAAGATGGAGGTTGGCAGGATCAGTGCAGATGGGGAGGTATCAGTAAGGAGGATCACTTTTCCTTCCATCAGGCAGGCGCAGGCTGTGTCTGGACGTTCGGTAAATTTATATTTTGGAAAGGGATTGTACCATTTGCGCTGAAAGAGAGATTCTGCAAGAGATTGCTGACTCATTTTCAGATCCTGGGATTTGCTTTCTTCCAGTTTGTTCTGGATCGTGGTCAGAAGTTCGCGGTCTACACGGTCGGACATATAGCAGAGAGCTACGTCGGTGCGTGTGGAAGTGCCGGCTTCATACATTTCCATGATCAGATGCGGATCGCGGATCCGGCGGCGCATCAAGGCAGTATTGAATACGATTGTTTCCACAAAGCCATCACGGGAACCGCGCAGGGATTTGTCTTTATCGGGTTCCTCGATGCTGCGGGACGGGTAAGTACGGCAGTCGATGGCAATAGCGGCTTCATAGCCGTCAATAAAAAGACAGGTGACACCGGACAGAAGATTTTTGAAAATGCTGTCAAAGTCACCGAGAATATCAACTTCCACATAGGGGATGCAGCTTGTAGAAAAGGAAGTTGCATCCTCTGGCATATCATCGGCGGAAATATTGAGGAAGGAGTCCATAAGTTTCAGCATGGTTTCATCCTTGGTGAAACCATCAATAAAATAAAAGGCACTATTTTGACCGCCGATGATCAGATTTCGTTCGATAATATCAAAGCTCTTTTTTACGGGAAGAGCCCGGTTCATATATTTTGTATTGTCGGTGAGAGAAGCACTGACAGTATGTTTTTCCATATTGAATCCTCCATTCAGAGATAATTTAAAGTTAAGAAAATCTGGAATCCCGGAAATATTTTACTGCCTGGATTCTGCATAGATTTAGCATTTCACAAAAAAAGGAAAATATACCGGATTATGACAAAAGTTATTAAGAAACTTAAGATTTTTTTAGCATGGGAAAAAGATTTTGCTATCTTGCGGAAAAGAGGGTATACTGTACATAATTATAAGTAATATATAAATCCCTAAAGGGATGAAGGAGGCACACTTATGAGTGAATATATGATCATGACAGACAGTACAGTAGATTTACCGAAGGAATACCTGACCGAGGAGCTTGGGGTTCCGTATATTCCTCTTACTTATCTGATCGATGGACAGTCTTATGAGGATATGATTGGACTTACCGGGGAAGAATTTTTTGCAAAAGTCAGGGCAGGGTCGATGCCGACTACTTCTCAGATCAATCCGGAGCAGGCAAGAGAAGCACTGGAACCGTATCTGAAAGAGGGAAAGGATATTTTATATATTGCTTTTTCGTCAGGACTTAGCGGAACTTATAACAGTATCCGGATGGCAGCAGAAGAATTGCAGGAAGAATATCCGGAGCGGAAGCTGATCGTGATTGATTCACTCTGCGCCTGCATGGGAGAGGGGCTTCTTGTGTACAAAGCTGTTCAGTTAAAGCGTGCAGGAAAGAGTCTGGAAGAAGTGGCTGCCTGGGTGGAGGAGAACAAGCTTCACATCATGCACAACGTTACGATTGATGATTTATTCCATTTACATAGAGGCGGAAGAGTATCAAAAGCTTCTGCTATTGTTGGAACGATGATCCAGATCAAGCCGATCATCCACATGGACGATCATGGTGAACTGAAGGTTATTGGAAAAGAACGTGGCAGAAAGAAAGCATTGACACACATCGTGGATATGGCAGTGAAGCAGTCCGAAGGTTGGGATAATGATATTGTGATGATCACACACGGTGACTGCAAAGAAGATGCGGAATTTGTGGCAAGACAGGTGGAGAAGAAGATGGGAGTCCACAATATTCTGATTAACTGCATTGGAACGGTGATTGGGTCACATACAGGTCCGGGGGTTGTGGCTGTGTTCTGTATGGGGAATAAGAGATAAGACTTTGTGAAGACGAGGCATACAAATGAAAGAATTACGGAGACAATTGAAAGAGCTACTGCAACAGGCGGGAGCAGATGTATTTGAAGGTCAGGTTTTTATGATAGAAGAGGACTAAGACCATTTTTGGTTGCTGAAAAAGATGTCCTTAATGTCGTTAAGAAGAAAGGGAGATAAGAAAAAACCAGAGCAGACCTGGCAATCCTATTGTTAAATAGGGAAAGCCAGGAATATCTCTGGTTTTATGTTTGTCAGAACAGAAATTTGTTTTCTCCATCTACTGCATGCTTAATGATATCCTGCTCTTTAGAGGTAAGATTAAATAATTTAAAAATCAATTGGTCAAGTTGCTCGTAGGCAATTTGTGCTCCCTCAGGAGGCAGTCCGTTAATTAGTGGTTCGACAGCTTGGATGATACTGTTTTGCATGTCGGCATTAACATCCAGAATCGGAATATTTTCAATATGAGAGCGCAATACCTTCACGGAGTGAAATTCCATTTTGTAAATAAACTGTGCAATTCTGGAATTAAGGATGGCAAGAATATATTTTATATGCAGTCCTTCAAGTTTGGGGATGACTAAGTTGCAGCTATTCAAAGAAAGTGTTTGTTTATCATCATAAGCAAAGACAAGCTGGCTGCTGATAAAACGATACAAAAGCTTTTCTGGCGCACGGTACATTTCTATAGGTGCTACCTGCTGAAAATTCTGTGGGTTAAACACGATATAGTTTGAGTTAGGATTAGTATGGTACTTACAGATATCGGAGCCTTTTAAAATAACTTCGTTATCTTTGTTTTTCACGGAAGAAATATATTTTTTATTATTTCCGGTTACGATTCCTAAAGCAAAATCGGCGTTTCCGGCAAGGAATTTTGTTTTAGGAATATGCCGAATTTTTTCAAGCAGCTGATATTCAGCATCCGTTGTATGAAAGCTGAAATATTCGGCTGAAATTTTACGGTTTGTCAGAATGGTTGTACAGTGACTACAGTCGGATACTTCCATTCCGACTGTCGAAAGTGGCTTTCCGGTGTGAATGAGCTGCAATATAATGCAGGGACACTGAACCTTATCAAAGGCATTTCCCAAAAAATTAAGATATCGGATGGAATTACTTTCCATAATGGCAGTACGGACCGGTGTATGTGCCTTTACATTAAGTATTGCCTCTGGAAGAATAAAAGAGAGTTGTCCGTTTATGGACAAATTACGTAGTGCTTTTTCAATAAACAAATCATAAGACTCTATATTTTTCCCGGAAGCAGTCCGATAGTTTTTGCGAAGCTTTTCCTTTTCCGACTCGGAAAATTCATATCCCCATGGCGGATTGCCGATGATATACTGATAAGAGGTTTTTGAATCGGATGCAAGATAATCGGCTTCGGTTATATGCTCGTACAGAGTTTTGACAGAAAGAATGTCATATTTTAAAACCATGTTCAACCGGGTGATTTTTACACTGATTGTATCGGTGTCATTGCCATAAATCTGGTCAAAACGAACATGTGCTGGAAGTTGCAATAAAAAATTTCCAGTTCCACAGCAGGGATCCAGAATTCTGGCATCTGATGCAATATCCAGCTTCTCAATCAGCTTTTTGACGATTTTGGTAGGCGTATAGTAGGAGCCGGTTGCCTTGCGGCTGTCGATATTTTTACAAGAAATGTAAATGAGACCAAGAATATCTTCAGCAGGTTCGTATACATAATCAAAATCAAAAAGCGGAGAATATTTTTCACAGAAAAGCAGAGCCTGCTCGGAATCTGCAATCAAAGCATAGATCAGTTCGTCGTATAGAGACAGGGTGATTTCTTTTTTTAAAAATCTGCTCAGCAACGCTTTTTCATGCTTGAAAGAAAGATCATATTTTTGGGCGAGCAAATGCAGGGCACAGTCAGCAATGAAATATTGAATCACATCCGATGAAAGAGCAATGGATTCATCGGTTACAATTCGGAGAATCTGCTGCAGTGGTTCGATATTCTGACAATTTTCAGAAATATAGGCGCTGTAAAGAGAATTTCCACAGACAAATTTCTTGTTACGTCTGCTTTTCAGCGATTGATTTTTGCCTGATTGCAGTTCGGCTTTCAACTTTTCGGTATATTGTTTTGTAAAATAAGGCTTTCTTTTATCCGTATATTCAGGAATAAGTTTGCCAAGCTTGATCCAGTTGCGCCCGGTTGCGGTCGAAATGGAAAGTATATCACATAATTCTTTTAAAGAGAGATAATCGGAATCTTTCGGGAAATTCGTCATTCGCTCATCGGAAGGTTTAGTGGCCGAGGCAGGGATCAACCAGATGCCGCTGACCATTTTGCAACCCTCAATCCGGTTGGTTTCGCAGAGTTTTTGTATGCGGCGTTCAGATAAATGGAATTTCTTCGAAGTTTCTTTTACAGAAATATAATCCATAGTCGTGCAGACTCCTTTTTTTGTATAATAATGATGTGAGTGTCAAAAGTAAATTTTGCCGCTCACTGGTGTAATCAGATTGCTCCATTGCGAAGCGATTCCCGCAATCCTTGAACACCTCAAACTCCCATAAAATGGCGTATTCATATCATTTTATTTCGTTTTCAGTGTTCGGCGTGTCAATAAGTATCAATTGCTTATTTGCGCGAGCACAAACGCAATTGATACTTTTGACACTTACATCATATAATAAAGATTATATACGGCAATACGAATGAAAACAATATTAATTTAAAGGATTCAAATTTGGACTGGACGATTGTTTGACTCATGCTGATTATTGGAAGGTGAATTGAGCGTTACTATCAATTTATATAGTTGAAAAAGGGAAATTCCTTTTCTGATAAGAAATTTTCCTAAGTAAATGTCATTTACTGTGAACAGTAACTAGTTTTGCTCTCATAACTTGAAATTCATTTGACAGTATGATTTATCCTGCTTATAATTATATACAGGCAATTTATAAATTCAAGTACTAACAAAAAAGACAGGTACTATCTAAGGAGAAAGCGTTATGATAAAGAACTATATCGAAAATGCAAATTTTGAAGATACAGGCTTTGCCTACACATTGTCCCTGATTTCCGGCAAACATAAGATGGTTATTCTATACTGTCTGATGGAGTTTGAAACGGTACGGTTCAATGAATTAAAACGGTATCTGAAAACTATTTCCGACAAAACACTCAGTACCAATCTCAAAGAGCTGGAGAAAGACCGACTGATTATCAGGACGGAATATCCGCAGATCCCGCCGAAGGTGGAGTACAGCCTTTCAGAAAGAGGGAAGTCATTGATGACTGTACTGGATCAACTTTGCATTTGGGGAGAAGAGAACAGATTGGTGAAATGATCAGTTCTTATTTTTTTATGTGAAAAGAAGGTGTTATTATGTGGATGATATTTGCTGTCTTATCAGCGGTATTTGCTGCGTTAACCTCAATTCTTGCCAAGATAGGTATAGAAGGAGTGAATTCCAACCTGGCAACTGCAATCCGAACCATTGTTGTAGTAATCATGGCATGGGGCATGGTCTTTCTTACTCATGCGCAGAATGGACTGGCAGAAATCAGTAAGAAAAGCTGGATTTTTTTAATCTTATCTGGATTAGCAACAGGAGCTTCGTGGCTGTGCTATTATAAAGCTTTACAAATGGGGGATGCATCAAAGGTTGTACCAATAGATAAACTGAGTGTGGTAATCACACTTATATTGGCATTTGTGTTTTTACATGAACAGTTTACTGCAAAATCACTCATTGGCTGTATTTTGATAGGAGCAGGTACATTGATAATGGTGTTATAAATTTTTAATTAAATCGGAAAGATTTGGTGAAATAAAAAGAGTATATAATTCGATGGTTGGAGGGGATATATGAACATTGTAATTATTAACGGAAGTGCCAGAAAAGGAAACACGCTGACCACAATTGATGCATTTATAAAAGGGGCATCAGAAAAGAATGAAATTGAAATCATTAAACCGGAAAATCATTGTACATCGTATGAGAGCGGTAGAAAATGCAGATGGAGTCAGCGGACTGGAAGCTGAATGCGAAATAGATTTACATTTTTATAATTCTTGCACCACCGGAGAAAAAAGGCTATACTCATATTATAGGCATAGAGGGAGGGCACATAAAATGGGACAGTTTTTGAATAATAAAGAACCATATGATAAATACAGAACCGTCAAGAATGGGCCCTATTTTGTTGATAAGTCGGAGATACTTGAAGAATTGATTCCGGCATTGCAGCAGGAACAGCGCTTTTTCTGTATTACCCGTCCAAGGCGTTTTGGGAAGACGATTATGGCAAATATGATCGCGGCTTTTTTTGAAAATACAGAGGAAGAATCCTTATTTGATGATCTTTATATTTCAAGGTATAAGCACTATAAAGAACAGGCTGGCAGGCATGATGTGATCTATATTGATTTCAGTGAAATGCCGAGGGGATGCAGAAATTATCAGGAATATATCCTCAGAATCCAGGATGGTCTGATCCGGGATATTGAAGAAGCGTATCCAGAGCTTGAGATAAAATCTGATGCAGCAGTATGGGATATTTTATCGCATGTTTTTGACAAGACAGGAGATAAGTTTGTTTTTGTAATGGATGAATGGGATGCTGTTTTTCATATGTCTTTTATTACAGAGCGGGACAGAGAAAATTTTCTTCTTTTTCTGAAGCTTTTACTGAAAGGAAAAAGCTATGTAGAACTGGCATATATGACTGGTGTTCTTCCGATTGCAAAGTATTCGGATGGATCAGAATTGAATATGTTTCTGGAATATAATATGGCAACAAGAGTAAGGTTCAGTGAGTATTTTGGATTTTCAGATGAAGAAGTTGACGTGTTGTATGACCGTTATCTGAAAAATACGAAAAAACCACAGATTACCAGAGAAAGCCTGAGAGAGTGGTATGATGGATATCATACAGCCTCCGGAGAACGACTGTATAATCCACGTTCTGTAGTATGTGCGCTTACCGACAATCAATTATCGAATTACTGGGTAAGCTCTGGCAAATATGATTCGGTGTTTACTTATATCCGATATAATGTGGATCAGATTCAAAATGATCTGACACTGATGTTTGCGGGAGAAAAAATACCTTCCGGGATACAGGAGTATGCTGCGACAGCACAGGAATTAAAGACAAAAGAAGAGATTTATTCAGCAATGGTTGTGTATGGACTTCTGACATATGATAACGGGATGGTGTTTATCCCGAATAAGGAGCTTATGGGCAGTTATGCAGCAATGATGAAAAAAGAAGAATCTTTGGGATATGTGTATCGTTTGGCAAATGCGTCCTCGCAAATGTTGCAGGCGACTCTTGCGGGCGATACGGAAACAATGGCAAAGATTATTCAGTATGCACATAATACGGAAGTACCGATTTTATCGTACAATAATGAGACAGAATTATCAGCAATTATCAATCTTGTATATCTGGCTGCGAGAGACCAGTACAGAGTGGAGCGGGAAGATAAAGCGGGGAAAGGATATGTTGATTTTATTTTTTATCCAATCAGACATGATCAGGATTGTATGATACTGGAACTGAAAGTAGATCATAAGCCGGAAGAGGCAATTGCACAGATAAAAGAAAAAGAATATGCTTTGCGGTTTAAAGGAAAAACAGCAGAAAGAAAGGAATATACAGGACGCATTCTTGCTGTTGGAATCAGTTATAACAGCAAGACAAAGGAACATGAATGTAAGATTGAACAACTCTAAAAAAAGTGCAGTTTTATTACAGGATTCTAAAATCATTCATTCATCAGATTGCTATAATATTTCGTTTTGCTCGCTTATTTTATGGTATAGTGGCGGATATATGTACGGAATGAAGGAAATGGTTCATATGTCCAGAGTAGATATGTGTGGGAATGTTGCTGGAGGTTTGTGATATACTGAGGTTGGCTTCTTTAACTATAATTAGGAAAAGGATCAGGAGATAAATAAATATGAAAAAAGTTCTGATACTTGGGTGTCCTGGTGCGGGGAAAAGTACATTTGCAAGAAAACTCAGAGACAAAACAGGACTTCCATTGTATTATCTTGATATGATCTGGCATAAGCCGGACAGGACAACGATAACAAAGCAGGAATTTGATGCAAAATTATCTGAGATTATAAAGCAGGAAGAATGGATTATCGATGGTAATTATGGAAGAACACTTGAAATGCGTTTTAAAGAATGTGATACGGTATTCTTTTTAGATCTGCCAACAAATGTGTGTCTTGCGGGCGTAGAGGGGCGTATTGGAAGTGAAAGAGAAGATATGCCATGGCAGGAAGAAGAACTGTCAGCAGAATTCAGAAATTTTATTATCAATTTTTCAAGGGATGAAATCCCTGAGATTAATGAGATGCTAAGAAAATATAAGAATAAAAATATTATTATATTCAAATCGCGGGAAGAGATAGATGCATGGAAATGAGGAAGAGATAAATGATCCTACACACAGGAATGCGAACGGACATCCCGGCGTTCTATTCAGAATGGTTTCATAATCGAATAAAGTAAGGTTACGCGCTGACCCGCAACCCATATAATCCAAGTCAGGTAACAAGATACAGTCTGTCACCGGAAGTTGTGGATCTGCTTGCATTCTGCACAAAAATTGAAAAGATTTTCGTCTATAATTGAAGATATGAAAATATTTCTTTTAAAGAAAGTGCGAAGGAACAAGATGAGACAAGCTATGAGTGATATGTTGAAAATAATCCGCAGGAAGGAGATCTGGTAGGAGCCATTTATGAAGGAATCGCAGAATTCTTGAATGGACTGGATGATGCGGAGCGTGCAGAAGTTTTGTATGATGTTTATGCAGCAAATGTTTATCAGAATGGAAACGGAGAAGATGAACAGGGCAGAGTACTTCATACGATGTTTGATCAGGTGATTATTGAGAATGTTTCTTTTAAATAAACAGTAAGAAGGAATAAGAGAATCTGTGGGTTGAAAAACCTGCAGGTTCTTTTTGCGTGTAAAAAAGTTTCTGCTAAATAAAAGATACAATGAGCCAAAGACGCGTGCCCGGTACAAGAATGTGTCATTGTGCAACCATCATTCATTGCTGTATATAAAAATTTTAAAATCGAGAAAATTTCCCTTGCAATATACCCCAATGGGGTATATAATAGCCATCGTAGAGAGAAAAAATAAGAGGTGAGACGCATGGAAGAAAAGAAAGAATGTTGTCACTGTCATAAGACGAAAGAGCGTTCTGAAAAGGAATACAAGGACATGATCAACCGCCTGAGCCGGATCGAAGGGCAGGTCAGAGGTGTGAAGCGCATGGTAGAAGAAGATGCGTACTGTCCGGATATTCTGATTCAGGTATCGGCAATCAATGCGGCGCTCAACAGCTTCAATAAAGTCCTTTTGGCGAATCATATCCGTACCTGTGTGGCAGAGGATATCCGCGAGGGAAAAGATGAGACGATCGATGAGCTGGTTGTAACGCTTCAGAAACTGATGAAATAACAGGATTGTTATAGATTTTTATGCAACAGGCGCAGGAGGATCTTTACAATATAAAAAGGCAGATAAAGCCAAAGAGTGAGGTGGATTTTTGTGGAACAATATACAGTAACAGGAATGAGCTGTGCGGCGTGCAGCAGCAGAGTGGAAAAGGCAGTATCGAAGGTATCGGGAGTTACCAGCTGTTCGGTCAGTCTTCTGACGAATTCCATGGGAGTAGAAGGAACCGCATCCCAGTTGGAGATCATTGCGGCTGTTGAGGCAGCAGGATACGGTGCTTCGGTAAAAGGAGCAGATGCAGGAGCCAAAAAGGGCGCAGCAATGGATGAGGATGCCCTGAAAGACAGGGAGACACCGATTATGAAGCGTCGTCTGATCGCATCACTGTGTTTTCTGATTCCACTGATGTACATTTCCATGGGTCATATGATGTGGAACTGTCCACTGCCGGGATTTCTGGCTGGCAATCATGTAGCAATGGGACTGATCCAGCTGTTATTTACCGGAATTATCATGGTGATCAACCAGAAGTTCTTCATCAATGGATTTAAGGGACTCCTTCATGGTGCGCCGAACATGGATACCCTGGTTGCACTGGGATCAGGGGCATCCTTTGTATACAGCACCTATGCATTGTTTGCAATGACCGATGCACAGGTGAAGATGGATATGGAAGGCGTCATGTCTTATATGCATGAGTTCTATTTTGAATCAGCAGCCATGATCCTGACGCTTATCACAGTCGGAAAGATGCTGGAAGCGCATTCCAAAGGAAAGACAACAGATGCATTAAAGAGTCTGATGAAGCTGGCTCCGAAGACAGCTGTTGTCTTGAAAAATGGTGTGGAGACAGAGGTTTCCATCGACCAGGTGAAAAAAGGCGATATCTTTGTAGTAAGACCGGGGGAAAATATACCGGTAGACGGTATCGTGCTGGAAGGAACCAGTGCAGTCAATGAAGCAGCACTTACCGGAGAGAGTATTCCGGTTGACAAAGCAGAAGGTGACAAGGTATCTGCTGCAACCATGAATCAGTCCGGTTTCCTCAAATGCGAGGCAACCAGAGTTGGGGAAGATACCACACTTTCACAGATCATTCAGATGGTCAGTGATGCGGCGGCAACCAAAGCACCGATCGCAAAGATTGCAGACCGTGTATCCGGGATATTTGTGCCGGCGGTTATTACGATTGCAGTGATTACAATTATCGTATGGTTGATCGCAGGTCAGAGTGTTGGATTCGCACTGGCAAGAGGTATTTCCGTACTCGTTATCAGTTGCCCTTGTGCACTGGGACTTGCCACACCGGTTGCCATTATGGTTGGTAACGGAATGGGCGCAAAGAACGGAATCATGTTCAAGACGGCGGTATCTCTGGAAGAGACCGGTAAAATGCAGATCGTAGCTTTGGACAAGACCGGAACCATCACAAGCGGGGAACCGAAAGTAACGGATATGATACCGGCAGAGGGTATCTCGGAGGAAGGACTTTTGGGATTTGCTTATGCACTCGAAAGAAAGAGCGAGCACCCACTGGCACATGCAATTTTACAGGAAGCCCAAGAGCGCAGACTGGATGCGGAGGAAGTAGAAGACTTCCAGGCAGTACCTGGAAACGGACTTTCCGCAGTTCTTGCAGGAAAGACGATTTATGGTGGAAATAAGAAATTTATCCAGACAAAGACTTCTGTGGATGCAGGAATGCTGAAAAAGGCAGAAGATCTGGCGGCAGAAGGAAAGACACCTTTGTTCTTTACGAAAGAAGATCAGCTGATCGGAATCATTGCGGTAGCAGACGTCATCAAAGAGGACAGTCCAAAGGCAGTCAAAGAACTGCAGAATATGGGAATCCAAGTGGTAATGCTGACCGGCGACAATGAGAGAACCGCAAAAGCGATCGGACGTCAGGCGGGTGTAGATGAAGTCATCGCAGACGTTCTTCCGGACGGAAAAGAAGCCGTTATCCGGAAATTAAAGAAAAAAGGAAAAGTTGCCATGGTTGGTGACGGAATCAATGACGCGCCGGCACTTACCAGAGCCGATATGGGAATTGCGATTGGTGCAGGAACCGATATCGCGATCGACGCAGCAGACGTTGTTCTGATGAAAAGCCGTTTAAGTGATGTACCGGCAGCCATTCGTATGAGTAAAGCAACTTTAAGAAATATCCATGAGAACCTGTTCTGGGCATTCTTCTACAATGTGATCGGAATCCCGCTTGCAGCAGGTATCTGGTATCCAATCTTCGGATGGAAATTAAATCCGATGTTTGGCGCAGCAGCTATGAGTCTTTCAAGCTTCTGTGTCGTAACCAATGCACTTCGTCTGAACTGGTTTAAAATGTATGATGCCAGCAAAGATAAGAAGATAAAGTCAAAAGTCAAAGAAATAGAGGAGGAAAAGACAATGACAAAAACAATGAAAATCGAAGGTATGATGTGTGGACACTGTGAGGCAACCGTAAAGAAAACTCTGGAAGCAATCGAAGGAGTAGAGGCGGCAGAAGTAAGCCATGAAAATGGAACAGCGGTAGTAACACTTGCGGCAGAAGTAGCCGATGAGGTACTGAAAAAAGCTGTTGAAGACAAAGATTACAAAGTGACAGGGATTGAGTAGGTTTAAGTCCGAAAAATAAAGATTGTTAGAAATTAAGTGAAGATTGGCTGGTTCATAAAAAAATAAAAAAAGTGTTGACACCATATAAAATTTGTGGTAAATTATAACTTGCGTAAAGCGAACAACAAAGAAGAGTATCCACTCTCACCTTAGCGCAATCAGGCGACTAACGGTTTGATATTGAATTTATAATACCGGATATAAGTATTGTATGCAATAGATAGTGGATAGTCTGCAGCTATTCACTATTTTTTTATTTATTGGAGGTGCACAACAATTAGCGATTTAATGATTAACGAACAAATCCGCGACAGAGAGGTACGCGTGGTTAGCGAGAGTGGGGAACAGTTAGGAATAATGTCAGCAAGAGAGGCTATGAAGCTGGCACAGGAAGCGGAACTGGATCTGGTTAAAATCGCTCCGACAGCGAAACCGCCGGTTTGTAAGATTATCGATTATGGTAAGTACAGATACGAACAGGCAAGAAAAGAAAAAGAAGCAAAGAAAAAACAGAGAACTGTCGAGGTTAAGGAAGTGCGTCTTTCGCCAAATATTGACACCAACGACCTGAACACGAAGATGAATAATGCTAGAAAATTTATCTCAAAAGGAAATAAAGTAAAGGTTACACTTCGTTTCCGTGGTAGAGAGATGGCTCATATGCAGCAGAGTAAACATATTCTTGACGATTTTGCTGAGAAGATGAAAGATGTTGCTGTCATTGAAAAGCCGGCAAAACTTGAAGGCAGAAGCCTGAGCATGGTTTTAACTGAAAAACGTTAAAAATAAATTATCTATATTAAGGAGGAAAACATCATGCCAAAAATTAAAACAAATAGAGCTGCTGCAAAGCGCTTCAAAACAACAGCTACAGGTAAACTTAAAAGAAACAAAGCTTACAAGAGCCATATCTTAACAAAGAAGTCTACTAAGAGAAAAAGAAATCTTAGACAGTCAACTATCACAGATTCTACAAATGTAAAGAACATGAAGAAAGTTTTACCATATCTCTAAGATTTGGCAGGAAAGATAGAAGGAGGATTAAGTAATGGCAAGAATTAAAGGCGGAATGAACGCTAAGAAGAAACACAATAGAACTTTAAAACTGGCTAAAGGATACAGAGGAGCTCGCTCTAAACAGTACAGAATTGCAAAACAGTCTGTAATGAGAGCCCTTACATCAGCATACGCAGGAAGAAAGCAGAAAAAACGTCAGATGCGTCAGCTTTGGATCGCTCGTATCAACGCAGCTGCAAGAATGAATGGTCTTTCTTACAGCAAGCTTATGCACGGACTTAAAGTTGCCGGTGTAGATATGAACAGAAAGATGCTCGCTGAAATGGCAGTTAATGATGCAGCTGGCTTCGCAGCTGTAGCTGAAGTTGCTAAAAAGGCACTTGCATAATTAAATCAGACGATTTCGTATAGAGTTTGAGAGAAGAGGGAAAACCTTGTGGAGAGAATCCGCAAGGTTTTTTTATGTGGATTGTTGTTATAACAACAGAATAGAATGCGGTTGTAAGCTAAAATAAGCTGGTAAAGTTAAAGGAATACAAATTTTTCGAATAGGAGGATATAAAGGAATATGATTCGTAGAATTATTCAGATAGATGAGGAGAAGTGTAATGGGTGTGGAGCTTGTGCAAAGGCCTGCCATGAGGGGGCTATTTCTATGGTAAATGGGAAAGCAAAGCTGATGAGAGATGATTATTGCGACGGACTGGGAGACTGTTTGCCGAATTGTCCGGTGGATGCCATTCATTTTGTAGAGCGTGAGGCGGCGGCTTATGATGCGGAGGCTGTGAAGCAGAATATGCTTAAAAAGCAGCAGGAAGAGGCTACAAAGCAGAATGCGGGAGAAGGACCTAAAGCACCGGTAAAATCATTTGCAGGGGGATGTCCTGGAACCCGCATGCGTATGATGAACAGAGAGGAGAGTATGCAGAATGCAGAGAGCGAAGAGGAAGGAAGGGAGACGGCGAAAAGCGTGAATAAGAGTATGCTTTCCCAGTGGCCGGTACAGATTAAGCTTGCACCGGTGAATGCACCATATTTTGACGGGGCGAAGCTTCTGGTCGCTGCAGATTGCAGTGCCTATGCTTATGGAGATTTTCACAATCGTTTTATCAAAGGGCATGTGACTTTGATTGGATGTCCAAAACTGGATAATGTGGATTATTCGGAGAAGCTGACGGAGATTATTAAGAACAATAATATTAAGAGTGTGACGATTGTGCGGATGGAAGTACCTTGTTGTGGCGGACTTGAGCTGGCGGCTAAGAAAGCTCTTCAGGAAAGCGGTAAATTTATTCCGTGGCAGGTCGTGACCTTATCGCTTGACGGACAGATCCTTGATGAATAGTATCAGTAAAGTAATTTCATTACGGAAAACAGCATATGAAATATGTTGCGGTAAATCTGTAGAGTCTGCAAAAGGGCAAAGAAAAAGGCTGAAAAGTTATAAACTTTTCGGCCTTTTTTGACGCATTTACTAATGTGTTCGTACATATTCTTTGATTGCGTTAAAGCTTTCTCTACTGATTACGTGCTCCATCTGGCAGGCATCATCTGTAGCGATTTCTTCTGGGACACCGAGTTCGATCAGCCATTTTGAAATAAATTCATGCCGTTCATAGATCATGTTCGCGATCTCTTTTCCTGAATCGGTAAGATAGATAAAACCTGCATCTGTTACGGTAATATGATTCTCCTGACGAAGTTTCTTCATGGCGATGCTGACGCTTGATTTTTTGAAACCAAGTTCGTTGGCAATATCTACGGAACGTACGACAGGTAATTTTTTACTTAACATCAATATTGCTTCAAGATAATTTTCGGAAGATTCATTTTTAGCCATTTATTCCGGTCACCTCACTATTTATTCTTATATCTAATAGGATACCATGGATTATATTTTTTTTCAAATAATATTGTTCTGTAAATGCTCTTTTTGTGCAAAAAGTAGAAGCTATAACTATTAGAAGTAAGTGATAAATGGCAAAAATGAGTAACAGAAAACAATGGTTTAATAAAACTTAAAAAAATACTTGACAACACACAAATGTTAGCATATACTAACGAATGAACAAAAGTTGGTAATGAAAAAAATTATCATTCAAAATTCCAAATACGCAAAAGAACAGGAGGTAGGGATTATGCCTTTAACGATGGCGAATATTGGTGAAGTAAATGAGATCAAGAGAATTGGTGGAAATGAAGAAACAAGGCGATTCCTTGCGAATCTCGGATTTGTAGCAGGTGCAGAAATTACAGTTGTTTCTGCAATCGGTGGTAATGTGATCGTGAACATCAAGGATTCACGTGTTGCGGTTAATTCTGATATGGCGCGGCATATCATGATCTAGCCTCTGGCTGGTCGATGGATCCGCTGCATATATATTCTGTATTACGAAGCTTAAAGGAAAGGAGATACGACAATGACTTTAGGTGATGCAAAGGTTGGAAGCACTGTTGTTGTGACCAAGATTGAAGGAGACGGAGCTTACAAACGCCGTATTATGGACATGGGCATAACAAAAGGAAGCGAGCTGTACATCAGAAAAGTTGCGCCTCTCGGTGATCCTGTTGAGATTACTGTAAGAGGATATGAACTTACAGTAAGAAAAGATGATGCACAGTGTGTGCAGGTAAAATAGCATATACATAATTATGCATGAGAGTAGTACAACAAGGAGGTAAAAAGGAATGGCAATTAAAATTGCACTTGCCGGAAACCCGAACTGCGGTAAAACTACCATGTTTAACGCGCTCACAGGAGCCAACCAGTATGTTGGTAACTGGCCAGGGGTTACTGTAGAGAAAAAAGAGGGTAAATTAAAAAGTAAGAAGACAAAGGAAGAAGTTATCGTAACTGACCTTCCGGGTATCTATTCAATGTCTCCATATACACTGGAAGAGGTCGTCAGCCGTGACTATGTGCTGAAAGAAAATCCGGATGTGATCATTGATTTGGTGGATGCAACCAATATTGAACGTAACCTGTATCTGACAACTCAGCTGATCGAGACAGGCGTTCCGGTTGTTATTGCACTGAACATGGCAGATCTTCTTGCGAAGAGAGGAATCAAGATTGATGTGAAGAGACTTTCAATGCTGCTTGACTGTCCGATTATCGAGACATCTGCGCTGAAAGGTGAAGGACTTGACAAACTGATCGATGAAGCAGTAAAAGTTGCTAAGAAGTCAGAAATCGATCTTCCGAAAGATATCTTCTCAGCAGAGCTGGAAGGTGCTGTAGCAGAAGTTAAGAGCGTTCTTCCGAGTTCTGTTTCAGAAGAGAAGAAGAGATGGTACGCTATAAAATTCCTTGAGAACGACAGCAAGGTAGTAGAGAGCATGAAACTTTCCGGTGCGGCAGCCCAGACGGTGGAAGCACAGAGAAAAGCTCTTGAAAAGAAACATGACGATGATATGGAAAGTATTGTAACAGACGAACGTTACAAATTCATCCAGAAGATTGTTTCAACAACTGTTCAGAAGGGAAAAGAAAAACTTACAACTTCTGATAAGATCGACCGTATCGTTACCAACCGGTTCCTTGGAATCCCGATCTTTATGCTGGTAATGTGGATCGTATATTATGTTTCTGTAACGACAGTCGGTACCTTTGTAACAGATTGGACAAATGATGTATTTGTAGTAGCAATTCAGGATGCAGCAACAAGCGCACTTTCAGCGATCGGTGCCGGTGACA
The DNA here is from genome assembly GCF_027663865.1 of Coprococcus sp. AF99-45. NCBI lineage: Bacteria > Bacillati > Bacillota > Clostridia > Lachnospirales > Lachnospiraceae > Coprococcus > Coprococcus sp. AF99-45. The sequence continues at coordinate 35,433 of NZ_JAQDGZ010000001.1, forward strand.
TGGTTATGGGACTTGTTGTTGATGGTATCATCGGTGGTCTTGGAGCCGTTCTTGGTTTCGTTCCACAGATGGCGATTCTGTTCCTTTTCTTGTCTATCCTTGAAGACTGTGGATACATGGTTCGTATCGCATTCGTCATGGACCGTGTGTTCAGACATTTCGGACTTTCGGGAAAGAGCTTTATCCCGCTTCTGATTTCATCAGGCTGCGGTATTCCTGGAATCATGGCTTCTAAGACTATTGAACAGGATAATGACAGACGTCTTACAATTATGACAGCAACTTTTATCCCGTGTGGAGCTAAGCTTCCGGTTATCGCTCTGATGGGTGGTGTTATTTCCGGTGAAGTAGCAGGATATCAGGAAAGTTCATTTATCGCACCGCTTATGTATTTCATTGGAATCGTTGCAGTACTTGTGGCTGCGATCATCCTGAAGAAGACAAAACCGTTCTCAGGAAAACCGGCACCGTTCGTAATGGAACTTCCACAGTACCATATTCCACAGGCTAAGACAGTTCTCCTTCATGTATGGGAAAGACTGAAAGGCTTCATCATCAAAGCCGGAACAATCCTGTTCCTTGCCTGCGTCGTAATGTGGTTCCTTGGCGGATTCGGATTTGTAGACGGAAGCTTTGGCATGGTAGAAGACAGCGCAGACAGTCTTATGGCAATGATTGGTGGCGTGATCGCACCGCTCTTTGCACCACTTGGATTTGGCGAGTGGCAGCCGGTAGCAGCTTCTATCTCTGGATTTACAGCAAAAGAAGCAATTGTTTCAACAATGGGTGTACTTGCAAATGTATCTGGTGATACAGAAGATGCAGTCAACGTAGCAGCTGGTGTTGCATCTTGGTTCCCAAGCTCAATTGCAGCATTTACATTCCTGATGTTCAACCTTCTTGATTCTCCTTGCCTTGCAGCAATTGCTACAATGGCACAGCAGATGCAGTCAAGAAAATGGTTCTGGTTCGCAATTCTCTTCCAGAACATCTTCGCTTACATTGTATGCCTCTGTGTATATCAGATCGGTTCATTCGTAACAGGCGGAGCATTCGGAGTTGGTACAGCAGTTGGATTCCTTTTCCTTATCGCAATCCTTTTCATGCTGTTCAGACCAGATCCGTATAAAAATCAGAAAGTTTATTCAAAACGTTCTGTAAACGCATAAGATTTATAAGAACTTTAAGGCGGAAGCCGGATGCAGAAGCCTGTGTCCGGCTTCCAGTGTAAAAGAAAGACAAGGTGAAGGTTATGATCGCAAATATTGTGATAGTGGCACTGATCGCAGCATATTGTATTTATCTGATTTACAAAGGTTATAAAAACCATAAAGAAGGAAAACCGGTCGGTTGTGCTGGATGCAGCGGTAACTGCAGTTCGTGTAGCGGATGTAGTGGAAAAACCGCACCAAAGAAGAAAGACTGAAAGGCGGAAGGCATATGGGAAGTTCAACAGGCTCTATGTTCTATGCATTCGGAGCATTCTTGATCATTTATCTTGTAGGAGTCAGCATATATCAGTTGGTTTTATGGATAAAGAAATGGCGTGAACGCCGGAAGGATGAGGAATAAGATGGTTGATGCAATTATTGTTCTGATCGTGATCGTACTTCTTATTTTTGCATTAAAGGGTACGCTTAAGCATTTTAAAGGGGAAAGCCCTTGCTGTGGTGGTGGATCTGGACTGATCAAGACAGAGATTGAAGAAAAGGTTCTGGAGCATCCGGCAATCGGTAAAAAGACGGTGATGGTTTCCGGTATGCACTGTGATCATTGCGTGAAAAGTGTAACGGAAGCAATCGACAAAATCGAAGGTGCATCTGCAAAGGTGAATCTCAAAAAAGAAGAAGCAGTTGTAAGCTATGACAGAGAAATCGATGATGATGATCTGAAAAAAGCTGTCGAGGAAGCAGGATTTAAGGTAGTTGATATCAGAGCCTAACAGGCGACAGCATGGAAAGGGGCTATCATGGACGCGAAAGAAAGAATAATCGAGCAGCTGAAAAGGAGTGGCTGTAGGGTTACGAAGCAGCGGCTCATGCTGATCGATGTTATTTTGGAAGGAAAATGTAATTGCTGCAAGGAAATTTATTATCAGGCGTCTCTGAAGGATCCGAGTATCGGACCGGCGACGGTATACCGTATGGTCAATACGCTGGAACAGATCGGAGCGATCAGCCGCAAGAATATGTATCGTATTTCGGATGATGGCAATAAGATGGAATGCATGGTCGAATTGGAGGATGGAACGGTTCTTGATCTTCCGGAAGATAAATGGACAGCAGTAATTAAATCTGGTCTGGATGCCTGTGGATTTTCGGGTGGACAGAATGTGAGAAACATCACACTCAAAGAAGCATAACATTGTAAAAAAACGTTCTGAAACGGAATGGTTCGGATATGGAGGCAGGTACCGTGGTTGTATCTGTCTCTTTAAGATACCGGGAAATGAGTTTCTTCTATATAAATATGGATATAGATAACTGTGAAAAGTTGTGTAAAAATTAAGGCGAAAATAGCGAATTTGTGTTAGATATAATGAAAAAAGTTTGACAAAACTGATTTTACGCAAAAGTGAGAAAATTTATCAGAAGCAAAAAAAGACTGGAAATTTTCAGATTCGTGTCATATAATAGGCGTTAATGAAAAAACAGGAGGTACGTAGATATGTTTGATATTACTAAAGTAAATTGGAAAAAGGTTGGAATTTTTGCGTCAGGAGTTCTTTTTGGAACAGCTGGAATCAAAGCGCTTTCAAGCAAGGATGCTAAGAACGTGTACACAAATTGTACAGCAGCAGTTCTTCGCGCAAAAGACTGTGTTATGAAAACAGCTACAAATATCCAGGAAAATGCAGAGGATATTTACGCTGAAGCTAAGAACATCAACGAAGAAAGAGCTGCTGAAATGGAAGAATTTTCTGATGCAGATACAGCAGCAGAGGCTGAAGAAGCTGAAAATACAGAGTTCAACGAAGTAACAGAGTAAGAGGCGCCTGAACGTGAAGTTTATAATTAAACATGAGATGAAAGGCCGGATGAGAGTCCGGCTTTTTCAAAAAAGAATGACATATGAACAGGCTGATATGTTACAGTATTATCTGCTCTGCAATGAATCAGTCAAATTAGCAAAGGTATATGACAGAACCTGTGATGCAGTCATTAATTATACCGGCGACAGAGAAGATGTAATCCGTCTTCTGCAGGAATTTCACTATCAGACAGTGGAAGTTCCGGCAGACGTACTTGCAACTTCCGGTCGTGAAGTGAATGCGCAGTATCAGGAAAAGCTGTTCAATAAAGTAGTATTTCATTATGCAAGAAAATGGTTCCTTCCGTATCCACTGAATGCATGCTATACATCGGTCATGTCACTGAAGTATATCTGGAAGGGAATCAAGTGTCTGTGGGCACGCAAAATTGAGGTTCCGGTGCTGGATGCGACTGCAATCGGTGTATCCGTTGCACGTGGGGATTTCAGTACAGCCGGATCCGTCATGTTCCTGCTTGGAATCGGTGAGATTCTGGAAGAGTGGACACATAAGAAATCCGTAGATGACCTGGCAAGGACCATGTCTCTGAACGTAAGTAAGGTATGGCTGAAGACAGAAGATCAGGAAGTTCTGGTTCCTGCATCCAAGATAAAAGCAGGAGACCGGATTGTGATTCGTATGGGAACTGTGATTCCGTTTGACGGCGATATCGTGGATGGTGAAGCGATGATCAATCAGGCATCTCTTACCGGAGAGTCAGTGTCTGTCCGCAAGACGGTTGGAAGCTATGCATATGCAGGAACGGTGGTTGAAGAAGGTGAGATCACAGTCGGAGTCAAACAGGTAAGCGGAAACAGCCGCTTTGATAAGATCGTTACGATGATTGAAGAATCTGAGAAGTTAAAATCAGGAGTAGAAAGCAAGGCAGAACATCTTGCAGACAGGCTTGTACCGTATTCACTTGGTGGAACAGCTCTTACCTATCTGCTGACGAGAAATGTCACAAAGGCCCTTTCAATCCTGATGGTAGATTTTTCGTGTGCCCTTAAGCTTTCAATGCCGATTTCGGTGCTGTCTGCAATCCGTGAAGCAAACCTTTACAATATTACCGTAAAGGGCGGAAAGTATCTGGAAGCCGTGGCAGAGGCAGATACGATCGTATTTGACAAGACTGGTACACTTACAAAAGCAACACCTACCGTGGTGGATGTGGTTCCCTTTGATGGAAGAACACCGGATGAACTGCTCCGTATTGCAGCGTGTCTGGAAGAACATTTTCCACATTCTATGGCGAAAGCAGTAGTAAATGCAGCAAAAGAGAAAAATCTGGATCATGAGGAAATGCATTCCAAGGTAGAGTATGTGGTTGCACATGGCATTTCTACAACGATTGATGATAAAAATGTAATTATCGGAAGCTCTCATTTTGTATTTGAAGATGAAAAATGTACAATTCCGGAAGGAAAACAGGAGTTATTTGACAGTCTTTCGGAAGAATATTCACATCTGTATCTTGCAATCGAGAATCAGCTTGCAGGAGTGATCTGTATTGAAGATCCATTGAGAGAAGAGGCGAAGACAGTAGTTGCCGAGCTCAAGAAAACAGGATTTGGAAAGATTGTTATGATGACAGGTGACAGCGACCGTACAGCTTCGGCGATCGCAAAGCGTGTCGGTGTGGATGAATATTATTCAGAAGTACTGCCAGAAGATAAGGCTGCATTTGTAGAAAAAGAAAAAGCAGCCGGAAGAAAAGTTATTATGATCGGCGATGGTATCAATGATTCTCCGGCGCTTTCAGCGGCAGATGTGGGAATTGCGATCAGCAATGGCGCAGAGATTGCACGTGAGATTGCAGATATTACGGTAGGCGCAGATGATCTTGGACAGATCGTAACCTTAAGACGTCTCAGCAATAGGCTGATGAAGAGGATTCAAAGTAATTACCGTTTTATCGTTGGATTCAATTCCGGTCTGATCGTACTTGGAGTAACCGGTGTGATCCAGCCGACGACATCAGCACTTTTACACAATACTTCAACTCTGGCAATTGGGCTGAAGAGTATGAAGAATCTTCTGTAAGGCAGAACAATTTAATGATAGCTCTAAACGTGGGGGATGATTCTCTGAATCATGCCCCATTGCTGGATTAATAAGAGGCAAAATAGCGTTACTGTTCACTCCCGTGTCAATCTCTACGCTGATTGGCACGGTGGGTGCACGTTTTATCTTGAATGGTATCTCGCCCATCGCCAAAGGCGATTTAAAATGGCGAGATGCGTTGCTGGTCACAGGTACTGTGAACAGTAACAAAATAGCAGATAGTATCCAAAAGGATAAGATTGACAAATGAAGGGATAATCCATACAATGATAAATAGATTGATAAAAGGGAGGAAGAAAAAAGCGTGAAAATTGATCTGTTTTCAATAGGAAAGTTTACGATACATGGATATGGACTGATGATCGCAATCGGTATCCTTTGTTGTGTGGCAATGGCTTCTTATCGGGCAAAAAAGAATGGCCTGGATCAGGAAGCAATTGTGGATATTGGAATTTACGGTGTAATCGGCGGTTTTTTAGGTGCAAAAATTCTATATGTGATCGTGGAGTTTAAGACGTTTATCAAGGATCCGAAGACGGTACTCGGTTCAGAAGGGTTTGTCGTATATGGTGGAATTATTGCCGGTTTTCTGACAGCAATTGTATATTGCAGAATCAAGAAGCTTTATTTTCTGGAATATTTTGATCTCGCTGTGGCAAGTATTTCGATGGCACAGGGATTTGGAAGAATCGGATGTTTTCTTGCAGGATGCTGCTATGGAAGGGAGACAACCTTCAGATTTGGTGTGGTCTTCCCGGAAGGTGGGCTTGCTCCGGCAGGTGTAAAACTGATTCCGACACAGCTTATTTCGTCGGCGGGTGATTTCCTGATCATGATCGTGTTACTTCTATATTATAGAAAGAATAAAAAAGACGGTACACCGGGAAACGTAGGTTTTTTGTATATGCTGCTGTATGGTGTGGGAAGATTTCTTGTTGAGTTTTTGAGAAATGATAACAGAGGGGGAGCTTGGATGTTCTCAACCTCCCAGTGGATCTCCATGGTGATCGTAGCAGGTGGAATTGTATTGTATCTTGTAAATAAAAAAAGGCATAAATGGTAAGGAAGCGGAAGATGGGGCCAGGTTCGTCCGGTGGACGAATGCACTGCGCCGACCGTAGCGGAGCGAAGACCTGAACCATGGGTTCAGGTCACGCTTCGGTACTATAAAAAGGAACCTCTGATAAAATCAGAGATTCCTTTTTATAATGCGGAAGATGGGACTTGAACCCACACAGGCGCAATGCCTACAAGATCCTTAGTCTTGCTCGTCTGCCAGTTCCGACACTTCCGCATATCACTCAGTGAGCTTTGTTTTTAACTGCTCGCCGCTGACAAAAGCTATAATACTATATTCCAAACGCAAAGTCAACAAAAAATTAAAAGAAATTTTAATTCGCAATATATTACAAAAAATATCGAAAAGATAAATAATTCAATGATTTTACAAATTTACTTTCTTATTATGAGAAAATATAGTAATATGATATATAATTGTATGCGTTAAATGCGCGTTTTATCAATGAATTTGGGGATAATAAGAGCAGAAACTGGTGAAATGGAGGCATTTTATGGAGAAAAATATAAAAATGAAGGATATAAAAGAACTGGGAGAGCAGCTTGGAGAACTGCAAAGAGTGTGCAGGGAGAAAAAAATCCCGGTGATGATCGCGTTTGAGGGTTATGGAGCAGCAGGAAAAGGGCTTCAGATTGGTAATCTGATCCAGGCACTCGATCCAAGAGGCTTTAAAGTATATGCGGTAAAAAATGAAACGGAAGAGGAATGGATGCATCCTTTTATGTGGCGTTTCTGGACGAAGATCCCGGAAAAGGGAAGAATTGCGATTTTTGATACCAGCTGGTACCGGAGAGTTATGATTGAACGTTTTGAAGGAAAAACACCGGAAAAAGAGCTGGAAAAGGATTTTGCATCGATCCGTGCGTTTGAAAAACAGCTGACAGATGATGGAATGGTGATCATCAAACTGTTTTTAAAGATTGACCGGAAAGAACAGAAAAAGCGCTTTGAGAAACTGCTTGCTTCCAAGGATACTGCATGGCGGGTAAGCAAAGGCGATCTGAAGCGGAACCATGATTTTAAAGAGTATAAAGCAATCAATGAAGAGATGCTGCGGAAAACGGATGCAGATTACGCACCGTGGACAGTGATCAATGCTACAAAGAAGAAAGAAGCCAAAGTGGCTGTTTATCAGGCGGTGATCCAGGCAATGGAAGAAGCAGTCGCAAGAAAGGAACTGGAAGAAAAAGGCAGTCTGGAAAAGAAAACGGAAATGAAAAGGGAAACAGCAGAATCCATTCTGGCAGAGACGGATCTTTCCAAATCCATGCCAAAAGAGGTTTATGAGGAACGCTTAAAAGCGCTTCAGAAAAAGATGGAACATCTGCATGGAGAGCTTTATCGCAGGAGAATCCCGGTTGTCCTTGGCTTTGAGGGGTGGGATGCCGGAGGAAAAGGTGGTGCGATCAAACGTCTGACTTCACATATGGATCCGAGGGGATATGTGGTGAATCCGACAGCGTCACCGAGTGATACAGAGAAAGCACATCATTATCTGTGGCGTTTCTGGCGTGCAATGCCGAAAGCCGGTCATATTGCGATATTTGACAGAACCTGGTACGGAAGAGTGATGGTAGAGAGGATTGAAGGATTTTGCACCGAAAAAGAATGGAAGAGAGCTTATGGGGAAATCAATGCCATGGAGCAGGATCTGGTAAATGCAGGAGCAATCGTGCTGAAATTCTGGATGCAGATTGACAAGGATGAGCAGGCGAGAAGGTTTAAAGCCAGACAGGAAAATCCGAAAAAACAGTGGAAGATCACCGATGAAGACTGGAGAAACCGGGAAAAATGGGATCAGTATGAGGTGGCGGTAGAAGAAATGCTGGAAAAGACTTCTATGCCACATGCACCGTGGATCGTAGTGGAAGGAAATGATAAATACTATGCACGTATTAAAGTTCTGGAATGCGTGACAGAAGCAATCGAGAAACGACTGAAAGAAGAGAGAAAATAAAAAATGACAATCAGGGAACAGATGGAAGAAAGAGAAAAGGAATATCTAAGCCCCTGTGCCACATTAAGCATGGCTTCCCGGGGGAGAAAGAGAAATGAGCCACAGTGTGACATCCGACCGGTTTTTCAGAGGGACAGAGATCGGATCCTGCACAGTAAGGCATTCCGGCGCATGAAGCAGAAGACGCAGGTGTTTCTCCTACCAATCGGAGACCATTACAGGACACGGCTGACGCATACGCTGGAAGTATCGCAAAACGCCCGGACGATCGGAAAGGCGCTCAGGCTGAATGAAGATCTGGTGGAGGCAATTGCACTGGGGCATGATCTTGGGCATACTCCGTTTGGACATGCAGGAGAGAGAGCTCTGAATAATGTGTGTCCGTGTGGATTTAAACACAATGAACAAAGTGTCCGTGTAGTAGAGGTGTTGGAGAAACAGGGGGAGGGACTGAACCTGACCTGGGAAGTGATCGATGGAATCCGAAACCACAAAAGTGCGGGAATGCCTGCGACACTGGAAGGGCAGATCGTCAGACTGTCTGATAAGATTGCTTATGTGAACCATGATATTGATGACGCAGTAAGGGCGGGGATCATGAATGAAGAGGAACTGCCCAAAGAGCTGCGAAAAGTTCTGGGCAACAGTAAAAGAGAGCGTTTGAACACACTTACCCATGATGTGATCGTAAACAGCATGGACAAACCGAAGATCTGCATGTCAGAGGAAGTCCGTGAAGCATTGATGGAGCTGCGGGCATATATGTTTACCCATGTTTATGAGAATCCACTTGCAAAGGGCGAAGAGGACAAAGCAATCCGAATGGTCGAAGATCTGTATTCTTATTATGAAACGCACATGGAAAAGATGCCGGAGCAGTATCTGAAACAGCTGCAGAAGGGGGAAATGCCGGAGATCGCAGTGTGTGATTACATAGCAGGAATGACGGATAATTTTGCCGTGAAAAAGTTTGAAGAAATTTTTATTCCACAATCTTGGAAATTTTAAAGGAAATAAAAAAGTTTTGTCGAATATATATTATGTAGGGGTTGCGCAAGGTGCGCGAACCCTGCCAGGAAGGTGTAGGACATAATGTATTATTCAGATGAGATTATAGAAGAAGTAAGATCGAAAAATGATATCGTAGATGTGATTTCCGGATATGTGAAGCTGAAGAAGCAGGGGAGTTCGTATTTCGGACTTTGCCCGTTTCACAGTGAGAAATCTCCTTCTTTTTCTGTGAGCAGGGATAAGCAGATGTATTACTGCTTTGGCTGCGGAGCGGGAGGGAATGTATTTACCTTCATTATGGAGTATGAGAATTATTCTTTTGTAGAAGCACTCAAGTTTCTGGCACAGCGTGCCGGTGTGGAGCTTCCGCAAGAGGAATATTCAAAAGAAGCGAAAGAAAGAGCAGATACGAGAAGTGCGCTGCTTGAGATGAACAAGCTGGCGGCCAAGTATTATTATGCGCAGCTGAAGACGGAGGGCGGAAGGCAGGCAAGAGAATATCTGCAGAACCGTCAGTTGAGCCAGGAGACGATCACCGCATTTGGACTTGGATATTCCAGCAAATACAGTGATGATCTGTTTCGATACCTGAAGATGAAGGGTTATAGTGAAGAGATGATCATCAAAGCCGGTCTGGTAAATGTCGATGAAAAGCACGGAGTTTACGACAAATTCTGGAACCGTGTCATGTTTCCGATTATGGATGTGAATAACCGTGTGATCGGATTCGGCGGGCGTGTGATGGGCGACGGGAAGCCAAAGTACCTGAACTCACCGGAGACTCTGATCTTTGATAAGAGCCGGAATCTGTACGGACTTCACCGGGCGAGAACATCAAGAAAGCCGTATTTTATTGTATGTGAAGGCTATATGGATGTAATTTCGCTCCATCAGGCGGGATTTACCAATGCAGTTGCGTCACTTGGAACTGCACTTACAGCAGGACATGCAGCATTGATCAAACGGTATGTGAATGAAGTCTATCTGACCTATGACAGTGATGAAGCCGGAACTAAAGCGGCACTCCGGGCAGCTCCGATCCTTCGGGAGGCCGGTGTGACGACCCGCGTGATCCGGATGGAACCGTACAAGGATCCGGATGAATTCATCAAGAATCTTGGAGCTGAGGCATTTGAAGAGCGGATCAGGAAAGCAAGGAACAGCTTTATGTTCGGTCTTGAGATGCTGGAAAAAGGTTATGACCTGAATGCACCGGAAGGAAAGACGGAATTCCTCAGAGAGGCGGCGAGAAGGCTGGCACGTTTTGAAGAAGAAATTGAACGTGATAATTACATAGAAGCGGTGGCAAAGACTTATCACGTCGGCTACGAAGAACTTAAGAAGCTGGTTGTCAAGGTAGCAGTCCAGAGCGGAATGGCAGCTCCGGCCACAAAGCCAAGACAGACGATCCGCCAGGAAACGCCAAAAGAGGATGGTCATATCCGGTCACAGAAGATTCTGCTTACCTGGCTGATCGACAGGGAAGAGCTGTTTGATCAGGTAAGCCGTTATGTTACGCCGGAGGATTTTACGGTGGAGCTGTACCGGAAAGTTGCTGAACTTCTGTATGAACAGCATGCAAAAGGAGAACTGAATCCTGCGCAGATCATGAATTATTTTACAGAGGAAGAGGAACACCGCGCGGTGGCAGCACTTTTCAATACGAGAATCAAAGAGCTGACGACTGCGGGAGAGCAGGAAAAAGCGATCAAGGAGACGATTCTCCGGGTAAAGGAGTACAGTATCGAAACCGCAACCCGGAATCTGGATCCGACAGACATTCAGGGGCTGCAAAGGCTTATGAATGCGAAGAAGGCAGTGCAGGACCTTCATAAACTGCATATTTCCATTAATTAGGGATAGAATATAAACAAGCGATGAGAGGAAGGACACTACATGGAAGAGAACGTAGTAAAGTTTCAGGAAAAATTAAAAAATCTGGTTGCCCTTGCGAAGAAAAAGAAGAACATTCTTGAAATCCAGGAAATCAATGATGCATTCCGGGATATGGAGCTGGAACCGACACAGATGGACAAGGTATTTGAGTACCTGGAGGCCAATGGGATCGATGTGCTTCAGATGAATGATGACTCCAATGTGGATGATGATGATCTGGAGATCATGCTTTCGGATGAAGACGAAGTGGATATGGAGAAGATCGACCTGTCTGTTCCGGACGGAATCAGCATCGAAGATCCGGTCCGTATGTATCTGAAGGAGATCGGTAAGGTTCCGCTTCTTTCAGCAGAAGAAGAGATTGAGCTGGCAAAGAGAATGGCAGATGGTGATGAAGAAGCGAAAAAGCGTCTTGCAGAAGCCAACCTGCGACTGGTAGTCAGCATTGCAAAGCGTTACGTGGGACGTGGTATGCTGTTTCTGGATCTTATACAGGAAGGAAACCTTGGACTTATCAAAGCGGTAGAGAAGTTTGATTATCAGAAGGGATTTAAGTTCAGTACCTATGCAACATGGTGGATCCGTCAGGCAATCACACGTGCGATTGCTGACCAGGCGAGAACCATCCGTATACCGGTTCATATGGTAGAGACGATCAACAAACTGATCCGTGTATCCAGACAGTTACTGCAGGAGCTTGGACGTGAACCTACGCCGGAAGAGATCGCTGCAGAGTTGGACATGCCGGTAGACCGTGTGCGTGAAATCTTAAAGATTTCCCAGGAACCGGTTTCTCTTGAGACTCCGATCGGTGAGGAAGAGGACAGCCACCTGGGCGACTTTATCCAGGATGACAATGTACCTGTTCCGGCAGAAGCAGCAGCGCAGACACTTCTGAAAGAACAGCTGGATGAAGTTTTAAGTACACTGACAGAGAGAGAGCAGAAGGTTCTCCGCCTGCGTTTTGGCATGAGTGATGGAAGAGCACGTACACTGGAAGAGGTCGGAAAAGAGTTCGATGTCACCCGTGAGCGTATCCGTCAGATTGAAGCAAAAGCACTCCGCAAGCTTCGTCATCCAAGCCGCAGCAGAAAATTAAGAGATTATTTGGATTAAGAAGATGGCTGAATTATCAAAAAGATTACAGGCAGTGGCGGATCTTGTCACACCGGGAATGCGTCTTGCGGATGTGGGAACAGATCACGCTTACATCCCAATCTATCTGACACAGAACGGGCTGGTTCCATCCGCAATTGCCATGGATATTAACAAAGGACCATTAGAGAGAGCGGATACACATATCCTTGAACATGGACTGGATGGGAAGATCGTTACCCGTCTTTCTGATGGTCTGGTGAATTTGAAAATGGAAGAAGCTGACACAATGATCGCCGCCGGAATGGGCGGCGGTCTTGTCATACACATTTTGAATGAGGATCCGGCAAAAACCAGAAGCTTAAAGGAACTGATCCTGCAGCCGCAGTCAGAGCTTGCGAAAGTCCGCCGTTATCTGGAAGAACATAGATTTCGTATCGTTGCAGAGGACATGGTGGAAGAGGATGGCAAATACTATCCGATGATGAAGGTGATCCCGACAGAGCAGAAAGGTCTTTATGCGGAAGGTGTTCCGGCAGCAGAAGAAGAGCTTGAATATGGAAAATATTTATTAGAGAAGGGTCACCCGGTGATGGGAGAATATCTGAAAAAGGAACTGTCTGTGAATCAGGGCGTGTATGAAAAGCTTCGGGTGCAGGAGAGTGAACGCACGAAGGAGAGAAGTGCAGAGGTTCTGCATATGATAAAGAGAGCAGAAGACCTGCTTGACCGGTATTTTTAGGAGGAAAATGATGATTTGCAGAGAAATTATAAAAGAAATAGAAGCACGTTTTCCAAAGCACTATGCTATGGAGTGGGATAATGTAGGACTGCAGGTCGGAAGAAGCGATAAAGAAGTAAAGCGGATCTATCTTGCACTGGATGCGACGGATGAAGTGATCGAAGAAGCAGCAGACTGGGGCGCAGATATGCTGATCACACATCATCCGATGATCTTTAAAGCAATGAAAAAGATCAATGACGAGGATTTTATTGGCAGAAGAGTACTGAAGTTGATCCGGGATGACATTTCTTACTATGCGATGCATACCAATTATGATGTAATGGGAATGGCAGAGCTTGCTGGGAAGGTACTTGAACTGAGTGAACCGGAGGTTCTGGAAGTGACGGGAAGCATGCATTCAGAATCCGGCGAAGTTCCGGTTGGGATCGGAAGAGTTGCTGATCTGGCACAGCCGATGGATTTAAAATCCTGTGCGGAAATGGTAAAAAAAGCATTTGATCTTCCGAATGTGAAAATTTTTGGAGAGCCGGATATGCAGGTACATCGCCTTGGTGTTTTTCCGGGCTCCGGGAAGAGCGCAATTTCCGTATCTTTGGAAAAAGGTGTGGATGTACTGGTGACAGGTGACATTGATCACCATGAGGGGATTGATGCGGTTGCGCAAAAAATGGCAGTAATTGATGCCGGACACTATGGCGTGGAGCATATCTTTATTGCAGATATGGAACATTTTTGCCGGGAGAAATTTCCAGAGGCAGAGATCCGGACAGCAAAGATCCGGCAGCCATTCTGGGTTTTGACGTAAGGTGTTTGGGAGCGGGGAGAAAACAGACAGATTTGTCAAAGCGCCGTAAGGCAGAAAGAAGGCGGTAAATATGGAACAGCAGATTTACAAAGTACAGATTGACGGGGAAGAGAGAAGTTTTCCGGCAGGAACCACATATCTGCAGATTGCCGGGGAATATCAGGAAAGATACCCACATGATATTGTTCTTGTATATGTAAATGGAAAGCTTCAGGAGCTTGGAAAGAAGCTGAAAAAGGACTGTGCGCTCCATTTTGTGACGACAGGCGAGACAATTGGAAATCTTACCTATCGCCGTGGTGTAAGTTTTCTGCTGGTGAAGGCAGTATATGATACAATCGGACACGATAAGATAGAACAGGTGAGAATCCATTTTTCTGTAGATAAAGGGTATTATTGTACAATAAAAGGAGATCAGAAGCTGGATCAGGAACTGCTTGCAAGGATTGAAGAACGGATGCATGAAATTGCAGATATGGATCTTTCAATCCGGAAGAGATCGGTTCATACCGATGAAGCGGTTGAAATGTTCCGAAAGTACGGTATGAAGGATAAAGAGCGTTTGTTCCGGTATCGCAGAGTGTCTACAGTCAATATTTACAGTATCAATGAATTTGAGGACTACTATTACGGCTATATGGTTCCATCAACCGGCTATCTGAAATATTTTAAATTATATTTATATGATGAGGGATTTGTAGTGCAGATGCCGGAGGCAGCTGAACCGGAAAAGATACCTCCGTTTCAGCCTCAGAATAAGCTGTTCCATGTGCTGAAGGAATCTACGCGTGGCGGTGATATGCTTGGAATTGAGACGGTAGGGGCACTGAATGATTATGTGACAGGCGGCAGCGCCAATCCAAAGGAACTGCTTCTGGTACAGGAGGCAATGCAGGAGAAGAAGATTGCGCAGATCGCAGAGCAGATTGCAGGAAATCCGCAGAAAAAGTTTGTCTTGATTGCCGGTCCTTCTTCGTCAGGAAAGACTACATTTTCCAGACGGCTTTCCATCCAGCTCCGGGTAAGCGGTCTGGTCCCGCATCCGATTTCGGTGGATGATTACTTTAAGAACCGTGTGGATACACCGCTGGACGCAGAAGGAAAGCCGAATTATGAGTGTTTGAAAGCACTGGATGTGGAACTTTTTAATCACGATCTGAAAAAGCTGCTTGCAGGAGAACGGATTGAGCTTCCGACGTTCAATTTCAAGACCGGAAAACGGGAATATAACGGACATTATATGCAGCTTGGTGAGCAGGATATTCTGGTGATCGAAGGCATTCATTGTCTGAATGATGCGTTGACCCATGATCTGCCAAAAGAAAATAAATTCAAGATCTATATCAGTGCACTGACCCAGCTGAATATCGATGAGCATAACCGGATCGCATCAACAGATGGACGTCTGATCCGCCGGATGGTGCGTGATGCAAGAACCAGAGGTACTTCGGCAAAGCAGACGATCGCTATGTGGCAGTCGGTGCGAAGAGGGGAAGAGAACAATATTTTCCCGTATCAGGAAGACGCGGATGTGATGTTCAATTCAGCTCTTCTTTATGAGCTGGCAGTTCTGAAAGCTTATGCAGAACCGATCCTGTTCGGAATTGAGAAGGACTGCGCTGAATATCAGGAGGCGAAGAGACTGCTCAAATTCCTGGATTATTTTGTGGGGATCGGAAGTGAGTATGTTCCGCAGAATTCGATTTTGAGGGAATTTATTGGAGGCGGATGTTTCGATTTGTAGAATGTTGAAGCTGGTCGCATGGTAAGAGAGCGATATAGATTATAGAGGCAGTTTGAATCCGTTCCGCTGTTTTTTTAGTGTGATTCATCGTCAGAAATAAGAAATAAACAGAAGAAGAGCTTCTGGGAGAATGAATATCTTTGTTCTCTCAGAAGCTCTTCTTCTGTTTGACCGGAAAATACATATGGAAAATTCTTCCATAAAAAGAGTATTATGTGCCGGGGAAGGGGATCACTTAAATATATTTATCAGAGTAACATATCTTCAGGCACAGGCGCTGTGAAATGCATTTCTTCTCCTGTGATTGGATGCCGGAAACGCAGATGATGTGAGTGCAGTGCCTGACGGCTGATATGGCTGTAATCCGGATTATAGAGAAAATCTCCCGGAAGCGGATGACCGATGTAATTCATATGCACCCGGATCTGATGAGTGCGTCCGGTATCCAGCTTTAAGGCAACCAGAGAGTAGACCGGATCTGTATTTGTGATGGAAAGCCTGCGGTAATGGGTGCAGGCGTATTCACCATGTTTAAAATCGACCATGCGCTCGATGGTAGAATCCTCTTTTCTGGCAATTGGAGCAGTGATGATTCCGTCTTCCGGGACGATTCCCGTGGCAAGTGCCAGATATTCCCGGTGGATTTCCCGGCGTGCCATCATGGCAGAGAGGAGAGAGGCACTGTAAAGATGCCGGGCAATAATCAGAAGACCGGTGGTGTCCCGGTCAAGCCGGTTAATGCAGCGGTAGACAAAAGGCTCGCCTTTCTCTTTGAAATACCAGGCACAGGCATTGGCAAGTGTGTTGTCATAATTTCCCTGGGAAGGGTGAATTGGCATTCCGGCAGGTTTATTGATGACCAGCAGGTCCGGATCTTCATATACGATCGAAAGAGGCAGATCTGACGGAACAATATTTTCGGAGAATTTTGTTTCGGTAATCCGGATGGCAAGCTGGTCGCCGGGAGTAAGAAGAGTGCGCGCCAGTACCGGTTCCCCGTTCAGACGGATTCCTTCCGTATCCTCTTTGATTGCCCGGATCAGAGAAGAAGAATATCCATGAGCTTTTAAAAACTCATGGATATTGGAAGTTTTCTGTTCGGTTATTGTATAATTCAGAATTCTTTCCCACATTACTTTGATTTCACTTCCCGCCATAATTCATTGTAGACAGCATCGTTTTTATCTCCAAGGAATTTGAAGGTCTCACATCCGGAGAGCTCGCTTGCATCCGGGAATGCAATCTTGCTGTTGCGGATGGACTCGTCTTCAATCAGTTCCCGTGCTGCTTCATTTGGAGTCGAGTAGGTGATGTACTCAAAGTTCTTCAGTGCGATGTCCGGACGGCAGAGGAAGTTGATGAACTTTTCTGCATTTTCCTTATGCTCTGCATTCTTCGGAATTACCCAGGAGTCGATCCAGATATTGGATCCTTCTTTCGGGATCACGTATTCCAGGTTTGGATTTTCTTTCTGTGTGTAAATGGCTTCACCGGAGTAAATAACACCGATGGCTGCTTCGTTTCCGATCATCTTGTCACGCACCTGGTCAACGACGTATGCCTGAACCAGTGGTTTCTGTTTGATCAGAAGATTCTTCGCTTCGTTCAGCTCGTCCAGGTCGGTTGAGTTCAGGGAATATCCAAGATATTTTAAGGTAACACCGAATGCATCGCGGACGCTGTCCTGCATCAGAATGCTGTCCTTGTACTTTGGATCCCAGAGAACAGACCAGGAATCAATTGGTTCGTCTACCATGGTTTTGTTGTAAAGGATCCCGACAGTTCCCCAGCAATAAGGAACAGAGTATTTATTTTCCGGATCAAATGCTTTGGACTGATCCATGTAAGTCTGTCCAATATTTTTGATATTCGGAATATTATCCCAGTTGATCTCGGCGAGGAGATCATTCTCAATCATACGCTGGATCATATAGTCAGAAGGGCAGACCACATCGTAGGAAATGGCGCCGGACTGCACCTTCGGGTACATGATCTCATTGGTTTCGTATTCTTCATAAACTACCTGGATACCGGTTTCTTCTTCAAAGATATCCAGGACATCCGGGTCCAGATATTCGCCCCAGTTGTAGACAATTACCTTTTCGGCGCCGGAAATCTTTGTCTTTGAATTGTAGAAAAATCCTCCGGCTGTAATGACGATCACGAGCAGTGCCGGTACGACACGTGTTACGACGAGACGCATCGTGTGGCGTGCACGGGATGGCTTGCGGATCGTGCCGTCTTTTTCGTGAACTTCTTTTTCCGGTTTTAAATTGATCAGGAAGAGAAGGAAGAGCACCGTTACAAACATGATCGTTGAGAGTGCGTAAATTTCCGGACGGATTCCTTTTCGTACTTCACTGTAAATTTTGGTGGACAGGGTATCGATTCCAGGTCCTTTGGTAAAGTGGGTGATCACAAAATCATCCAGCGACATGGTAAATGCAAGCAGGAAACCGGAAAGAATTCCTGGAAGGATATCCGGAAATACGACTTTGAAAAAAGCGTAGATCGGGGAGGCACCCAGATCCAGTGCGGCTTCATAGGTCCGCCGGTTGGTCTGCTTTAGTTTTGGCATGACGCTTAAAATGACGTATGGGATATTAAAGGTAATATGTGCGATCAGGATTGTCGTAAATCCCATGGTCATACGGAATGCGATGAACAGCAGCATCATAGATACACCAGTCACAATATCTGCGTTCAGCATCGGAATGTTGGTGACACCCAGCATAAAGGTACGGAACTTGCGGTTCATACTCTGGATTCCAATGGAAGCCAAAGTTCCGATCACGGTTGCAATCAGCGCAGAAAGAAGTGCGATGATCAGGGTGTTGTATAAGGTGCTCATGATCGCTTCATCCTGGAAAAGGGATACATACCATTTTCCGGTAAATCCGCCCCATTTGGCACGGGTTCTGGAACTGTTAAAGGACAGAACCATCAGTGTCATGATCGGAGCATAGAGGAAGATCACGATCAGCAGTAAATATAAATTCTGTAATTTCTTTTTCATTAGAATGCTGTGCCCTCCCCGTCTTTATCGTATTTGGCGATCAGAGCCATACTTGCGATGATGAAGATCATCAGGACAAGTGAAAGTCCACTTCCTACATGCCAGTTGCTTCCCTGCTGGAATTCCTGTTCGATGACATTTCCGATCAGAAGGATCTTGCTTCCACCGAGGAGGTTGGAAATGACGAAGGTTGTAAGTGCAGGTACAAATACCATAGTGATTCCACTGATGATACCCGGAACACTAAGCGGAAGGATGATCTTGGTAAATGTCTGGATATTTCCGGCACCGAGATCTCTGGCTGCGGAAATAACATCTTTGTCAATCTTTACAAGTACATTGTAAATCGGCAGCACCATGAACGGCAGGAAGTTGTAGACCATACCGAGGATGATCGCTGTCGGTGTGTTGATAATGTTCCATGAAGGCAGCCCGAAGAAATGGAGAACGGAGTTGATGACACCGTTTTTCTCCAGGAGGTTCTGCCATGCAAGAGTTCTGAGCAGAAAGTTCATCCACATCGGAAGGATGAAAACAAGTACTACGAAGCTGGACTGGTTTACATTTCTTCCGACAAGGATCATTGCCAGAGGATAGGCAAGGATCAGGCAGATCACTGTGCTGACAAATGCAAGCAGAAGTGCAAGCCCCAGAGCCTTTATATTCTCAGGTGTTGTGATTTTGGCAAGGTTCATCCAGGTGAATTTTCCGTCATTGTCAGTCAGACCATAATAGAAGATCATGATCAGAGGAATGATAATGAAAGAAACTGCCCAGAAAAGGTATGGCCCTGCCAGGAGACGTTTGCTATTCTTCAATTCCTGCAGCCTCCTCATCTTCAGATTCCGGTTTTTTCATGATCTGAATATCAAACGGGTCAACATGGATTCCAACCTCAGTGCCAACCGGGAACATATCGGTGCTGTGCACAAGCCATTCATAGTTGTTGGCAAGGACTTCCATTTCATAGTGGACTCCTTTGAAAATCAGATGGGTAACGACACCCTTTAATGTGCCTTCTTCTGGTTTTACAAGATCGATGTCCTCCGGACGGATGACCGCATCGACCGGTTTGTTGGTTCCGAATCCGGTATCCACACACGGGAATTCGGCACCGACAATATTGACCAGCTTATCGCGTACCATGATGGCATTGAAAATGTTGCTATCGCCAATGAAGTCGGCTACGAAAGCATTTTCCGGCTCGTTGTAGATATCTTCCGGTGTACCGATCTGCTGGATGTATCCCTGATTCATGACAACAATCGTGTCAGACATGGTGAGGGCTTCTTCCTGATCGTGGGTAACGTAGATAAATGTAATTCCCAGCTCATTTTTTAAACGGATCAGTTCATACTGCATGTCCTGGCGGAGCTTTAAATCCAGGGCACCGAGAGGTTCATCCAGAAGAAGAACTTTTGGTTCATTTACAATGGCGCGGGCGATGGCAATACGCTGCTGCTGCCCCCCACTTAAAGAATCCGGATAACGGTTCTGGTAACCTTCCAGATTGACCAGTTTTAATGCATAATGAATCTTATCATCGATGTAAGATTTTGATTTCCCTTTGATCTTCAGACCAAAAGCAATATTTTCAGCAATGGTCATATGGGTGAAAAGCGCATATTTCTGGAAAACAGTGTTGAGCTGCCGTTTATTCGGTGCAAGGGATGTAATGTCCTTTCCATCGAAAATTACTTTTCCGGAGTCCGGATTTTCGAATCCGCCGAGGATACGCAGAAGCGTTGTCTTTCCGCAGCCGCTAGGTCCTAAAAGTGTGAGAAATTCATTTTCTCTGATATAAAGGTTCAGGTCGTCCAGAACCAGATTGTCTCCATATGATTTGGAAACACCAACAATGTCAATCAGTTTGTTTGGCATATGTATAATCCTCCTGTGTACTTAAAAACTTGGGGGAGTGCTGACCCAGATCAGGCGTGCCCCGGAAGAAGACGATGCTTCTATATAATGCTTTGCGTGGGGAGTAAAATAAAAGGATTCTCCCTTTTTAGCTTTGTAGACCTTATTGCCTACGTGGATTTTGACGGAACCCTGAAGCACGTATCCGAATTCCTCACCTTCGTGTGGAAGATCCGGGTAGGTTGCACCGCCCGGAGCCAGGGTAAGACGGATCGGTTCCATCATATTGCGCTGGGCATTCGGAATGATCCATTCAATCGTATTCTTCAGATCAGTATCCTTTTTTTCAAAATAATCCTCATCACCGAAGACAACCTGTTCTTCCTCGTCATCGCTGAAAAATTCATTCAGATTGGTGCCGAGACACTGCAGAATATCAACCAGTGTGGCGATAGAAGGAGAAGTAAGATCCCGTTCCAGCTGGGAAATGAATCCCTTCGAAAGCTCACTCCGGTCTGCAAGTTCTTCCTGGGTAAGATTTTTCGCAATACGGAGCTCCCTTACTTTCTGTCCGATGTTCATAAATAGCTCCTTTCTGTAAATTGTTTGTAAAAATAAAAATAAACCTAGAGTTTAGTATTTCTATACACACGACAAGGTTTATTATACTATAGTTTAGAGAAAAAGCAACCGTTTTATAAGGAAAATGAGGTTTTTTTGAAAAATAAAAAACGGGTAAGAATTGACTAATTTTAGTTTAGATTATCTTCAGATCGCTTTTGAAAAATTGAATGAAAAAATCCTCCGAATCGAAAGGAAATTCGAGGGATTTTAGCTGATTACCGGAAAGTTTTGATTTGTCGATTCCATATGTTTGGAAGCGACAAATGATAGGATACTAATGAGAGTGTGGGAAGTTGATTCCTACATCCTTTTTTAGTGCGTAAAAAATGATTGAATGGTATAATAGAAGGCAGGAAGATCTTCTGGAATATTTATTCAAGGAATTCAAGGACACAAGCGGATTGAAGAAACTGTTTATCGACTTGAGTCCATTTTCAAAGGGAAAAGAAGGTTGATGTGATGAGAATACTTTTTTGTAACATAGCGTGGATGAAGGAGTATCGAGGAAATGAAGATGGAAAGGATACTCCGTTAAATGGTGGAAGCTATGTTGATGAGACAGGAGATGCACATGAAAAATATAATTTTACACCGGTGAATATGGAGGGCAGGGAAGGTTTATATTGTCTGGGATTTTTCGAAACAAAATCACATAATGGGAAAGATGTTAATCAAATGCGAATTGAGAATATTGCGGGGTGTGAGCTATTAAAAAAAGAAGAATCAGTAGATGATGTGCTTGTTGTGTATTGTGCAAAACATCCGGCACATAAGTTTACAACAGTTATTGGCTGGTACAAGCATGCTACTGTTTACAGGCATTATCAAGAGGCAGTGTTTGCTCCTGAAGATATACAATATTACAATGCAATAGCCAAATCGTCAGATTGTGTTTTGCTCCCTACAGGTACCAGAGCAAGAAAAGTTCAATGGGAAGTTCCAAGAAAATCAAGTGGTTGGGCTTATGGTTTTGGACGAGCGAATGTCTGGTATGCCAGTGAAGAGGATAGCAGGTTGCAAGATTATCTTGCAAGATTAGAAAAACAGATTAACGAATATGATGGTGAAAATTGGATTGAAAAGTATGCTGAGTAGGTGTTAAACAAAGGATAGAACGAGGGAGGAATAGCAATGGCGTATGGAAAGTCTATAGAGCTGTTTTTGGTTAATGGAACAGCGGATAGCTTGACTATAGCGGAGCTGTCAAATTGGAATGGAAAAGCAATTAAGATACCAAGAATTGAAGTGTCTTCGTGCTATAGAGAGGATATTGCTCAAGCGGGAGTATATTTCCTCTTTTGCAAAGAAGATGATGGAACAGATTCAGTATATATCGGAGAAGCGGAAAATGTAAAAGAACGTTTGTTGCAACATTTGCGAGACTATCAAGCTGAAAAAGAGAAATATTATTGGACCACGGCAGTGATTTTTATAGGGAGAGACCTGAACAAGGCATTGATTCGTTATCTTGAAAATCGATTTGTAGATATTGCAAGACAGTGTAAACGGTATCTGGTGCTTACAAAAAACACATATCGAAATACGGTGATGAAGGAATCGCAAATAGCAGTCATGGAAGAATTTATTGATAATGTGAGAATTTTGATAAGTGTTTTAGGATACAAAGTATTGGAACCTGTCAATAAACCAGCAACTATAGAAGAAAATGATGGTAACGAAATTGAAAAAGAAGAAATAAAGTTGCACTTAGAGAGAACGGTGAAGGGAATAGGAAAGATAGAAGCTGATGGTATTTGTACATCTGAAGGTTTCGTAGTGCTAAACGGAAGTCATATTGCTCCAGAGGATGATGAGACAATCTCAGCAGGTATTAAAGAAAAGAGAAGTAAAGCTAATATTGTAGAGGGTATTCTACAGGAGGATGTTTTGTTTTCAAGTCCATCTGGTGCAGCAATGTTTGTGGTAGGTAAGAGTGCTAACGGATTGACAAGCTGGAAAAATGCAGACGGTATTACACTTAAAGATATTGAAAGCGATGAAACAAAATGAAACTAATGTTATTGCGAATCGAATGAGAATTAAATGTGACTTTGTTTAAGTTTACGAATGAAATTCTTGGAGTATAGGAGCAAGATGGATATGTGGAATGACATATATAAGCCTGATTCGATTGGAAGTGAGGGCGGTACGATTATTGCAGATGAGGAATATAAAGAATCGTGCAGGATAACCTTGGAAAGATGTGAAAGGTATGATGCAATTACATGTGGTGTATATGGAAGTATGATGCATACAACTTTTTGTGATAAAAGTCATAGTCAGGAAGTATTTGATAACATGAAAAGAGATCTACAGGAATTTATTGATAAGGATACAACAGCTGAGGAAGAAGATATTTTCTATGAAGAGTTTACAAGTAAATATTGATTGGAAGATTGGTTTGATGACAGGAAAATGGAACAGATTCTGCATCAGAAACCGGTTCAGCTGAAGCGAGAGGCAGAATACGAACAGCAGAGCTTATTCTTATAATGGTTCAGAGGAGGAATAGAAAGATGCAAATATTTGTTGATGCAGATGCCTGCCCAGTGGTTGCAATCATTGAAAAGATTGCAAAAGAAAATAGTATTCCGGTAACGTTGTTGTGTGATACGAATCATGTTCTGTCATCGGCTTATAGCGAAGTGATTGTAGTAGGGGCAGGAGCAGATGCAGTAGATTATAAACTGATCAGTATCTGCCATAAAGGAGATATTGTCGTATCACAGGACTATGGTGTTGCAGCAATGGCATTGGGAAAAGGTGCTTATGCCATTCATCAATCGGGCAAATGGTACACGAATGACAATATTGATCAGATGCTTATGGAACGTCATTTGAATAAAAAAGCCAGAAGAAGTTCCCATAAGAATCATATCAAGGGACCGAAAAAACGAACAGAAGAAGATGATGTAAGGTTTGCACAGTCTTTTGAAAAAATGCTCATGATGGTACAGGAGAAATTTCAAAAGAATACTAAAACAATGGAGACAGGCAGAAAGGAAAACAAATGAGAAAAGCAATCGTATATGCATCTGTACATCATGGAAATACAGAAAAACTAGTAAAGGGCATAGCAGAAGAATGCCAGGTCGATTTGATTGATGCTGTAAAACAGCCAGATGTAGATCTGAGCAGTTATGATATGATTGGATTTGCATCCGGAATCTATTTTTCAAAATTTCATCAGTCAATATTGGGATTTGCAGAGAAGAATCTACCGGACAATAAAAAGGTATTTCTGATCTGTACTTATGGTGGAAGTGCGAATTATAAATCCATAGAGCAGATTTTGGACGAGAAGCGTTCTAAAGTGATAGGAAAATTCGGATGCAAGGGTTATGACACATTTGGTCCATTTAAACTGGTAGGTGGTATTGCAAAAGGACATCCGGATGAGGAAGATATAAAAAATACAGTTGAGTTTGTAAAAGGATTATAAGTAGCCCGCAAATAAAAAGTCAAGGCTAAAACTTTTATGTGACAAACGTAGCTGTCTGTGATATTATAAAGATGATATAAGCGAAAAAGACTTTTGCGGAAACGAAAGTATCTTCAAATTTTATTTTACGGATGTACTTCCTATAATAAAACTAATTACTTGCAAAATTGATAACTAATATTTTTTCTGCTATTACAGGTACAATAAGAACATGTAATAACAGAAATGAGGTATAGTTACTTGCAGATAGAGAAGTATATATCAGATAAAATAACATCTATATGTGAGAAGCGTGATATCAGTAAATGCAGATTATCGCAGCTGCCGGGAATTTCCCAGTCGTCACTGAGAGAATCATGACGCAGGAAACAGTAATGTCAATGCTGCGTGGACTTTGGAAGTAGGAGAACAGTTCGAGTATATGTATCGGCTGTTCTTTTTTATTTTTCAGCGTTAAAGCGGTGAGGTTTTTCTTATGCACGATAGATTGTGGGAGTATAATAACATCAATATTTTTGCATAAGTTTAAAAACTATAAATAATAGGATGATCGGCAAACCAGATGAAAATCTGGGACGCAAAGCTACAGGGCCTGTAAAATGGCAGCCAGTTGCATGAAATGAGATGCACTGTCTGTAGGACAGTGTTTTTTTTCATAGATGTAACTATAATAATTTTATAAGGATGACAGAGGAATGAGAATCAAATTCATCTGTTTATGCCAAGTATCGCTTTTTATGGATCTGAAAATTGCAGAAGAAGGATCTGTTTCTGTGGCGTCACAGGCAGAAACAGATGAGCATATCGCTTCTGTCAGGCTGTGGCAGCAAAAGCGCGAAAAAAGAAGATGCAGAAACAATCACGGTGTACTTATTTTGATGACTGCTATCGGTCAGAGCCAGTCCGAGTCAGAGGCAGATGTATATTACTTGTGGAAGACAATGAACTGAACAGTGGCATGAATTCCATTGATTACAATGCAATTTCAGATCAGTTAACTATAATTATGGTCGCCTTTAAAGAAGGATGGATACATCGGGATCATTGGATATTTTGACAGTTAAGTTTTTTAAAGAGAGGGTAGCGTATGGATGATTTTAAAAAACTCACAGAACAACTTTTGAAAATATATATTAATGCCGGATCAGTAAATAATCTTGGTATAGAAAATTATTTTGATGAAAATATCAGTCTGATTGGAACTGGGAAACATGAGTTATTCACGAATCTGCATGAGTTTTTAGAATCATTCAAATTTGATGTAAAACGAAGAGAAAAAATCAGACTTGAAGTAAGAAATTTACATCAGGAAGAAGAAAGACTTGATGATGACCATGTTCTTGCACATGGAACAGTAGATTTTACTGGTCTGTTTAAAGATGGTTCAATCTGTTTTAAAATGGAGACAAGATTTACGATTATCTATAAGTGGACGAATGGAAAATGGATGGTTCAGCATCTGCATCATTCAACACCGGATCTGGAACAGATGGACGGTGAAGAGTTCCCTCTCGCATTGGGGAAGCAGGTCAAAAAAACCCGGCAGGCCCTTCATGCATTAGGTACTGCTTATTATCATATCTCAAGGCTGAACTTAAAAACAAAGAAGATAGAACTTGTTAAAAGATCTCGAGAAATGGATATGGGTATTAAAGAGAATACTTCAGATTGGGATCCTCAGTTCAAGATTATCGAAGATATTTCTTGCAAGAATTGAGAATGATAAGGTTGAGATGGAATACACTGTTTCAAATGTCCATGAGTGCTTTGAAAATTGTGTCATTATGTTCCAACAACAGGCAGAAAGTAAAAATCAGACGATCTCTTTGACAGAACAAATCATGTATCCGTATGTGTATATGGATGCACCTCACCTGTCAGAAGTCTGTCTTAATATAATAAGCAATGCAATAAAGTATACAAATACAGGAGGTTGGATATCCTGTAATGTTGTACAGAAATCCTGTGAAAAAGAAGACTGGTGCAATATGATCATTAGTATTACCGATAATGGAATCGGTTATAAAAAGCCACCTGTCTGAGGTGGCTTTTTGTGTGTCAGAAATTATTTCAAAGCCCAGACAGTTATTATAAAAAATAAGGAGGAACTCTATGGAATAGAAGTCTGACGGTATAATAGCAGATAAAACATACAAAATATACATGAAGTTTTATCTTGAAAATCAGATATCAAAATAAGGCCACCACATCAGTGCCGTAGAAGCTTTTGAGTTTGTCCATTCGGGCACTCATGTTGGTGAAGAGCAGATCGAGGATCGTGATTGCGGCCATGGATTCTACGACTACGACGGCGCGTGGGACAATGACCGGGTCGTGACGTCCTTTAATGATCATTTCGGTGTTTTCTCCATCTTTGGTGACGGTGGACTGTGGCTGTGAAATGGACGGAGTCGGCTTTACTGCCGCGCGGAAGATGATCTTGCTTCCGTCACTCATACCGCCGAGGACACCGCCTGCATGGTTGGTGTCTTTGGTGATCCTTCCATCTTTTGTATGGAAGGAATCATTGTTGATACTTCCTTTTGTATCTGCAGCTTTAAAGCCGTCACCGATCTCAAAGCCTTTGACTGCTCCGATGGACAGCATTGCTTTGGCAAGATTGGCGTCCAGTTTTTCAAATACGGTATCACCGATTCCTACCGGCATACCGGTAACAACACATTCAATGATGCCTCCTGAGGAATCCTGATTTTTAATACATTCTTCCAGATAGGCAGATGCTTTTTGGGCATATGCGTTGCTTGGCATATAAATCGGGTTCTGGAAAATCTCTTCTGGATGGTATTCATTTTCCGGAACAGATACCGGGCCGATTGCTTTCGTATAAGCATGTACTTCAATGCCAAGTTCTTTCAAAATCTTAGCAGCAACTGCACCTGCTGCAACTCTGGCAGTAGTTTCTCTTCCGGAAGAGCGTCCCCCTCCTCTGTAATCACGGAAACCATACTTTTCATCAAATGTATAATCTGCGTGTCCCGGCCTGTATGTGTTCATAATATTTCCGTAATCACGGGAACGCTGATCCTGGTTCTGTACGAGAATTGAAATCGGAGTTCCGGTCGTCCGGCCTTCAAATACGCCGGACCAGATCTGTGCCATATCACTTTCCTTACGGCCGGTTGTAAACTGGCTTTGTCCGGGTTTTCTTCTATCCAGATAAACCTGGATATCCTCCTCTGAAAGAGAAAGCCCTGCCGGACATCCGTCGATCACAACACCGATCCCCTTTCCGTGCGATTCCCCCCATGTAGAAATCTGAAACAATCTTCCATAAATAGATCCTGCCATACTATATACCATCCTTTCTGTAAGCTTTTATTTATAAAGAATTAATTTGTGAATCAGTCAAAACAAAAAACGAACAATAAAGCAGAAGAACACTTGCGCGATGGGATTTGAAACATTTCGTTTATTCTATTTGTCATCACAACGCAAATCATTCATTCCCCCAAAATCACCTCATTATTATAATAGAAGATTCCCATCCCAACAAGTGATAAAAATATGAAAGTTAAAGTTATGTATTGTATTTACACGCCCCTTCGTATTATAATGACTACATATTGAGTGAAAAAAGGAAGTCAATAGTATAAATGAGTGAAAAAAGTATGAATGAAAAAAACGAAAGAAATCTTGACAGCACAGTAGATGAAATCATGGAAGAGATCAGAGAGCAGAATGTAAGTGAGGTGAAGGACATCAATGAAAAAGAACAGAAAAGCGAAGAAAGACCGCGGAAAAAGAAAGTCACTAAAACAAAACGTCCTTCAGGCTATCACGTATCTGGCGATGGTGTGGATCATAAAGCAGCCTCAGGCGAAGATCGACCGGTTAAGAAAAAGGCTCCGCGCCGGAAAAAGAAAGTAGTTCGTGAAGAGACCGGGCTTCTGGATCTGGATGGAGCAGAAGAATGGCGGGATGAAGAAGAGACAGCAGTACCACCGGTTATTAAAAGTGCAGATATTTTAAGCAGTGGAGATGCAGAAACATTCAATCCGGATGAGGAAGAAATTTTTGATGATTCTTTCTTTGATGAAGAAGAGGAAAAGCCGCATAGAAGAACTAAACGGAAGAAAAAGCAAGGCTCAAAAAAGTCCGGTAAAGTGGTTAAAATTGTAGTTGGTGCTGTGGTTGGAGTGGCAGCGGTTGTTTACCTTGGATTTTCCGTATATTTCATGAATCATTTTTATTTTAATACGAAGATCAACGGTGTGAACTTCTCCGGAAAATCAGTTTCGGCAGTAGAGTCATACATGAAGAGTCAGGTAGATGGATATGTTCTCACGATGAAGGAATCAGACGGAACAGAAGAGAAGATTGCCGGAACAGATATTTCTCTTGCGTACAAAGCAGGAGATGAACTGCAGAAGCTCGTAAAAGAGCAGAATGCATTTCTGTGGCCGGTCTGCCTTGGAAAGACACAGACAATTACGGCATCAGTCGGTGTTACATATGACGAAAACCAGCTGGATACCCTGATTAACGGTCTCGAGTGTATGCAGGCAGATCAGCAGGTTGAACCGGTAAATGCACATCCGGAGTATGACGGCAATTCGTATGTAGTCAAAGCCGGGGAGACCGGAAGTAAGATTGATACCGAGAATTTCAAAAAGGTAGTGAAAGAATCAATCGAAGGTTTCAAAAGCGAGATTGACATGACCGCTGAAGACTGCTATGTAGAACCAAAATACACAATCGAGTCAGAAGAAGTGAAGAAAGCATGTGACGATATGAATAAGTATCTGAAGGCAAGTATCACTTATACCTTTGGTTCGAATACAGAAGTTGTAGATAAAGATCTGATTTCCCAGTGGGTAACGGTAGATGATAACATGGCAGTTACCTTTAACAGTGATGCAGTTGTAAAATATGTACAGCAGCTGGAGAGTAAGTATGACACTTACCAGACAAAGAGAACATTTACAACCGGAGGCGGTAACAGTGCAACGGTTGAAGGTGGAGACTATGGATGGATCATTGATGAAGCTGCCGAGATTGCAGCCCTTGAAGCGAATATCCGCAATGGAGAGACTGTAACGAGAGAGGCGAATTATTCACAGACTGCAGCAAGTCATGACGGAGCAGACTGGGGGAATACTTATGTTGAAGTCGATCTGACAAACCAGTATATGTATCTTTTTGTAAATGGTGCAATTGTGACACAGGGACCGATCGTTACCGGTAAGCCAAGCAGAGGAGATGCTACACCGCAGGGAGTATATATTCTGAAATACAAAGAAAAAGATACAACCCTTCGTGGACCAAAGAAGGAAGATGGAAGTTACGAATGGGAATCACCGGTTACTTACTGGATGCCGTTTAACGGTGGAATCGGACTGCATGATGCACCGTGGCAGACGAACTTTGGCGGGGACTGGTATCTGGAACATGGGTCACGCGGATGTGTCAATCTACAGTATGATGTTGCAGAGACAGTGTTCAACAATGTAGATTCCGGAACACCGGTTGTATGTCATTACTAAATTTGAGAGAGAGGTCAATTTTATGTATGAACTGATAAAAAGGGACGGTCGCGCCAAGCGCGGCCGCTTCCATACCGTACACGGAGTGATCGAGACTCCTGTATTTATGAATGTAGGAACAATTGCAGCGATCAAAGGGGCTGTTTCTACCGCAGATCTTGAAGAAATCGGAACACAGGTGGAGCTGTCTAATACTTATCATTTGCATGTGCGTCCGGGGGATCAGGTAGTGAAAAAGCTTGGCGGGCTGCACAAATTTATGGCCTGGGATAAGCCGATTCTTACTGATTCCGGCGGATTCCAGGTGTTTTCTCTTGCCGGACTCAGAAAGATTAAGGAAGAGGGTGTATACTTCAATTCCCATATTGACGGAAGAAAGATTTTTATGGGACCGGAAGAAAGTATGCAGATTCAGTCGAATCTGGCGTCTACGATCGCAATGGCATTTGATGAATGTCCGTCCAGCGTAGCGGAAAGGAAATATATGCAGGCATCGGTAGAGCGTACAACGAGATGGCTCGCAAGATGTAAAGAAGAGATGGCAAGACTCAATTCTCTTGATGATACGATCAACAAACATCAGATGCTTTTCGGGATCAATCAGGGTGGTGTCTATGAAGATATCCGTATTGAGCATGCACAGCAGATCGCAGAGATGGATTTGGATGGATACGCAGTCGGCGGACTCGCAGTTGGTGAGACACATGAAGAGATGTACCGGATCCTGGATGCAGTAGTTCCGTGTCTTCCGGTTGCCAGACCGACCTATCTGATGGGAGTCGGAACGCCGGCAAACATTCTGGAAGCGGTAGACAGAGGTGTGGATTTCTTTGACTGCGTATATCCAAGCCGTAACGGAAGACATGGACATGTTTATACAAAACATGGTAAGCTGAATCTGTTCAATGCAAAATTTGAACTGGATGAACGCCCGATCGAAGAAGGCTGTCAGTGCCCGGCCTGCCGCCGTTATTCAAGAGCTTATATCCGTCATCTGCTGAAAGCAAAAGAGATGCTTGGAATGCGGCTTTGCGTTCTCCACAATTTATATTATTATAATCATCTTATGGAAGACATCAGAGAGGCGATCGAAGAGGGAAGATATGCCAGGTTTAAGAAAGAGACACTGGCAAAAATGGAAGAAAAAGAAGATTAGGATAAAAAAATTCTAAAATGTCTTGATGAATGTCCTATTATTGTGTATGATGGTAACAGTGTCTATTTTAGCAGGAGGAAAGAAGAATGAATAATCCAATCGTACTTATTTTATTTTACGTTGTAATTATCGGAGGATTCTGGTGGTTACTGATGAGACCACAGAAAAAGGAACAGAAGAGAGTACAGCTGATGTTATCTGAACTGGCTGTAGGAGATACTGTTCTTACAACAAGCGGTTTTTACGGGGTTGTTATTGATATTACAGATGAAGACGTAATCGTTGAATTCGGAAGCAACAAGAACTGCCGTATCCCGATGCAGAAATCTGCGATCATGCAGGTTGAAAAGCCGGAGAACAACTAAATCAAATTTTTTGAAAAAGTTGAAAAAAAGCATTGCATTTTATATGCAATGCTTTTATAATACAATTATTGGAAACGTTACCGATACCGATACCGAAACCGTTGCTGTAGAAAGATATGAGGTGCATATTATGAGAACAAGCGGTATATTACTGCCGGTGGCAAGTCTGCCATCAAAATATGGAATAGGTGCTTTTTCGAAAGAAGCATACAAGTTTGTGGATACACTTGAGAAGGCAGGTCAGAGCTACTGGCAGATCCTTCCGTTAGGCCCGACAGGGTATGGAGATTCGCCGTATCAGTCTTTCTCGACTTTTGCAGGAAATCCGTATTTTATAGACCTGGAAAAGCTGATAAAAAAGGGCTGGATTACAAAAGATGAATGTAAGGCATATGACTTTGGTGATAATGCAGGATATGTGGATTATGAAAAGATTTATAACTGCAGGTATGAGATCTTAAGAAAAGCATATGAAAGAAGCCGGATCGCAGATGATGCAGATTTTCAGAAATTCTGTAAGGAGAATAAAGAATGGCTGGATGATTATGCGCTTTATACGGAGATCAAAGCCGCGAATGATGGGAAGAGCTGGAGTGAATGGGAAGATGAATATCGTCTGAGAGATGAGCTGGCGCTGGAAAAATTCGCCAAAGAGAATCGGGAAGGCATCCTGTTCCAGAAGTTTATGCAATATGAATTTGCAACACAGTGGGGTGCACTGAAAGCATATGCGAATGAAAAAGGGATTGAGATCATTGGTGATATCCCGATTTATGTAGCGTTCGACAGCGCAGACAGTTGGTCGCATCCGGAACTGTTCCAGTTTGATGAGAACGGACTTCCGACTGGTGTTGCAGGGTGCCCGCCAGATGCATTTAGTGCAACCGGACAGCTTTGGGGCAATCCGCTTTATAAGTGGGAATATCATAAAAAGACCGGATATGCATGGTGGATGAAGAGAATCCGTCATTGTGTTGAACTTTATGACGTGATCCGAATTGATCATTTCCGTGGATTTGATGAATATTATTCCATTCCATACGGAGATCTGACAGCGGAATTCGGACATTGGGAAAAAGGACCGGGAATGGATATTTTCCGGACGGTAAAAGAGACTCTGGGTGATGTGAAAATTATTGCAGAGGATCTTGGATTCCTGACAGACAGTGTGATCCGGATGGTGGAAGAGTCCGGATATCCGGGAATGAAAGTTCTGGAGTTTGCATTTGATTCCAGAGAGCCTAGCAACTATCTGCCACATAATTATGATAAGAACTGCGTAGTATACACGGGAACCCATGACAATGAAACACTGGCAGGATGGTACAGAGAATTAAAAAAAGAAGATAAGAAGTTCGCACTTCGCTATATGGGAAGAAAGAAACTCAGTGTCAATGAAGCAGTATGGGAAATCATCCGTCTTGCGCAGTCGAGCGTGGCGGATACCTGTATCATTCCGATTCAGGATTATCTCTGCCTCGGTAATGAAGCGAGGATCAATCATCCGTCAACCCTTGGCGGTAATTGGATCTGGAGACTTCATAGGGATGAGATCTCAAAAAAACTTGTGAAAAAGATCCGCAGGATGACAGAACTTTATTGCAGGATCCCGGAGAAGACAGAGATGCTCCTTAAGGCTGAAGATGCGGAGGACTTAGGAGAAGAAAAGAAATAAAATGGGAATGACGATTAAAGATATTGCGAAGAAGTGCGGGGTCGGAGTCAGCACCGTGTCCCGTGCGCTGAACAATCATCCGGATATCAATCCTGAGACCAAAAAGATGATTTTAAAGACGGTTGAAGAATCAAATTTTGTGCCGAATAACAGTGCGAGGAATCTGAAACGGACCGATTCGAAATCCATTGCGATTCTGGTAAAGGAGATTGATAATCCATTTTTCGCGACGATGATGCGGGTAATGGAAAAAAAGATCCGCAGACAGAAATATTCCTTTTTTATCCAGCATATGGGAAAGGATCAGGATGAGGTCGATACCGCACTGGAGTTGATCAAAGAAAAAAAGCTCAGAGGGATTATTTTCCTGGGTGGGGATTTCAGGAAGAACAAAGAGCGGATTGCAAAGATAAAGGTTCCGTTTGTTGTAAGTACGGCAGCGTTTGATAAACTGCCGGAGAAATGTATCGCATCCTATGTATCAATTGACGACCGTGCGGAAAGCCGTAAGATCGTAGATTATCTGTGCGAGACCGGACATAAAAAGATTGCAATCCTTGCCTCGGATAAGAAAGATGAGAACATCGGAAAACTCAGACTGGAAGGTTACAGGGAAGCACTAAAGGCACATGGCCTGGAAGCGGATGAGGAAAGAATCTGTTATCTGGATGAAGAAGATACCACTTATTCGATGGAAAACGGATATCGGATGATGAAAAAACTGTTGAAAAAAGAAACAGAATTTACCGCAGTATTTGCAATTTCCGATCTGATGGTGATTGGTGCATGCAAGGCACTTTTGGAAGAGGGAAAAAGGATTCCGGAAGATGTGGCGGTTGCAGGATTTGACGGACTTGACTATACCGGATTTTATCAGCCAGCGATCACTACGATGGCGCAGCCGGTTGAAGAGATCGCGAGACAGTCTGTCGGGATTCTGTTTGACATGATAGAAACAAAGAAAAGCCAGGAAGGAAAATATCTTCCGGCAACACTGAAAGAAAGAGAATCAACTACAGGAGGTAGAAGAACATGGAAGCAAGACTGACAGAGATTTTACAGGAGAAATTCCAGACAGGACTTGAACAGGCAACGAATGAACAGGTATATTATGCGCTGCTTACACTGACAAAGGAACGGATCAAAGAAGGACCGAAGAACGAAGGAAAGAGAAAACTCTATTATATTTCCGCAGAATTCCTGATCGGAAAGCTTTTATCCAACAACCTGATCAACCTTGGAATTTATGATGAGACAGCAGAGGTGCTGAAAAAGCATGGGAAAAATCTTGCAGAGATCGAAGAAGTTGAACCGGAACCGTCTCTTGGAAATGGTGGACTTGGACGATTGGCAGCCTGCTTCCTGGATTCCATTGCAACACTCGGACTTCCGGGAGACGGAATCGGGCTGAACTATCATATGGGTCTGTTCAAACAGGTATTTACCGACCACAAACAGGATGAACAGAAGAATCCGTGGATTGAAAAAGACAGCTGGCTCAATGATACCGGTATTTCATTTGAAGTCCCGTTCAAGGATTTCAGTCTTCGTTCCCATCTGTATGATATTGATGTAACCGGATACGAAGGCGGAAGCAACAAACTTCATCTTTTTGATGTAGAGACGGTAAATGATGCAATCGTTGGAAACGGAATCAATTTTGATAAGAACGATATCCGTGAGAACCTGACGCTGTTCCTCTATCCGGATGACAGCGACAAGGCAGGAAATCTGCTCCGTATTTATCAGCAGTATTTTATGGTTTCCAATGCAGCACAGTATATCATCCGCGAGTGTGAAGAAAAGGGATATGATCTCAGAAAGCTTCATGAGCATGTGGCGATCCAGATCAATGATACACATCCTTCTATGGTTATTCCGGAGCTGATCCGTCTTCTTGTTCAGAAACAGATCGACTTCAATGAGGCGATTGAGATCGTACAGAAGACCTGCGCATATACCAATCACACCATCCTCGCAGAAGCACTGGAAAAATGGCCGGTTGATTATCTGGAGCAGGTTGCACCGCAGATCGTTCCGATCATCCGAGATCTGGATGCAAGAATTAAGGGAAGATATAAAGATCCGAGAGTCCATATTATCGATGATCAGAATCGTGTACATATGGCTCATATGGACATCCATTATGGATACAGTGTCAACGGAGTTGCGTATCTTCATACAGAGATCCTGAAAAATGAAGAACTGAAACCGTTCTATGACATTTACCCACAGAAATTCAACAACAAGACTAATGGTATTACGTTCAGAAGATGGCTGCTGCACTGCAACCATGAACTGACTGCATGGCTGGATGAGAAGATCGGACCGAATTACCGAAAAGATGCAACAAAGCTTGAAAAACTGCTTGACTATGTAAATGATGAGGAAACTTTAAAGAGCCTTCTTGTAGTAAAACAGAAAAAGAAAGAGGATCTGGCAGCTTACTTAAAAGAAACACAGGGACTGGAAATCAATCCAAATTCAATTTTTGATATTCAGGTAAAACGTCTGCATGAATACAAGCGTCAGCAGATGAATGCATTATATGTGATCTATAAATATCTGGAGATCAAGAGCGGAAAGAAACCGGAGACTCCGATCACGGTAATCTTTGGAGCCAAGGCTGCACCGGCTTATATTATTGCAAAGGATATCATTCATCTGATCCTCTGCCTGCAGGAGCTGATTGATAACGATCCGGAAGTTGCACCGTATCTGAAAGTGGTTATGGTAGAAAACTACAACGTGACACTGGCAGAAAAGCTGATCCCGTCCTGTGATATTTCTGAACAGATTTCTCTTGCATCCAAAGAAGCAAGTGGAACAGGTAACATGAAATTCATGCTGAACGGGGCTGTGACAATGGGAACAGAAGATGGAGCCAACGTAGAAATCCATCAGTTTGTAGGGGATGAAAATATCTACATCTTCGGAGAATCCAGTGAACAGGTTATCGAGCATTACCGCAAGATGGATTATAATGCAGTTGATTACTATATCAATGATGAAGAGATCCGCAGACTGGTAGACTTTATCATCAGCCCGGAACTTCTCCGTATCGGAGATAAATACCTGCTTCTTGAACTGCATGCAGAACTGATTCGTAAAGACTGGTTCATGACACTTCTTGATGTGAAAGATTATATCCAGAAGAAAGAACAGGCTTACACAGATTATGAAGACCGCATGGCATGGGCAAAGAAGATGGTTGTGAATATCGCAAAAGCAGGATATTTCTCATCTGACAGAACCATTGCTGAATACAACAGAGACATCTGGCATCTGTAAAATGTATATGTAAAAAACAGAAGTCTGTCCTGAAAAAACAGAGACAGACTTCTGTTTTTTGTGCAAAAGTGTATTTTTATACGGTTTCTGCAGGAACTTTCTGTATTTCCCTTGTTGCGGGAAAAGAGAAGGATATGCTATGATAAGGAGAAATATTGCTGTTTGTTTTCCGGATATGGAAAAGTTTTTGGGAAGATCCGGGAAGCAATAGAAGCAGATGAGAGGTGAATATATGGAAAAAAGAAGAAAAAGTGCATCACTTTTGCCGGTCGGTGTATTTCTGGTATTTTATCTGGGACTGGGTATTTTATTTGAATACATAATGAAAATTCCAATGGGGTTTTATAATGTACCGATCGTAGTGGCGTTTCTGGCGGCACTCCTGGTCGCGTGTCTGCAGAACAGAAAGGTTGGCTTTGATGAGAAGCTGGAGATCATGGGACGGGGAATCGGAGATAAGAATATTATCACAATGCTGCTGATTTTCCTGACGGCGGGAACTTTTGTGGGAGTGGTTGGAAGAAGCAGTGCAGAGAGTGTGGCGTATTTTATGCTATCGATCATCCCGGCACGGTTTGCGGTTGCCGTTCTGTTTGTGGTTGCATGTTTTGTTTCAACAGCAATGGGAACTTCGGTTGGGACGATCACCCTTCTGACTCCGATTGCGGCGGCAGTTTCGCAGTCGTCCGGTTTTTCCCTGGCACTTTGCGTGGCATCGGTGATGGGAGGCTCCATGTTCGGGGACAATCTTTCTTTCATATCAGATACAACAATTGCTGCCTGCAACGGGCAGGGATGTGAGATGAAAGATAAATTCCGGGAAAATTTCTGGATCGCACTTCCGGCGGCGATCGTATCGCTGGTTCTGATTCTGGTCAGCTCTTTCCGGGCAGAGATCGGAACGGCAGTTACGCACGAATACAATCTGACGCAGATCATTCCGTATGTGCTGGTGCTGGTCGGCGGGATCGCAGGGTTCAACGTCTTTCTGGTACTTTTGACAGGAATTGTGTCCGGTGCGGTGATCATGCTTGCAATGGGGCAGGTAACACCGTATGAAATGCTTGCTGCCATGGGCTCAGGTGTATCCGGGATGTTTGAAACCTGTATGGTGGCGGTGCTGGTTGCTGCAATGTGTGCGCTGATCCGGGAAAATGGTGGCTTTGATGTATTGCTGGATGTGATCCACCGTGTCTTTAAGGGATCGAAAAGTGGTCAGCTGGGTGTTGGTATTTTGGTAGCGCTTCTGGATGTGGCAACAGCGAACAATACCGTAGCAATTGTGATGGCTAATCCAATTGCAAAGGAAATGGCAGATGATTATCAGATCACACCGAGAAAGACAGCCTCCCTTCTGGATACTTTTTCCTGTATTTCACAGGGGGTGATCCCGTATGGTGCGCAGATGCTGGTGGCAATTTCGGCAGTGCATGAGCTCGGCGGTGAGATTTCTGCATTTCAGATCATTCCGAAGCTTTTTTATCCGGGAATGCTGTTTGTCAGTTCGCTGATCTTTATCTTTGTGATTCCACAGAAAACAGGAAAATAAAACAGAGTTCACTCTGGATTTTTATACTTTTACAGATTAAAGGGTTGAAACCTGACGAAAAATACGGTATTATAATGTTTAACAGATTTTTGGAACGAAAAATGGTACAAAAATCACAGATACATAGAAGGGAATGACAAAGATGAGCCTGAAAATCGGAGTAATTAAAGGTGACGGAATCGGTCCGGAGATTGTAACGGAAGCGATGAAAGTTCTTGATAAAGCAGGAGAGGTATACGGATTTGACTGTTCTTATGAACAGCTGCTTCTTGGGGGCGCATCCATTGATGTACATGGAGTCCCGCTTACAGATGAGACGGTAGCAAAAGCAAAAGCATGTGATGCCGTACTGATGGGATCTATTGGAGGAGATGCAAAGACTTCCCCGTGGTATAAGCTGGAACCGTCAAAGAGACCGGAGGCCGGTCTTCTGAAGATCAGAAAAGAACTGAACCTGTTCGCAAATCTGCGTCCGGCGGTTTTGTATAATGAACTGAAGGGTGCATGTCCTCTGAAAGAAGAGATTACAGAAGGCGGATTTGATCTGATGATCATGCGTGAACTGACAGGCGGTCTTTATTTTGGAGAGAGGAAGACAGAAGAAGTGGATGGTGTGATGACTGCATTCGATTCACTTACCTATAATGAGGATGAGATCCGCAGGATTGCGATCCGCGCGTTTGACATTGCAATGAAGAGAAGAAAGAAAGTGACAAGCGTCGATAAGGCGAATGTACTGGATTCTTCAAGACTCTGGAGAAAAGTAGTAGAAGAAGTTGCGAAAGATTATCCGGAAGTTACACTGGAGCATATGCTGGTTGACAACTGTGCAATGCAGCTTGTAAGAGATCCGAAGCAGTTTGATGTCATTCTTACAGAGAATATGTTCGGAGACATCCTTTCTGATGAAGCAAGCATGGTAACCGGTTCGATCGGAATGCTGGCAAGTGCAAGTCTGAATGAAACCAGGTTCGGACTGTATGAACCAAGTGGCGGTTCGGCACCGGATATAGCAGGACAGGGAATTGCAAACCCGATAGCAACAATTCTTTCAGCAGCAATGATGCTTCGTTTCAGCCTGGATCAGGATAAAGCAGCAGATGCGATTGAAGCAGCAGTTTCCCAGGTGTTAAAAGATGGATACAGAACCGGGGATATTATGTCAGACGGATGTACAAAGGTTGGAACAGCCCGGATGGGAGATCTGATCTGCGAAAGAATTCGATAGTCAAGGATTGGGAAAGATACAGTTCCGTACTGCTATGGGGAAAGAGAAGCAGGACGGAACTGTAATAGAATAGAGCCAAAAGTTACAGGAGGATTATAAAATCATGAGAAGTGATAATGTAAAAACAGGTATGCAGCAGGCGCCGCACAGATCATTGTTCAATGCGCTTGGTCTTACAAAAGAAGAACTGGAGAGACCGCTTGTCGGAATCGTATGTTCTTATAACGAAATCGTTCCGGGACATATGAACCTGGATAAAATTGCAAATGCAGTAAAGATGGGAGTTGCCATGGCAGGTGGAACACCGATCATGTTCCCGGCAATCGCAGTCTGTGACGGTATTGCAATGGGACACATCGGTATGAAGTATTCTCTGGTAACGAGAGATCTGATCGCAGATTCGACAGAAGCAATGGCAATGGCGCATCAGTTTGACGCCCTTGTTATGATCCCGAACTGTGATAAAAATGTACCTGGGCTTTTGATGGCAGCAGCCCGTATTAATGTACCTACAGTGTTCGTCAGTGGCGGACCAATGCTTGCGGGACATGTAAAAGGACAGAAGAGAAGTCTTTCCAGCATGTTCGAGGCAGTTGGATCCTACGCAGCAGGAACAATGGACGAATGTGATGTATGTGAATTTGAAAATAAAGTATGTCCTACCTGCGGATCATGCTCCGGAATGTATACAGCTAACAGCATGAACTGTCTGACAGAAGTACTTGGTATGGGACTTCAGGGGAATGGAACAATTCCGGCTGTATATTCAGAAAGAATCCGTCTTGCAAAACATGCAGGTATGCAGGTAATGGAAATGTACAGAAGAAATATCCGTCCGAGAGACATTATGACAAAAGAAGCCATCTTAAATGCCCTTACTGTTGATATGGCACTTGGATGCTCAACCAACAGTATGCTTCACCTTCCGGCGATCGCACATGAGATCGGTATGGATTTTGAGATTGATTTTGCAAACGGAATCAGCGAAAAGACTCCGAACCTCTGTCACCTTGCACCGGCAGGTCCGACATATATGGAAGACTTGAATGAAGCGGGTGGTGTATATGCTGTTATGAACGAGCTGAATAAGAAAGGTCTTCTTTACACAGACTGCATGACAGTAACCGGAAAGACAGTTGGAGAAAATATCGCAGGATGCGAAAACAAAAATCCGGAAGTAATCCGTCCGATCGACAATCCATACAGCCAGACGGGTGGACTTGCAGTCCTCAAAGGTAATATCGCACCGGACGGCAGTGTTGTAAAACGTTCTGCAGTTGTACCGGAAATGCTGGTACATGAAGGACCTGCAAGAGTATTTGAATGTGAAGATGATGCGATCAAGGCAATTAAAGGAGGAGATATCCATCCGGGAGATGTTGTAGTTATCCGTTACGTCGGACCAAAGGGTGGTCCTGGTATGCCGGAAATGCTGAATCCAACTTCTGCAATCGCAGGTATGGGACTTGGTTCATCGGTAGCACTTATTACAGACGGCCGTTTCAGCGGTGCATCCCGTGGAGCTTCTATCGGACACGTATCACCGGAAGCGGCAGTCGGCGGTCCGGTAGCACTGATCGAGGAAGGCGATATTATCGAGATCGATATCCCGAACCTGAAATTAAATGCAAGAATTTCAGATGAAGAACTTGCAAGAAGAAAAGAAAAATGGCAGCCAAGAGAACCGGAAGTTACAACAGGATATCTTGCAAGATATGCAGCAATGGTAACTTCAGGAAACCGTGGAGCAGTTCTGGAAGTTCCACACAAATAAAATAAAATCTGGACAAGGGGAATGTACAATGCAGTTAAATGGTGCAGAAATACTGATAGAGTGTTTAAAAGAGCAAGGCGTGGATACCGTATTCGGATATCCGGGCGGCGCAATTTTAAATGTATATGATGAATTATATAAGCATAGTAATGAAATCAGACATATCCTTACATCGCATGAGCAGGGAGCTTCTCATGCGGCGGACGGATATGCGCGTGCCACTGGTAAGGTTGGGGTGTGTTTTGCAACCAGTGGACCTGGAGCAACAAATCTCGTAACAGGAATCGCGACCGCATTTATGGATTCTATTCCGATTGTTGCGATCACCTGTAATGTAGGGGTACCGCTTCTTGGAAAAGACAGCTTCCAGGAAATTGACATTACCGGTATTACGATGCCGATCACAAAGTATAATT
This sequence comes from Coprococcus sp. AF99-45, assembly GCF_027663865.1. Taxonomy (NCBI): domain Bacteria; kingdom Bacillati; phylum Bacillota; class Clostridia; order Lachnospirales; family Lachnospiraceae; genus Coprococcus; species Coprococcus sp. AF99-45. The sequence continues at coordinate 76,759 of NZ_JAQDGZ010000001.1, forward strand.
TTATTGTGAAGAATGTCAATGATCTTGCAAAGACGATCCGCAAGGCGTTTGAGATCGCACAGTCCGGAAGACCGGGACCGGTGCTGATCGATATCCCGAAAGATGTGACAGGCAATAAAGCAGAGTATGAGCCTGTCAAAATCCAGCCAATCGTAAAATACAAAAAAGAAATCTGCATGGAAGATATTGACAAGGCAGTAGAGATGATCGAAGAAGCAAAGCGTCCGTTTGTATTCGTCGGAGGCGGAGCTATATTATCTGATGCAAGTGAAGAACTCCGTGCATTCGTAGACAAGGTACAGTGTCCGGTATGTGATTCCCTGATGGGAAAAGGTGCATTTCCGGGAACTGATGAACTTTATACAGGAATGCTTGGTATGCATGGTACCAAGACATCGAACTTTGGAGTCAGTGAAAGCGATCTTCTGATCGTAGTCGGTGCAAGATTCTCCGACCGTGTCACAGGTAATCCAAATAAATTTGCAAGTAATGCAAAAATTCTCCAGTTTGATATTGATGTGGCAGAGATGAACAAAAATGTCATTATCGATGAAGGTGTGGTTGGAGATATCAAAGAAGTACTTGCGGCAGTTAATGAAAAACTGCCACAGCAGGAACACACCGAATGGATCAAAAAGATCCAGGAATATAAAGCAAAATACCCGCTTGCCTATCATCCGGAAAGTCTGACCGGTCCGTATGTGATCGAAGAGATTTACAAACAGACAGAAGGTGATGCGATCATCGTCACAGAAGTTGGACAACATCAGATGTGGGCAGCGCAGTATTATAAATTCACAAAACCGAGAACACTGCTTACGTCAGGTGGTCTTGGAACCATGGGATACGGTCTTGGAGCTGCAATCGGAGCCAAGATGGGAAGACCGGAGAAGACGGTAGTCAATATCGCCGGAGACGGATGCTTCCGTATGAATATGAATGAAGTTGCAACAGCGGCGCGTTATAACATTCCAATTATCCAGGTTGTAGTGAACAACCATGTGCTTGGTATGGTAAGACAGTGGCAGAATCTGTTTTACGGACAGCGCTATTCAGCAACTGTTCTGAATGATGCAGTAGATTTTGTGAAACTCGCAGAAGCGATGGGGGCGAAAGCGGTAAGAGCTACGACCAGAGAAGAATTCGCAGATGCATTTAAGTTTGCTTTAAATGCAGGCGGTCCGGTGGTGATTGACTGCCAGATCGACAGCGATGACAAGGTATGGCCGATGGTTGCTCCGGGTGCTCCGATCAGTGAAGCTTTTGACGAGAAGGATCTGCAGGAAAAACAGCAGACAAACTAAAAAACATATGCAGCGACAGATACGCAGAGCAGGAATGGAGGAGTAATATGAAACGAGTTTACAATTTTTCAGCAGGACCGGCAGTACTGCCGGAAGAAGTTTTACGAGAAGCAGCAGATGAGATGCTGGATTACAAAGGATGTGGAATGTCCGTTATGGAGATGAGTCATCGCTCGAAAGCTTTTGCTGAAATCATTGAAACCGCTGAACAGGATCTTCGTGATTTGATGGGAATCCCGGATAATTACAAAGTACTGTTCCTTCAGGGTGGCGCAAGCCAGCAGTTTGCAATGATTCCAATGAATCTGATGAAGAACAAAGTAGCGGATTATATTGTTACCGGGCAGTGGGCTAAAAAGGCAGCTGCCGAGGCATCCAAATATGGAAAGGTGAATAAGATCGCATCGTCCGAGGATAAAACCTTTTCGTACATTCCTGACTGTTCGGATCTGCCGGTTGATGAAGATGCAGATTATGTATATATCTGCGAAAATAATACAATTTACGGAACCAAATTCAAGGAACTTCCGAACACGAAAGGCAAGACACTGGTAGCGGATGTATCATCCTGCTTCCTGTCTGAGCCTGTAGATGTGACAAAATATGGTCTCATCTATGGCGGAGTCCAGAAGAATATCGGACCAGCGGGTGTTGTTATCGCGATCATCCGTGAAGATCTGATTACAGAGGATGTACTTCCGGGAACACCGACCATGCTTACATACAAGACACATGCAGACGCAGGTTCTCTTTACAATACACCGCCGGCATACGGAATCTATATCTGCGGTAAGGTATTTAAATGGCTCAAAAAGATGGGCGGACTGGAAGTTATGAAAGAACGCAACGAAAAGAAAGCCAAACTGCTCTATGATTACCTGGATCAGAGCAAACTGTTCAAAGGTACGGTAGAAAAGAAAGACCGTTCTCTTATGAATGTACCATTTGTGACAGGCAGTGATGAGCTGGATGCCAAATTTGTAAAAGAGGCAAAAGAAGCAGGTCTTGAGAATCTGAAAGGACACCGTACTGTTGGGGGTATGCGTGCAAGTATTTATAACGCAATGCCATACGAAGGTGTGGAAGCCCTGGTTGCATTTATGAAGAAGTTTGAGGAGGAGAATCTGTAATATGTATAAATATTTTTGCCTAAACCCGATTTCTCCTGTTGGACTGGAGAAATTCAATGATGACTATGTGCCTGCCGGTGAGATGGCAGGAGCAGATGCGGTACTTGTAAGAAGTGCCGGAATGCATGAACTGGAATTTGATAAAGATTTAAAAGCGATTGCCCGTGCCGGGGCCGGTGTAAATAATATTCCACTGGACAAATGTGCGGAGCAGGGAATCGTTGTATTTAATACACCAGGGGCAAATGCCAATGGTGTAAAAGAGCTGGTGATCGCCGGTATGCTGCTTGCATCCAGAGATATCCTTGGCGGTATCAACTGGGTACAGGAGAACGAAGAAGATGGCAATATTGCCAAAGATGCAGAAAAAGCGAAAAAAGCATTTGCAGGCTGTGAGATCCAGGGAAAGAAGCTTGGTGTGATCGGTCTTGGTGCAATCGGTGTCCTGGTTGCCAATGCGGCTACGCATCTTGGGATGGAAGTGTATGGCTATGATCCATATGTTTCTGTAGATTCTGCATGGAGACTTTCAAGAAGTATCCATCACACTAAGAATGTAGATGAGATCTACAAGGAGTGTGATTATATCACAATCCATGTACCGGCACTGGAAGATACAAAGGGTATGATCAATAAGAATGCCATCAGTCTGATGAAAGAGGGCGTTGTGATCCTGAACTTTGCAAGAGATGTACTGGTGAACAGTGAAGACATTGTGGATGCACTTGTTGGTGGAAAAGTCGGACGCTATGTAACTGACTTTCCGACACCGGAGATCGCAGGAGTGAAGCATGCGATTGTCATTCCGCATCTGGGAGCGTCAACTGCTGAATCAGAAGACAATTGTGCAAAGATGGCAGTAGAAGAGCTGAAGGATTTCCTGGAAAATGGAAATATCCGTAATTCTGTCAACTTCCCGGCATGCGATATGGGTGTAAGGGATAAAACAAGAATTACGATCCTGCACAGGAATATTCCGAACATGATCGGTCAGTTTACTGCGCTTCTGGCAAAGGATAATGTCAATATCGATGATATGACGAATAAGAGCCGTGGCAGCTATGCATATACGATGATCGATGTGGATAATGATGTGGCAGAAGACGTGGTAAAAGGTCTGGAAATGATCGAGGGTGTTCTGAAAGTCAGAGTAATTGCATAAAAAGTGACAGAGGATGCGTTTGGAAAAGCGCATCCTCTTTTGATGCAAGGGAAGGAATCCAGGTAAACGGTCATTTTTTCAAACTGATCGGTTTTTATGATAATGAATGGGGATATACCAGTCAGATCTTCCGCATGATTTCGCATATGTACCAGGTGGACCATGGTGTAAAATAAAACAGATTGTAAATGAAAAAGTAAAACGTATATCAACAGTAACAGTCAGAAGCCATGAAGGAAAGAGTATCACGTGAACAAGAAGAAACGTGATACTCTTTTTGTTACATAGGAACATTCATTCTGATTTGGTATTCAAAATTTTTCAAAATGTTTTTTCAAAGGCAGAAAATATCGTCTTTTTTATAACGATGCTTGCGTATTTTGAAAAATATGGTATGATAAAGGACAAAAGTAGCACTTTACAGTGTGAAAATGTAACGCAGGAGGAAGAGATAATGGCATACGAGATTACAGGACATACAGTCCTTACCGGATTACTGGGGAGTCCGGTAGCACACAGCATTTCCCCAATGATGCATAACGAGGCATTTCGCCAGCTGGAGCTGGATTACGCATATTTGGCATTTGATGTTGGAACAGATAACTTAAAGACAGCAGTAGATGGTCTGAAAGTCATGGGAGTCAGAGGATTCAACCTGACTATGCCTGACAAGAATCTGATGTGCTCACTGGTTGATAAACTTTCACCGGCATCTGAGATCGGTGGGGCGGTCAACACTGTTGTAAATGATAACGGTGTCCTGACAGGTTATACGACAGACGGAATTGGATTCATGCGTGCAGTCAGTGAGACAGGCGTTGATATCATTGGCAAGAAAATGACACTTCTTGGAGCGGGTGGAGCCGCAGCAGCGATTCTGATCCAGGCAGCACTTGACAAAGTAGCAGAGATTTCGGTATTCAACATCCGTGATGAATTCTTCACACGTGCGGAGAAGACAATCGAGAAACTTCATGAGAAGACAGACTGCAAGATCAACCTCTATGACTTCTCTGACCCGGAAGTCCTCAAAAAGGAGATCGCAGAAAGTGCAATTCTGGTAAACGGAACTTCTATCGGTATGGCACCGAAGACAGACAGATGTATCATCACAGATGACAGTGTGTTCAGAAAAGATCTGTTTGTATTTGATGTAATCTACAATCCGGAAGAGACGTTATTCCTGAAGAAAGCAAAAGCAGCAGGATGCCAGACACTGAACGGTCTGAACATGCTGTTATATCAGGGTGCTGCATCATTTGAACTTTGGACAGGAAAAGAAATGCCGGTTGATATTATCAAAGAAAAATATTTCTCGCGTTAATTTGCTGTAAATGATTGACAAAGCCTATTGATTCGTGTAACATAAGCTATAGATTTTAAAAATTACATATTCTACTATCAAAATACAATGAAAAGAAGTAGTAAATATAATAAGACGTCACAGAGAGTCCTTTATCGGTGGAAGAAGGATACCGAAGATTATATTGAATTCCTCTTGGAGTAGGATACTGAATGCATTCTTTTGAAGAATTGTTAATAGGTATTTCCGGTAGCAGCCGTTATCTGCAAGGGTATAACCGTTATGAACGACGTACCTGACGAGGCAGTTGTCGTGAGACAATTGTAAAATGAGGTGGAACCACGAAGTATATAATACTCTCGTCCTCTGTTTTTACAGAAGACGGGGGTTTTTTGTTTCATAGGAAATTCCGAAGGAACTTCTAAAAGACATATTCGATGATTAGTAGAGAGAAGAGAAAGGGAAAAAGATTATGATTATCGTATTAAAACCAAGAACAAGTGATGAAAATGTAAAACGAGTTGAGAATATGGTCCGTGCAAAGGGACTGGAAGTACATACTGTAAAAGGTGAGGATCTTACAATTATCGGCTGTATCGGCGATACGGTCCGTGTGGATCCAAAGCTTTTCGAAGTAGACTCTTCTGTTGAGAAAGTTATGCATGTACAGGAACCTTATAAACTTGTAAACCGTGCATTCCATCCGGACGATACCATCGTAGATGTATCTGGTGTCAAAGTTGGTGGCGGACATCTGGCACTGATCGCCGGACCTTGTTCTGTGGAGTCAGAAGAGCAGGTGATCGAGATCGCAAAGGCTGTTAAGGCATCCGGTGCAAATATGCTCCGTGGTGGTGCATTCAAGCCGAGAACAAGCCCATATTCATTCCAGGGACTGGGTCTTGAAGGTCTGGAAATCTTATGTGCAGCAAGAGAAGAGACAGGGCTTCCGATCGTAACAGAGCTGATGTCACCGGAATATCTGGAAATCTTCGATGAAAAGGTAGACCTGATCCAGATCGGTGCACGTAACATGCAGAACTATGACCTGTTAAAACAGCTCGGACAGACAAAGAGACCGATCCTTTTGAAGAGAGGACTTAATGCAACTTACGAAGAATGGATGATGTCAGCAGAATACATTATGGCATCCGGAAATCCAAATGTTATCCTCTGCGAAAGAGGAATCCGTACCTTCGAGACTTATACCAGAAATACACTGGATCTTCAGTCTATTCCGGTAGTAAGAAAACTCAGCCATCTTCCGGTAGTTGTAGACCCGAGCCACGCAGGAGGAAAATGGTGGCTGGTTGATCCGATGGCAAAAGCATCAGTTGCGGCAGGAGCGGACGGGCTGATCATCGAAGTACATAACAGTCCGGAAACGGCACTTTGTGACGGAGCACAGTCGCTGAAACCGGAAAAATATGATACACTGTTAAAAGAGATTACCGGAATCGCAAAAGCAGTCGGTAAAGAAATGTAAAAAACAGCAGCCTGGGAGGAACAAAACGATGAAAATGACGGTAGATTTAAAGAAACACAGCTATCCGATCTATATTGAAAGAGGAATTCTGAAAGAAGCAGCAGAAAGAATAGCGGAAGTGTATCAGGGATCAAAGATCATGATCATTTCCGATGACAGAGTTTATTCTTATTACGGAGAAGCGCTTAAGAAAAATCTTTCTGAAAAATATGAGTGTGCGGAAACCGTGATTCCACATGGAGAACCGTCAAAAGCATTCGAAACCCTTCCGGGGGTATACAGTTCTCTTCTGGAAGCAAAGATTTCCAGAACAGACCTGATCGTTGCACTTGGCGGTGGAGTGGTAGGAGACCTTGCCGGATTTGTGGCAGCGACCTTTCTTAGAGGAATCAAGTTCGTACAGATTCCAACTTCCATTCTTGCACAGGTAGATTCTTCTGTTGGTGGAAAAGTTGCAGTCGATCTTCCGCAGGGTAAGAACCTGGTAGGTGCTTTTTATCAGCCGAAGATGGTACTGATCGATCCGGATGTGCTGGAAACCTTGCCGGATCGTTACGTGACGGATGGCATGGGGGAGATTATCAAATACGGATGCATCAAAGACCGCAAGCTTTTTGATCTTCTGGAAAAATGCGGATGCTATGAGAATCTGAAAGAGCATTTAACTGATGTGATCGCAACCTGTGTCGATATCAAACGCCGTGTTGTGGAAGAAGACGAGTTTGATACCGGAGAGAGGATTCTCCTGAACTTCGGACATACCCTTGCCCACACCATTGAGCAGCACTTCCACTATGAAAGAGAAAGCCACGGTGAAGCCGTAGCCATCGGAATGTACCAGATCACAAAGATTGCTGAAGAGAAAGGACTCACCAAAAAAGGCGAAGCCGAGCACATCCGGAAAGTCCTGGAAGCTTATAAACTTCCGGTAAAAGCCGATGTCCCACTCCCACAGCTTACCGAAGCAATCAAGCTGGATAAAAAAACACTGAATAATAAATTAAAAGTCGTCCTTCTCCATGAAATCGGAGATTCCTATACATACCCGACCGGACAGGAATTCTTTGATGGGGACAGGACAGTATAAGTAAATACGATAAATAAGAATGCCGTAAAACCATGAAAGATATTGGTTTTACGGCATTTTAGTTAAAATGATGCAGTATTTTCAAAATAATATGATATAAAAAAGAGCTTCTTGTTTGCCAGAAAAGTAAAAATATACTAACAAACAGCCGCAAGAGAACCATAAAACAGGACAGATTCCATTTTTGTGCAATGGAGATGAGACTCAAAAATCGTGGAAGCCATTGCTGAACACGATTTTCGCTTTCAGAGGCTCATCGGAATGGTTTGCACAAAGGAAGCTGTCCTGTTTTATGGTTCTTTTGCGGCGTCTGTTCGCTAATATATCCTTACTATCCCGCCAACAAAATTTATCTCATATTTCTCTTCGCAAGCAAATCATGAATCTTATCCGTCGGATTCATAACCGCACTAATAGATGTAGAATGATTCATCGAATCAATGATCAGTGCAAGGAACTTACTCATATCTGCTTCAATGAAATACGGTTTATCATGAAGCTGAGGAGGCAGATAGGTCAGATTGGTTGTGATCAGTCTGTCCAGATAGCCCTTTTCATAATATTCATCGAACTTGTCAAGACCTTCTGTGAAGAGACCAAAAGTAGTACATACAAATACACGCTCAGCACCGCGGTCTTTTAACTGCCTGGTAACATCCAGCATACTTTCACCGGAAGAAATCATGTCATCGATGATGATAACGGTCTTTCCATGTACATCGTCACCTAAGAATTCATGTGCAACGATCGGATTTTTACCATTTACGATGGTAGAATAATCACGGCGTTTGTAGAACATACCCATATCAACACCGAGTACGTTGGAGAAGTATACGGCTCTTTGCATTGCACCTTCATCCGGGCTGATGATCATCAGATGGTCTTTGTCTGCTTTCAGATCCGGTTCTGCTTTAAACAGAGCTTTGATGAACTGATACAGAGGGTTGAAGCTGTCGAAACCATTGAGTGGGATCGCATTCTGTACACGCGGATCATGTGCGTCAAATGTAAGAATGTTAGATACACCCATTGCGGTTAATTCTTCCAGAGCCATTGCACAGTCCAGAGATTCGCGTTTGGTTCTCTTGTGCTGGCGGCTTTCGTAAAGGAATGGCATAATTACATTTACACGGTGTGCCTTTCCTGTAGAAGCGGAGATGATACGCTTCAGATCCTGATAGTGATCATCCGGTGACATATGATTGATATGTCCGTTTACTGTGTATGTCAGGCTGTAGTTGCAGACATCCACCATAATAAAGAGATCTTTTCCGCGGATACTTTCGCCAAACATTCCCTTTGCTTCCCCCGAACCAAAACGTGGGCAACTGTTCTTTGCAAGATAAGAATCCGCTTCATAAGATGAATAGATTGCAGGATCCAGAAAATCATGCAGAGAATTTTTGCGGAACGATACGATGTACTGATCCACTTTTTCTGCCAGATCCTTGCAGCTTTCCAGGGCAGCAATTTTAAGTGGTGCTGTCGGAAGAGCTTTTTCCATAAGTTCGATATTTGTCATGAGTGCCTCCTTATAATAAGCGTTTTAAGTGCTTTTTATCTAATCTTACTTATCTTTTATACCATTATTTAAAAGCAATGACAAGAAAGAGGCGTTAAAAAATTGCATTTTTTGAAGAAATCTAGTATGATATAGAAGCAGAATTCCGAATAAATATCAGGAGGAAGAAAATATGAGTAAACCAGTTGTTGCCATTGTAGGGCGGCCGAACGTTGGAAAGTCGACGCTTTTTAATGCACTGGCAGGAGAAAAGATAGCAATCGTTAAAGATACGCCGGGTGTTACCCGCGACAGAATTTATGCAGAAGTGAATTGGCTCGATAAAGAATTTACGTTGATCGATACCGGTGGAATCGAGCCGGACAGCCGTGATGTGATCCTCTCCCAGATGAGAGAGCAGGCACAGATCGCCATTGACACTGCGGATGTGATCCTGTTTATGACAGATGTAAAGCAGGGACTTGTAGATTCCGATTCAAAAGTGGCAGATATGCTCCGCCGCTCCCACAAGCCAGTCATCCTTGTTGTCAATAAAGTGGACAATTTTAACAAGATGATGCCGGATGTGTATGAATTTTATAATCTGGGAATCGGAGATCCGGTTCCGATCTCAGCATCGGAACGAATTGGAATCGGAGATATGCTGGATAAGGTTCTGGCACATTTTCCGGAAGGGGCAGGCCAGGAAGAGGAAGATGACCGTCCGAGAATTGCAATCGTTGGGAAGCCGAACGTTGGGAAGTCTTCAATCATCAACCGTCTGATCGGAAAAGACCGTGTGATCGTATCCGATATTGCCGGAACTACAAGAGATGCCATTGACACGGAAGTAGTGCACAATGGAAAAGAGTATGTATTCATTGATACAGCAGGACTTCGCCGTAAGAATAAGATCAAAGAGGAACTGGAGCGCTACAGTATTATCCGTACAGTTACGGCAGTAGAAAGAGCGGATGTGGTCCTGGTTGTGATCGATGCGGCAGAAGGAGTAACCGAGCAGGATGCCAAGATCGCAGGAATCGCACATGAGCGTGGAAAAGGTGTCATCATCGTTGTAAATAAATGGGATGCCATTGAAAAGAACGATAAGACCACGAGGGAATATGAGCATCAGATCAGGATGGTGCTGTCTTTCCTGCCTTACGCAGAGATCATGTATGTGTCTGCACTGACAGGCCAGAGACTTCCGAAGCTCTTTGACATGATCGACACCGTTATTGAGAACCAGACACTCCGTGTGGCTACGGGTGTCCTTAACGAGATCATGACCGAAGCTGTTGCAATGCAGCAGCCGCCGTCAGATAAGGGAAAACGGCTGAAACTTTACTATATTACCCAGGTAGCGGTCAAACCGCCGACATTTGTCATCTTTGTAAATGATAAAGAACTGATGCATTTCTCTTATACGAGATATCTGGAGAATAAGATCCGTGAAGCGTTTGGCTTCCGTGGAACGTCTCTTAAATTCTTTATCAGGGAGAGAAAGGAGAAAGACAAATAAGATGGAACGTCTTGTATGTTTGCTGATCGGCTATATATTTGGTCTGTTTCAGACCGGCTATTTCTATGGAAAAACTCAGGGGGTAGATATCCGCAAGATGGGAAGCGGAAATGCAGGTTCTACCAATGCACTTCGCACCATGGGAATCAAAGCCGGAATGATCACCCTGCTAGGTGACTGCTTCAAATGCGTGATCGCAGTTCTGGTGGTCCGCGGAATTTACGGACAGTCTCACGCAGATATTTTACCGCTCCTTTCGCTGTATACAGGTTTTGGGGCAGTGCTCGGACATAATTTTCCATTCTATCTGAAGTTCAAGGGCGGAAAGGGAATTGCAGTTACGGCAGGTATGATCTTATCTACAGATATTCGGATTGCGGCAGTATGTTTGATCGTGTTTATCGTAATTGTTGCCGTGACACGTTATGTATCACTGGGATCGCTGGTGATTTCCGTACTGTTCCTTGTCGGACTCGTCGTTGACGGACAGATGGGAATGTTTGGAATGATGCAGAAGTATCTGTTTGAAATGTATGGAATCGGAGCACTTTTTGTTCTCTCTGCATTTATCCGTCACCGTGCGAATATCGGACGTCTGAGAAATGGTACAGAGAGCAAGATCAGTTTTTCAAAAAAGAAAAATAAGAGGTAATAATTTATGGCAGAAATCGGAGTTATCGGTTCAGGAAGCTGGGGAACGGCTCTGGCCCTGGTACTGAATAAAAACGGACATCATGTAACCATCTGGTCTTATTTAAAAGAAGAAGCAGATGAGATCAGAAAAAAGCGGGAAAATCCAAGTAAGCTTCCGGGCGTTCATATCCCGGAGGAGATCGAGATCACAACAGATCTGCAGGGAAGTGTGGAAGGAAAAGATGTGGTCGTTCTTGCAGTTCCGTCTATGGCAACCAGAGCTACGGCGAAGAAAATGTGCCCGTATGTAAAGGAAGAGCAAATTCTGGTCAATGTGGCAAAAGGAATTGAAGAGGGTACTTTAAAGACGCTTTCTGAGCAGATTGAAGAAGAGATTCCGCAGGCAAATGTAGCTGTTCTTTCTGGTCCAAGTCACGCAGAAGAAGTAAGCCGCGAACTTCCGACAACGGTTGTAGTCGGAGCAGAGACAGAAGAAACCGCCATTTATCTGCAGAAAATTTTCATGAATGATGTATTTCGTGTCTACACAAGCCCGGATATTAAAGGAATTGAGCTTGGCGGTTCCCTGAAAAATGTAATCGCACTTGCAGCCGGAGTTGCAGATGGACTAGGATACGGGGATAACACCAAAGCTGCACTGATCACCAGAGGAATTGCGGAGATCACAAGACTTGGTGTAAAGATGGGCGGAAAGCTGGAATCCTTTACCGGACTTACCGGAATCGGTGATCTGATCGTCACCTGTGCAAGTAAGCACAGTCGTAACCGTAAGGCAGGTGTTCTGATCGGTGAGGGAATGACGATGGAAGAAGCGATGGCTGAGGTCAAGATGGTAGTTGAGGGTGTGTATTCAGCAAAAGCGGCAAGAGAGCTGGCTGAAAAATATGAGGTATCCATGCCGATCGTGGAAAAGGTCAATCAGGTACTTTTTGAAGGCAAACCCGCAAAGGATGCGGTAAGTGAACTGATGATGCGTGACGGGCGCAGCGAATACAGTAACCTTCCGTGGGATTAAAGTTTCAAAGAAATTTCATAAAGTCTTAATGGAAAATCCTTCCGTATAGGCGTATAATGACGTGTATACAGGAGGATTTTTTGTATGAAATTCGGAAAAAAAGAAAAAGAAACACAAGAGGAAGAAGTCGTTCGCGGCGAGATCCAGCGTGTGGTTCCAGACTACCGGGTAGGTCTTAATCCCGAGCAGATCCGGATAAGGGAAGAGAATGGCTGGACCAATGATGAGGTTGCTCCACCGGGACTTACGACAAAAGAGATTGTTCATAATAATATATTTACCTATTTCAACCTGATCTTTCTGATTCTGGCGATTCTGCTGTGCCTGGTAGGTTCTTTTCGAAATCTGACATTCCTGCCGGTTATCATCTGTAATACACTGATCGGGATCATTCAGGAGATCCGTTCCAAGAAAGTACTGGATAGGCTGACCATGCTGAATGCACCGCACGCGGAAGTAATCCGTGGAGGGGTATCGCTGAATCTGGAGGCGGATCAGCTGGTTGTGGACGACATTGTTGTATTTCGTGCAGGGAACCAGATCTGTGCAGATGCGGTTGTTGAGGCTGGCGAGGTTCAGGTCAATGAATCTTTACTTACCGGTGAATCTGATGAGATCACGAAAAAGCGTGGAGACCGTCTGATGTCAGGTAGTTTTGTGGTATCAGGAAGCTGTCATGCACGCCTGGACAAGGTTGGAGCGGATTCCTATATTTCACAGCTGACTCTGGAAGCAAAAGCCATGCAGCAGGGGGAACAGTCGGAGATGATCCGTTCCCTGGACAAGCTGGTAAAAATGGTCGGAATCGCACTGATTCCGATAGGAATCATTTTGTTTGTGCAGAGTTATTTCTATAATCACGACAGCTTCCGGCAGAGTATTATCTCCATGGTTGCTGCAGTGATCGGCATGATCCCGGAAGGATTATATCTTCTTGCAAGCGTGGCACTTGCGGTAAGTGCAATGCGTCTTGCATCGAAAAAGGTATTGCTCCATGATATGAAGAGTATCGAGACTCTGGCGCGGGTTAATGTGCTTTGTGTTGACAAGACAGGTACGATCACAGAAGACAGTATGTGTGTCAGTGAAGTGGTGAAAGCCAAGGCCTATGACGAAGAAAAGATGCCGGATCTGAACCGGATGATCGGCGATTTTGTCAAAGGAATGGACGCGGATAACAGCACGATGCATGCGATGCAAGAACATTTTACAGAGCATTCAGATAAAGTGCCGGAAAAAGTGATTCCTTTTTCTTCCACGGTCAAATACAGCGGAGTAATTTTCAAAGATCAGGCATATGTGCTTGGTGCACCGGAATTTGTCCTGCGTGAGGATTATACAAAGTATCAGGGAAGAATAGAACAGTATACGTCCAGGGGGTTCCGTGTACTGGTATTTGGAAGCTATGATGGAGAGCCGGATGGTAAGCCGCTGACTGGAACGGTAACGCCGCTTGGTTATGTCCTCCTTCTCAATAAAGTCAGGGAAGAAGCGCCTGCGACTTTCAAATATTTTGCGGACCAGGGTGTTGCGATAAAAGTTATTTCGGGTGATAATCCGATCACCGTATCGGAGACTGCGAAGCAGGCCGGAATTGAAGGCGCAGAGAATTACGTGGATGCGGGAACATTAAAGACCGAAGAAGATATTGCCCTTGCGGTGAGCAAATATACGGTCTTCGGAAGGGTAATCCCGGAACAGAAAAGACAGTTTGTGCAGGCACTGAAAAAGCAGGGAATGACGGTCGCTATGACCGGTGATGGTGTTAATGATGTACTTGCCCTGAAGGATGCAGACTGTTCGGTGGCGATGGCATCAGGAAGCGATGCGGCGGTCCAGGCGTCCCAGGTGGTACTTCTGGAATCCGATTTTTCAAGGATGCCGGAGGTTGTTCTGGAAGGAAGAAGAGTTGTCAATAACATTCAGCGTTCAGCAAGTCTGTTCCTGGTGAAGAATATTTTTTCCTTCCTGCTTGCAATTTTCTCGGCAGTCTTTATGATTACCTATCCGCTGGAGCCATCCCAGGTATCGCTGATCAGCATGTATACGATCGGTATTCCGGCATTCTTCCTGGCACTGCAGCCGAACCGGGATATCATTAAGGGACACTTCCTGACCAATGTGTTCTTAAAGGCACTTCCGGCAGGACTTACGGATGTACTTGCGGTTGGTGCGCTGGTTGTATTTGGACAGACGTTCGGAGTTGCATCCAAAGATATTTCTACGGCGGCGACGATGCTGCTTGCAATTGTCGGATTCATGATCCTTTACCGAATCTGCCAGCCGATGAATGCACTGCGTATGATCGTCTGGATCGGATGCGTGATCGGACTGTTAGGATGCAGTATCTTCCTGCCACAGTTATTTGCGATTACGGGAATGTCCAGAAAATGCATTATGCTTTTTGTAATATTCTCTATTGCGACCGAGCCGGTACTTCGGTATCTGACGAAGCTGATCGAATGGCTGAGAAAGCAGTACATAAAATTTATCAAGAATCCAATCAAAGAATTTAAAGGAAAAGCTGCCGTTTAAGGCAGCTTTTCTTGGAAAATGAGTATTTTTAAAGAATAAGGATCAGATAATTCAGTCTGCAAATTTTGCATTCTGATCCACTTCTTCCGACTGGCTTACGATATGATTGGTCAATGCCTCATCATCCGTGGTAAACACAATATCCGGCAGAAGTTCAAAATAAAAATCCGTATATTTTTTCGCAAGAGCCTGGATACAGAAATTCTGTACGATCTTAAACCGGGTAATGGAAACCAGATCTTTGTCAAAGGTGATGTAAACACTGATCCAGAGCTTTCTTCCGGTACGGAGAATGTCATAGTAGAGTTTTTTGTAACCATAGGCATTTAGGACAGGTTCGATCGTTTCTTTAATTTCATCAACAGTCTCTTCCTCCGGCGGGATCAGGAACAGATCCCGAAGTCCGGTTATTACCGTCTTTATCGGTGTCGGCAGCATAAAGATGGACAGGGTGACGGTAATGATCTGGTCAAGATAAGGTGTTATGGGTCTGAACCATGGAAAAGGCAGCAGAACCGGAAGAAAGAAGGCAATTGCCATACCGAAAGAGGCAATACTGTCGATCTCCCAGCCTTCCATTTCCATTGTGATCATTGGGGAATCCATCAGACGATTCTTATATTTGAGATAAATGGATACGGTAATTCCCAGAAAAAATGCAAATAATTCAAACCAGGCAATGGTATCAAAAGCGACTTTTCTGCCACCATGGATCATGATTTCGATATTGTTCAGGATCAGCCCGACGGTAACGCCAGTCATGGTAATGCCCTTGACAACGACAAACATAGATTCAATCTGCATATAACCGAACGGGTGCTTTTCATTGGATGGCTTGTAAAGTAGCGGAATCAGAAAAAGCGACGGCAGGAGCATGCAGAACTCGACTCCGTCATAGATTGCGTCCAGAAGAACTGCCTGGGAACTGGTGTAGATTGCCATGACGATCTCAACGATAACGAAAAACAGATTCCCGTACAGGGAGACAGACATGGCTTTTTTTTCTCTTTTTTGTGCTTTTCTTCCTACGTGCATAGGATACCTCCTTTTTTGACTGTAAGAAAATCCCAATAGGATTTTCTGATAAATGAAAGGCATTACGTGCCTGTAATACGTTTTTTTGTTACCATTTATCATACCCGATTTTGAAATTGATGGCAAGAAAGTAAAAGTGAACTGGCAGTATAGTTGTTCTAAACAGGGGAAAGCCCGCATACACTGTATCAGCAATCAAAGGGGGACAGTGTATGGATACATTTGATTTATACAAGGATATACAGTGCCGGACGAATGGAGAGATCTATCTGGGTGTGGTAGGACCGGTACGGAGTGGCAAATCAACCTTTATCAAGCGTTTTATGGATGTGCTGGTGCTGCCGAAAATGACCGATGAGCATGCAAAAGAGCGGACGGTGGATGAGCTTCCGCAGTCTGCGTCAGGGAAGAGCATCATGACAACGGAGCCGAAATTTGTGCCAAAAGAAGCTGCCGAAATCCAGCTCGCAAAGGATGTGAGTGTGCTGGTGCGTCTGATCGATTGTGTGGGCTATATGGTGGAGGGAGCCGCCGGTTACATGGAAAATGGAGCAGAACGTCTGGTGAAAACGCCGTGGAACGAAAAAGAAATTCCGTTTACAAAGGCGGCAGAAATCGGGACGAAAAAGGTAATCCATGACCACTCTACGATCGGGATTGTTGTGACGACAGACGGAAGTATCGGAGAGCTTCCCAGAAACAGCTACCGGGCGGCAGAAAAGAAAACGATCCAGGAGCTGAAAAGCATTGGCAAGCCGTTCGTGGTCTTGGTCAATACCCGGAAACCGTACAGCGCAGAGGCAAAAAACGTGGCAGAAGAAATCCAGAAAGAATATCAGGTAACGGCACTTCCGGTCAACTGTGAACAGCTCCGGGAAGAAGATATCCACCGGATCATGGAAAATGTGCTCTTTGCATTTCCGGTCACAGAAGTAAAATTTTTCCTTCCAAAATGGGTGGAAATACTTACAGCAGATCACAAGGTCCGGGAAGAGCTGGTATCTTATGCAAGAGAAGTCATGGGCAGAATCGGAGAAATCCGGGATGCGATGGAGATCCGGAAGCCGGAGCAGAGTACCTACATAAATGCAGTAAATGTAACAGGTGTGTCCATGGATACCGGTGAGATCTCGGTTGAAATCAAGGTGGAAGATGGCTGTTATTATGAAATGTTAAGTGATCTGACCGGAACGCAGATCAGCGGGGAATATGATCTGATCCATACAGTGCGTAATCTTGCCATGCTCCAGAAAGAATATGAAAGTGTCAAAGATGCACTTGCTTCGGTTAAAATGAAAGGCTACGGTGTAGTCAGCGCGACAAGAGAAGAAATCCGGCTGGACGATCCAGTGGTAATCCGGCAGGGCAATAAATACGGAGTAAAGATCCGTTCGGAAGCACCTTCTATCCATATGATCCGAGCTAACATTGAGACCGAGATCGCGCCGATCGTGGGGAGTGAGCAGCAGGCAAAGGATCTGGTAAATTATATCAACGAGGCGGCAAAGAGCCCGGATGGAGTCTGGGGAACCAATATTTTCGGAAAATCGATCGAAGAGCTGGTGATGGATGGCGTGCGAAACAAGATCGCCATGATCGGAGATGAGAGTCAGGCAAAACTGCAGGACACCATGCAGAAGATCGTCAATGACAGCAACGGAGGTATGGTTTGCATCATTATCTAAAATTTTTCTTAAATCAATTCGATTGGCGGCAGGAAACTTGCATGGCAATCCGAGAGTATGTTATACTAAAGTCTATACGTTAGGGGATACATTTTCATGGAATGAATGGTCATATAAGATACCATGAAATCTATACGTGAGGAGAAAAGAAAAGAGGGACATCTATGAAAGTAGCAATTGTATCAGCAGACACCATGATATACAGAAAACAGAAGGATGATACGTGTTCGCCAATCGTGCGAAGAGTGCTCGATCAGGTCAGCTTCAAGACAGAGCTTGTACAGCCGGTACCAAATGACAGGGAGGTTATCCGCAAGATCCTTGCGAAGATCGCGGATGCACAGATGGCAGATCTGATCCTTACGATCGGTGGGATCGGATGCAGAGAAGAGGACTGTGTTCCGGAAGCGACAAAGGCAGTGGTCGATAAGGAGATTCCGGGGATCGGAGAGTCGATGCGTCTTTTTATGACACGGACCAGAAAAAGGGCAATGCTGACGAGAGGAACAGCAGGTATCCGGGGTAAATCCCTGATCGTCAATCTTCCGGGAAGTCCGAAGATCATTAAAGAGTGTCTGGAATATGTTCTTCCGGAGATTGTTTATGCGACAGAGACGGCAGCCGGTGAACATGATGATGTTGAGGAGTAGGCAGACAGATGAGGGTGACGTATATCGGACACAGCGGATTTTCGGTGGAACTGGAATCCCATATTCTATTATTTGACTATTATGAAGGAACGATGCCGGAGTTTGATCCAGCGAAGAAGCTGTTGGTGTTTGCCAGCCATTCCCATCCGGATCATTTTAACAGAGAGATCCTGAAGCTTGCGGATGTGTATCCGGATGTGGAATATATTTTCCCGAAGGATATCAGAATTGCGAAAAAGGAGCAGCGTGAATCGGAACATTTCATGCGAAAAAGGGATGAGATTACTGTCGGGGATACAAAGGTAAAAAGTCTGTGCTCAACCGATGAAGGGGTTGCCTTTCTGGTAAGATGCGAAGACAGGATCATTTATCATGCAGGGGATCTGAACTGGTGGCACTGGGAAGAGGAAGATGATGCGTATAACCGGATGATGCGCGGCGATTATCAAAAGGAGATTGAAACGCTGGCCGGTGAGAAGATCGATCTTGCATTTGTCGTGCTTGACCCGAGACAGGAAGAGCAGTTTTACTGGGGCTTTGACTGGTATATGCGGCATACGGATACGAAGATTGTATTTCCGATGCATATGTGGAAGCAGTACGAGGTGCAGGACCGGCTTATCGGAATGGAAGTATCAGAACCATACCGGGAGAAGATCATGCGGGTCCGGGAAAAGGGACAGGTATTTGAACTATAAGGAGACAATTTATGAAAGTCAGTATTTATACAGATGGAGCGGCAAGAGGTAATCCGGACGGACCGGGCGGTTATGGAGTCGTTCTGGAATATGTAGACCCGAAGGGAGAACTTCACGTTAAAGAGCTTTCCGGCGGCTATGTGCGGACAACCAATAACCGGATGGAGCTGATGGCTGTCATCCGGGGGCTGGAAGCGCTCAACAGACCTTGCGAGGTAGAGCTTTATTCTGATTCCCAATATGTGGTCAATGCATTCAATCAGCACTGGATTGAGGGATGGATCAAAAAGGGCTGGAAGCGTGGGAAGAATGAGCCGGTCAAGAATACCGACCTGTGGAAGCGTCTTCTGGAAGCGAAAAAGCCGCACCAGGTGAACTTCAATTGGGTAAAAGGGCATGATGGACACCCGCAGAATGAACGTTGTGATACTCTTGCGACAACGGCCGCAGACGGAAATGAGCTGCAGGTTGATCCGGGAGTGTAGAAGAAATCCTTTACACTGATAAAAAAATGTGATAAAGTATCTAAGGCAAGTAAGACAGACGTTCGCGGATGCAGGTGCCGAAAGGCCGCAGACGAGGAAAGTCCGGGCTTCACAGGGCAGGATGCCGGATAACGTCCGGTAGAGGTGACTCTAAGGATAGTGCAACAGAAATATACCGCCTGCAGATGCAGGTAAGGTTGGAAGGGCAGTGTAAGAGACTACCGCCTGGGTGGTAACACACAGGGCATATGTAAACCCCATCCGAAGCAAGACCGAAAAGAAGTGGTATGGCGGCCCGTCATGCTTCAGGTTGGTCGCTTGAGTCTGCTGGCAACAGCAGAACTGGATAGATGAACGTCCACGACATAACCCGGCTTATCGTTTTGCTTGCTTTTTTATTTTTAATTGAGAAATTTTGAAAAGAATCTGTATTCATATTCATGAAGGATATAGATTCTTTTTTTGTTGCGGTGCCATTTAAAAAACTTTAATTTTTATGATATTGTAGTATTGTGTGAATGATTTTTTGAGTGGAATGAAAAATAAAAAAACGTGATAATCCGTTTGACAATCGTTTGGAAAATATGGTAGTTTTAGGAGGATTAAAGTTATGTAGGAGTGTCAAATGAGGAATGATTGTTTTCAAAGTCTGGAAAGAGGAAATGTAGCATATTACCATCTTCCGGGCTTGTTTGAATTTTATGAACTGTACAGACTTTTTTTGCCGCTGTTTTATACACACAGGGAGTATTTCTATGACTGGTGTGAGATTGGTTCCATTTATGGAGCCCCGGAAGACTGCCTGTGGGGCGGAGGACGTGTGGAAGCAGGAGAAGCAGAGACGGAAGAAGTGCTTGCACTTATGCAGAAGTACGGGATTTCTGCCCGTCTGACCTTTAGTAATTCTCTGCTCAGGAAAGAGCACCTTGCGGATCAGAGATGCAATATGCTTTGTCAGTTATTTGAGAAAAGCACAGGTGTGAAAAACGGTGTGATCGTGCATTCAGAGCTGCTGGTGGATTATCTGAAAAAGAAGTATCCGGGGTTCTATCTGGTTTCATCTACCACGAAAGTGTTGACCGAATTTCAGGAGTGTCTGCGGGAAATCCAGAGAGAAGATTTTCAATATGTCGTGCCGGATTTCCGTCTGAATAAGATGTTGGATAAATGGAATACATTATCAGAAGGTCAGAAGGATAAAGTCGAATTCCTGTGTAATGAGTGTTGTTGGTTCGGCTGCAGGGACCGGAAAGCCTGTTATGAGGATGTGAGCCGGAAGAATCTCGGAGAAGATGGAGAGGAACACCGGTGTACTGCGCCAAATGCAAAGGAAGGCTATCGTTTTTCAAAAGCAATGACAAATCCGGGATTTATCAGTGTAGATGATATCAAAAATATCTATTTGCCGATGGGATTTACAAATTTTAAGATCGAAGGCAGGGGACTTGGAAGTGCGCTGATCCTGGAATTTCTGCTGTATTATATGACAAAGCCGGAATATCAGCTGCATGTAAGAGAGGAATTGTATCTGGATAATATGCTGGATTTGTTTTAAATCAAGAGAAAGATTTTTATGGACAAATACCAGAAGTTTCGAAGACATATTCGCTTTTGTTTTTCTGCGTCTATAGGAGGTATTTTTTATGTTATTAAGTATTGCGCTGATCCTGCTTGTTGGAATGTGTATGAGTTGGATATGTCAGGACTGAAGAAAATAGGAAGATCCGCAGTGATGATGTGCTTTGTCCCTGCAAGCCTATGACTGCATTCTGTCAATATCCACTGTATGCTGTGCCGGACAAACATACTGCAGAAAACAGGACGAGCAATACCAAGATCTCCTTTCTTACTGTACGAAGGAGACAAAAAATAAAGGACGCATGAAAAAATTTTCTTTTTTCATGCGTCCTTTGCGTGGCACCTGTCCGCCTAGTCCAACAAGCCGACGCTAGCCCCGCTTTCTGTTGTATTTCTCTTCACAGTATTTACATCTATACACTTCGTTCTCCGGATCAGTCAGTACAAACACATGATCCAGTCCCTGTTCAATTGAAGTAATACATCTCGGATTGTGGCATCTGATCACATTCTTGATTTCAGATGGCAGTTTCAGTTCTTTTTTCTCAACAATCTTGGAATCTTCGATAATGTTTACCGTGATATTATGATCGATAAAACCAAGGATATCCAGATCAATGATATCGATCGGGCATTCAATCTTGATGATGTCCTTTTTACCCATCTTGTTACTTTTGGCATTCTTGATGATGGCTACGCAGCAGTCAAGCTGATCAAGTTTCAGATATTTGTAGATATCCATGCTTTTTCCTGCTTTGATGTGATCCAGTACGAAGCCCTCTGAAATTTTCCCAATGTTCAGTGTATTTTCAACCATGTCTTTCGCCTCCCTTAATCTACATGAATATCCAAAAGTGTCAGGATCAGTGCCATACGGATATAGACACCATACTGTACCTGCTTGAAATAAACAGCTCTTGGATCATCATCAACTTCAACAGAAATTTCGTTGACACGCGGAAGTGGATGGAGAACCAGCATATCTTTTGGTGCAAGTTCCATTTTCTCTTTGTCCAGGATGTAGAAATCTTTCATACGGATATAATCTTCCTCGTTGAAGAAACGTTCCTTCTGAACACGTGTCATATAAAGGATATCGAGATCCGGAAGGGCATCCTCCAGGCGTTCTACTTCTGTATATGGGATATTTTTCTTATCCAGTACGTCTTTGCGTACATAACCTGGCAGACGGAGTTCCTCCGGTGAAATAAGTACAAACTCGATGTTCTCATAACGCACCAGGGCATTGATCAGAGAATGTACGGTACGACCGAATTTGAGATCTCCACAGAGTCCGATCTTCAGATTATTCAGACGTCCTTTTAAAGAACGGATGGTTAAAAGGTCAGTCAGTGTCTGTGTAGGATGCTGATGTCCGCCATCACCTGCGTTGATCACCGGGATTGAAGAGTACTGCGCTGCAACCATCGGTGCACCTTCTTTTGGATGTCTGATCGCACAGATATCTGCATAGCAGGAAACCATACGGATCGTATCTGCTACGCTTTCCCCTTTGGTAGCAGAGCTGGAAGCTGCCGAAGAAAAGCCAAGTACATTACCACCGAGATTCATCATTGCTGCTTCATGACTCAGTCGGGTACGGGTACTTGGCTCATAGAATAAAGTGGCAAGCTTTTTGCCTGCGCAGGCGTGTGCATATTTTTCCGGATGAGCTTCGATATCACCTGCAAGATCCATAAGCTGGTCGAGCTCTTCCACAGAAAAATCTAAAGGACTCATTAAATGTCTCATAAGAAACCTCCTTAAAAATAACCGCAGAATATGTGCGGGTTCATATATTCTTTATCTATAATATAACAAAAACATGGTTATTTCAACAAAGTTTTACATGTTTTTTCTGATCGGGTTTGCGAAGAAATGTAGATTTTACAGAAAAAATATATTATAATGAAAAATTAGTAACGTCAGCGTAAGAAGACATAAGGATAAAACGATAAGGAGTGGGACAATGCAGAGTCTGGAAGAGATGAGAAAAGAGCTGGATGTGATCGATGACCAGATCACCACGCTTTATGAGAGACGTATGAAGGTCTGCGAAGGAGTTGCAGAATATAAGATAAAGAACGGACGAAAGGTATTTGATAAGACAAGAGAGAACGAGAAACTGGCAGCAGTAGCAGAAAAGGTGTCCACAGATTTTAACAAAAAAGGGATCCGGGAGCTTTTTGAACAGCTGATGAGCATGAGCAGAAAGCTGCAGTACCAGCGTCTTTCTGAGGAAGGAGTTCTGGGAAGACTTCCCTTTATCGGACTGGATCAGCTGGATCTTGATGGTGCACGTGTGGTCTTCCAGGGAGTGGAAGGAGCCAACAACCAGGCAGCTATGTTAAAATATTTTGGGAAAAATGTGAAAAACTTCCATGTACCGTCATTCCGTGATGCAATGGAAGCAATTGAAGAGGGAAGCGCAGATTATGCAGTCCTTCCAATTGAAAATTCTTCCGCAGGTCCGGTGACACAGGTGTATGACCTTCTGGTGGAATTTGAAAATTACATTGTAGGAGAGACGGTCCTTCCGATTAAGCATATGCTTGCCGGAGTGAAAGGAACTACACTTTCCAGCATTGAAAGAGTGTATTCACATCCACAAGGACTGATGCAGACATCCCATTTCCTGGATGAACACGGAACCTGGCAGCAGATCAGTGTTGCCAATACTTCTATGGCGGCCAAGAAGATGATGGAAGACCAGGATACCACGCAGGCAGCTGTCTGCAACGAATATGCAGCAGAGCTTTACGGACTGGATATCCTGGCAAGAGAGATCAATGACGAATCTGACAACAGTACAAGATTTATCATTGTCACAAACCAGAAGGTATTCCTGAAAAATGCATCCAAGATCAGTATTTGCTTTGAAATACCGCATGAGAGTGGATCGTTGTACCATCTGCTTTCCCATTTTATTTACAATGACCTGAACATGACAAAGATCGAATCCCGGCCGGTAGAAGGAAAAAGCTGGGAATATCGTTTCTTTGTGGACTTTGAAGGAAATCTGGCAGATGCCGCAGTGAAAAATGCGATCCGTGGACTGAGGGAAGAAGCACTGAATCTGAAAATCCTTGGAAATTATTAGACTGAAAAAGAGAGGACACGGCTATGAGAACAAATGAACTGATATTATATCGTTATATGGAACATGAAGATCTGCTTCGGGACATGACATTTCTGATCGACAATGCAGATAATGATTATTACAACAAAGAGGATTTGAAGAGCCTTCTTTTCGAAAATTTAAATGAGCTGATCGAGCTGGCTGCAAACTATGGATTCGAGGGGAACCTCTGGCATACCTTCCTGACGTTCCTGCTTGCCAACAGTGAGAATGCTTACAGCACAGCCTGTGAAGTGGTAGGAGAGGTAGAGGGAAGCGTCAATAAAGCAGCCCTTCATGATTTTAAGATTTTCAAAGAACTGTTCGAATATGATCTGAAAGAGATGGGTGAAAAGCTCGGTACAGACAGCCTGGAACTGATTGAGGACTATCATCCGGTCAATGCCAAGGGACATGTATTTAACAAGAGGATTCGCGACCGGATCTGCGACTTAAGCAAAGCTCTTGCGCAGACAGATGATGCAGAAGAATTTAAGACAACTGTAACCCAGTTCTACAAAGAATTTGGAGTGGGAACTTTCGGACTTCACAAGGCATTCCGTATTGAGCATACGGAAGAAGGAGCACAGATCGTGCCGATCACCAAGATCGCACACGTCCATCTGGACGATCTGGTGGGCTATGACATTGCCAAGAAGAAACTGATCGATAATACCGAGGCATTTGTAAAGGGTAAAAAAGCTAATAACTGTCTGCTTTTTGGTGATGCCGGAACCGGTAAATCTTCTTCGATCAAGGCAATCCTGAACCAGTATTATGACCAGGGACTTCGTATGATCGAAGTGTACAAGCATCAGTTCAAAGACCTGAATGATGTGATCGCACAGATCAAGAACCGGAATTACAAATTTATTATTTATATGGATGATCTTTCTTTTGAAGAATTCGAGATTGAGTACAAATATCTGAAAGCGGTGATCGAAGGCGGTCTGGAGAAGAAACCGGATAATATCCTGATCTATGCAACTTCCAACAGAAGACATCTGGTACGTGAGACATTCAAAGATAAAGCTGACAGAGATGAAGAACTGCATACCAATGATACCGTACAGGAGAAACTTTCGCTGGTAGCAAGATTCGGCGTGACCATTTATTTTGGAAAACCGGATAAAAAAGAATTCCAGAAGATTGTCACCACGCTTGCAGATCGTTACGGTGTCGAGATGGAAGAGGAAAAGCTTCTTCTGGAGGCAAACAAATGGGAATTGAGCCATGGTGGATTAAGCGGACGTACTGCACAGCAGTTTATTGATTATTTGCTTGGACAACAATAAAAGGAGAACCAATATGAAGTGGAATAAATTCAGATTAAAGACAACAACCGAGGCAGAAGACATTGTCAGTAGTATGCTGATGGACCTTGGTGTACAGGGAATCGAGATTGAGGATAAGATTCCGATGACACAGGCGGAAAAAGAGCAGATGTTTGTTGATATCCTTCCGGAGACAGGAATCAATGACGGCATCGCATATATCAGTTTCTATCTGGAAGAAGATGAAGATAAAGAAAGTCTTCTGGAAGCTGTGAAAAATGAACTGGAAGATATGCGTGCCTATGTGGAAGTAGGTGAAGGAACGATAGAAGAATCCCAGACAGAGGATGTGGACTGGGTCAATAACTGGAAAAAATATTTTCACCAGTTCTATGTGGATGATATCCTGATCATTCCGTCCTGGGAAGAAGTAAAGCCGGAAGATGAAGGCAAGATGATCGTGCATATCGATCCGGGAACTGCATTCGGAACGGGAATGCATGAGACCACACAGCTCTGCATCCGTCAGCTCCGCAAATATGTGACAGAGGACACCAGAATTCTGGATGTAGGATGCGGAAGTGGAATTCTTGGAATGCTGGCGTTGATGTTCGGTGCAAAGTATTCTGTAGGAACAGACCTGGATCCGTGTGCGATTGATGCAACCTATGAAAATATGGAAGTCAACGGTATTTCAAAGGATAAATACGAAGTAATGATCGGAAATATCATTGATGATAAGGAGGTCCAGGATAAAGTTGGTTATGGATGCTATGATATCGTTGTGGCGAATATTCTTGCAGACGTACTGGTGCCGCTGACACCGGTGATCGTGAACCAGTTAAAAGATGGTGGTATCTACGTGACAAGTGGTATCATCGAAGACAAGGAGGAGACGGTAAAAGCAGCGGTAGAGGCAGCAGGACTCACGGTCCTGGAGGTTCATCATCAGGGAGAATGGGTATCTGTAACAGCGAGAAAAGAAACGAAAGCGTAGGCAGAGAGGATCAGAAAAGATGCATCATTTTTTTGTAACACCACAGCAGATCTCCGGAGATAAGATCCGGATTGAAGGCGGAGATGTTAATCATATGAAGAATGTGCTCCGGATGAAGCTGCATGAAAAGGCTGAAATCAGTGACGGAGAAAGCAGAACCTATCTGTGCGAGGTGGAAGCCTATGAAGAAGATGTGGCGGTTCTGCATATTCTGGAAGAGATGGAAGCGGACACGGAACCGGCGTCAAAGCTGTATCTTTTCCAGGGGCTTCCTAAAAGCGACAAGATGGAGCTGATCGTACAAAAAGCGGTGGAGCTTGGCGTGTATCAGGTGATTCCTGTAGCGATGAAGCGTTCTGTTGTTCGTCTGGATGATAAGAAAGCAGCGAAAAAAGCAGACCGTTGGAATTCCATCGCAGAAAGTGCGGCAAAGCAGGCCGGAAGAAGCCGGATCCCGGAAGTTACCATGCCGCTTTCTTATAAAGAAGCACTGAAAATGGCAGAAGAGCTTGATGTGACGTTGCTTCCGTATGAACTTGCAGGTGGTATGGAAGTGACAAGAGAAGTGATCCGCCAGATTAAAAGTGGACAGTCTGTTGGGATTTTTATCGGACCAGAGGGTGGATTTGAACCGGAAGAAGTTGATGCAGCAGTCAGTATGGGGGCGAAGGTCATCACCCTGGGCAGGCGGATCCTGCGGACAGAGACAGCCGGACTTGCAACGCTTGCTGTACTGATGTTTGAACTGGAACAGTAGACCGGCAGGCAAAGAACTGCATAAGATAAAGAGAAGAAGTGTTTGGGAGACAAAGAAAAATGGAAGTTTATCTGGATAATTCAGCAACAACGAGAGCCTATGAGTGTGTTCGGGATATAGTCGGAAAAGTGATGTGTGAGGATTACGGCAATCCATCCTCCATGCATAAAAAAGGTGTGGATGCAGAAGCGTATGTCCGTGAGGCGAAGGAGACACTTGCAAAAATTCTGAAGGTGCAGGAAAAGGAACTTTATTTCACATCCGGTGGAACAGAAAGTGACAACCTTGCATTGATCGGAGGTGCACGTGCCAATCACCGTGCCGGCAAGCATCTGATCACCAGTTCAATTGAACATCCGGCAATTCTCAATACCATGCGTTACCTGGAAGAGGAGGAGGGCTATCGTGTGACCTATCTTCCGGTTGATGAGTATGGACGGATCCGCCTGGATGCGTTAAAGGAAGCGCTCTGTGACGAGACGATCCTGGTATCGGTCATGTATGTGAATAACGAAGTGGGATCGGTTCAGCCGATTGCAGAAGCATCTGCGATCGTAAAGGCTTATAATAAAAATATCCTGTTCCATGTGGATGCAGTACAGGGATTTGGAAAATATAAGATTTACCCGAAAAAGATGGGAATCGATATGCTTTCTGTAAGCGGACATAAGATCCATGGACCGAAGGGAATCGGTTTTATCTATATCAATGAAAAAGCAAAAGTAAAACCGATCATTTTCGGAGGCGAGCAGCAGAAAAACATGCGTTCCGGAACAGAAAATGTACCGGGGATTGCAGGAATCGGGCTGGCAGCAAAGACGATTTACACAGACCTGGATGAAAAGGTGGCACATATGCGTGCCTTGAAACAGCACTTTATCGAAGGGGTACAGAAAATCGATCATACTGTGATCCACGGACTTTATGATGAAACAAGTGCACCACATATCATCAGTGTGGGATTTGCAGGAATCCGGAGTGAGGTTCTTCTTCATACACTGGAAGAGAAGGGAATTTATGTATCATCCGGTTCGGCATGTGCATCCAACCATCCGGCGATCAGCGGAGTGCTAAAGGGAATCGGAGCCGGAAAAGAATATCTGGACGCAACGCTCAGATTCAGTATGTCAGAATTTACTACAGAAGAAGAAATTGACTATACGCTGGAAACATTATATAATTGTGTACCGATGCTTAGAAAGTACACACGCCATTAGGAGGAAAGAATGAAGTTTCAGACTTATTTGATAAAATATGGAGAAATCGGAATCAAAGGAAAGAACCGCTATATGTTCGAGGATGCGCTGGTAAGACAGATCAAGCATTCATTAAAGGACCTGGATGGATTATTCCATACTTATAAAGCACAGGGAAGAGTTTATGTGGACTGTGACGGAGATTATGACGGAGATGAAGTGGTAGAAGCTCTGAAAAGAGTATTCGGAATTGTAGGGATCTGTCCGGTTGTCCGTGTAGAGGATAAAGGATTTGAAGAACTGAAAAAAGATGTGATCGCATACATGGATGAGGTTTATCCGGATAAGAATATCACATTTAAGGTAGAGTCCCGTCGTGCAAAGAAAACCTATCCGAAGAAATCAATGGAGATCAATTATGACCTCGGAGAAGCTATTCTGTATGCATTCCCGGAAATCCGGGTAGATGTACACCACCCGGATGTACTGCTTCATGTAGAGGTAAGAGAAGAGATTTATATCTATTCCGAGATCATTCCGGGACCTGGCGGTATGCCGATCGGGACCAATGGAACCGCGATGCTTCTGCTTTCCGGTGGAATCGACAGTCCGGTTGCAGGTTATATGATCTCCAAACGTGGCGTCGGACTGGAGGCAACCTATTTCCATGCACCGCCGTACACCAGCGAGAGGGCCAAACAGAAGGTAGTGGATCTTGCAAAGCAGGTTTCCAAATATACAGGACCGATCAAGCTGCATGTAGTCAACTTTACCGATATCCAGCTTTATATCTATGAAAAATGCCCACATGATGAACTGACGATCATCATGCGCCGTTATATGATGCGGATTGCAGAGCATTTTGCAAAAGAAGACGGATGCCTGGGACTTATTACTGGTGAAAGTATCGGACAGGTGGCAAGCCAGACCATGCAGAGCCTGATGGCAACCAACGATGTATGTACATTGCCGGTATATCGGCCGCTGATCGGATTTGACAAGCAGGAGATCGTAGATATTTCAGAGAAGATCGGAACCTATGAGACTTCCATTCTTCCATACGAAGATTGTTGTACGATCTTCGTGGCAAAACATCCGGTAACCAAACCGAATGTAGAAGTGATCCGCAAATCAGAAGAAAACTTAAGTGAAAAGATTGATGAACTGTTTGCAGAAGCAGTGAATACTGTGGAGACGATCATCGTAAAATAATAAAAGAAAAAGGGGAGCTTTTTCAGGCTCTCCTCAAAAAAAGAAAGGACGCAGTACAGAAAATGTACTGCGTCCTGATACTTCACATTCTATTATACTAAGTATGGTTTCAGAAGTTCGATGATGTTATCAGCATCCTGGTTCTCAGCATGGATGTTCAGATCGATCGGTTTAGAAAGATCAAGACTGAAGATACCCATGATAGATTTTGCATCAATCACATATCTTCCGGATACCAGGTCAAAATCGTAATCGTATTTTGTGATTTCGTTTACGAATGATTTTACTTTGTCGATAGAATTTAAAGAAATTTGTACGGTTTTCATTGAAAACACACCTCCTTGATTTCATTTTCTATAGTTATATTAAAAGTTATACATAAAAAAGTCAAGGAACAAAACGCCGAAGAATGAATGAAATTTTCGTTAAATGTTATAAATATTGAAAGTAGGATGAATTTATGAAAAAAGCAGCATTACACAACCTGGGCTGTAAGGTAAATGCTTATGAAACAGAAGCGATGCAGGAACTGCTGGAAAAGAACGGATATGAGATCGTACCGTTTCATGATCTGGCAGATGTCTATGTGATCAATACCTGCTCGGTGACGAATATGGCAGACCGCAAGTCCAGACAGATGATCCATCGTGCCCGAAAACAGAATCCTGATGCAGTGATCGTAGCGGCCGGCTGTTATGTGCAGGCGCAGGCGGATATGGGTGAGCTGGATGAGAATATAGATATTGTAATCGGGAATAATAAAAAAAAGGATCTGATCCGCCTTCTGGAAGAATATTTTAAAGAAGACATTCCGGAACAGATGCAGGAGGTCATTGACATTAACCATACCTTCGAGTATGAGAGCCTCCATCTTTCCCGGACAGCAGAGCATACAAGGGCATATCTGAAAGTGCAGGATGGCTGCAACCAGTTCTGTACCTACTGCATCATTCCTTATGCGAGAGGACGCGTGCGCAGCAGGAAAAAGGAAGATGTAGTGGAAGAGGTGCGTACACTTGCGGAACATGGGTATCAGGAAGTGGTGCTTACCGGAATCCATCTCAGTTCTTACGGATTGGAATGGAAAGATGAAAATGGAAAGCAGACAGAAGGACTCCTGGATCTGATCCGCGCGGTACATGGAGTTGAAGGGATCAAAAGGATCCGTCTGGGTTCTCTGGAACCGCGTATCGTGACGGAAGAATTTGCAAAAGAACTGGCTTGCCTGCCGAAGATATGTCCGCATTTTCACCTGTCTCTGCAGAGCGGATGTGATGCAACCCTGAAACGGATGAACCGCAGATATGATGCGGCAGAATATCGGGAAAAATGTGAGCTTCTCCGGAAGTATTTTGAAAATCCGGCACTGACAACCGATGTGATCGTAGGATTCCCGCAGGAATCAGAGGAAGAATTTGAAGCCTCCCGGGACTTTGTAGACAGCATCAATTTTTATGAGACTCATATATTTAAGTATTCAAAGCGCCAGGGAACGAAGGCTGCGAAGATGGACGGGCAGATCCCGGAACATGAAAAAACGCGAAGAAGCAATATCATGCTGGAACTGAACCGTAAAAAAATGCAGCGCTATGAAGAAGGATGGCTTGGAAAAAAGGTGGAAGTTCTATTTGAAGAGATGACAGAGCGTGATGGGAAAAATTATGTCACAGGGCACACCAAGGAATATCTGCGGATTGGGGTTCCATGCGAACCGGAACAGGCAGACCGGTGGACCAATCAGTTAAAAGAGATAGAACTTACTTCACTTTCACAAATTATGCATTGAATTTTTGTATAGATTATATTAAAATGAATATGAAGTATTGGAGGTCGTAAGATGAAAGATATAACGAATACACAATTTTTTCAGGTAGAGACAGGACCACAGATCCAGGCAAAAGATATTCTGGAAATTGTATATAATGCTCTGGTGGAAAAAGGATATAATCCGGTGAATCAGATTGTAGGATACATTATGTCCGGTGATCCTACATACATTACCAGCTATAACGGAGCAAGAAGCCTTGTGATGAAGGTTGAGCGGGATGAGATAGTAGAAGAATTATTAAAAGCTTATATCAGACATGAACTGTAGGTTGAAGATATGATGCGGATAATGGGACTTGATTATGGTACGAAGACCGTAGGTGTTGCTGTAAGTGATCCTCTGGGGATTACGGCACAGGCAGTGGAGACGGTTACGAGGAAGGACGAGAACAAGCTTCGGAAGACACTGGCAAGGATTGAGAGCCTTGCAACCGAATATGGAGTAGAGAAGTTTGTGATCGGTTTTCCGAAACATATGAATAATGATATCGGAGAACGGGCAGAGAAGGCACTGGAATTTGGAGAGATGCTGAAGCGGCGTACCGGCATTGAGATCGTGATGTGGGATGAGCGCCTTACAACGGTGGAAGCGGAACGGACACTTATGGAATCCGGCGTAAGACGGGAGAACCGCAAGCAGTATGTGGATCAAATCGCGGCTGTATTTATATTGCAGGGATATCTGGACTCTCTGGGTATGCAAAAGTAACAGGCTTTGGAATACAATCAGACGATAAGGGGAAAGTATATGAAGAATGAAAAATTAACGTTTACATGCGGAGAAGGCGGCGAAGCAGAAGAATTTTTTGTTGTGGAGCAGACCAGACTGAATGGAGTGACTTACCTTCTGGTTGCAGATTCAGAAGAGGATGATGCAGAGTGCCTGATCTTGAAGGATACAAGTACGCCGGAAGAGAAGGACAGCGTTTATGAGATGGTAGAAGAGGAAGTAGAGCTTAATGCCGTACTCAAGGTGTTCGAAGAGCTTCTGGAGGATGTGGAGATTGAAGTGTAGACGGAACTGTCAAAAGAATATTTCTGACAGATAAGAACGGGGTTCGCACACAGAGGCGGACTCCGAATTTTACGATAATTAAATGTACGGATGAGATACATAAAATATATGGAGGTGTGAGATTGAAGAAAAAAAGCAACTCAAAACTTAAGATCATTCCGCTTGGAGGCCTTGAAAAGATCGGAATGAATATCACTGCCTTTGAATATGAAGACAGTATTATTGTAGTAGATTGCGGATTGTCGTTCCCGGAAGATGATATGCTCGGAATCGATCTTGTAATCCCGGATATCAGTTACCTTAAGAGCAATGCGGATAAGGTGAAGGGTTTTGTGATCACACATGGACATGAGGATCACATTGGAGCGCTTCCTTATGTGCTTAAAGAGATTAATCTGCCGATTTATACAACAAAGCTGACTATGGGAATTATCGAGAAAAAGCTCACAGAGCACAATCTTCTCCGCTCAACCAAAAGAAAAGTAGTGCGCCATGGACAGTCGATCAATCTTGGAAAATTCAGAATTGAATTTATCAAGACGAACCACAGTATCCAGGATGCATCGGCACTGGCAATCTATTCGCCGGCAGGTATTGTTGTGCATACCGGAGACTTTAAGGTAGATTATACACCGGTATTTGGTGATGCGATTGATCTGCAGCGTTTTGCAGAAATTGGCAAGAAAGGGGTACTGGCATTGATGTCAGACAGTACCAATGCGGAGAGACCTGGTTTTACACAGTCAGAAAGGACAGTGGGAGCTACATTTGACCGGCTTTTTGCCGAACACTCCAATACAAGAATTATTGTAGCAACCTTCGCTTCGAATGTAGACCGTGTACAGCAGATCATCAATACGTCTTACAAGTATGGACGTAAAGTAGTTGTAGAAGGCCGCAGTATGGTAAATATCATTTCGGTTGCATCAGAGCTTGGCTATTTGAATGTGCCGGAGAATACGCTGATCGAGACAGATCAGTTGAAAAACTATCCAAGAGAGAAGACAACGATCATCACAACCGGAAGCCAGGGAGAATCTATGGCGGCTCTGTCACGTATGGCAGCAGATATCCATAAGAAGATCTCGATCATGCCGGGTGACACGATCATTTTAAGCTCTAATCCGATCCCGGGTAATGAAAAAGCGGTATCGAATATCATCAATGAACTCTCTGAAAAGGGAGCGAATGTTATTTTCCAGGATACGCACGTATCCGGACATGCGTGCCAGGAAGAGCTGAAGCTGATCTATTCACTGGTAAAACCAAAATATGCAATTCCGGTTCACGGAGAATACCGTCATCTGAAAGCGAACGCAGGTATTGCAAAATCTCTTGGGATTCCGAAGGACAACATTTTTATCCTCAAGTCAGGCGATGTACTCGCACTGGATGATGAAAGTGCAGAAGTTTTAGATAAGGTACACACAGGAGAAATCCTGGTAGATGGACTCGGTGTTGGTGATGTCGGTAATATTGTACTGCGTGATCGTCAGCATCTGGCAGAAGACGGAATCCTGATTGTTGTTCTGACACTGGAAAAGCGTACCAACCAGCTTCTTGCCGGACCTGATATCGTATCCCGTGGATTTGTTTATGTACGTGAATCTGAAAGCCTGATGGAAGAGGCACGGAAGGTTGTTACGGAAGCGGTTGAAAAATGTCTGATGAGCCGTCATGCTGACTGGAGCAAGATTAAGCTTGTGATCCGCGACACAATGAATGATTTTATCTGGAAAAGAACCAAGAGAAAACCAATGATCCTTCCGATCATTATGGATGTATAATATAAAGATGCCTGTGGCATTTTTATGAAAATAAGCAGATGCGAAGATATCTGCATAAAGAAGCGCAGTCAGAGTTGAAAAGAAAATAAACTTTGTCTGCGCTTCTATGATAAATGTATAGGATAAGAATTCCCTTGGAAGAAAAGAGGAAGATATGATAGTAGAAGAACGACTGACGACTTACCTCCATTCTCTGGAAAGCGCGGACATCCCCGTTCTCGATGAGATCGAACAGGAAGCCCTTGCGGACATGGTTCCGATCATCCGCAAAGAGACAAAAAGTTTTCTGAAAGTAATGCTGGAGATCAAACGTCCGGTAAAGATTCTTGAAATTGGGACAGCAGTTGGATTTTCGGCAATTCTGATGGGAAAATATTCTCCGGAGGAATGTCGCATTACAACAATCGAAAATTACGAAAAAAGGATTCCAATTGCCAGAGCCAATTTTGCCAGGGCAGGTATGGAACAGAAAATTATGTTGCTTGAAGGCGATGCACTGGAGATTATGAAAGGCATGCCGGATGATGCAGGATTTGATTTTGTGTTTATGGATGCCGCAAAGGGACAATATCCGGCATATTTAGAACAGGTGATGCGTTTCCTTGTGCCGGGAGGGATCCTGATCACGGATAATGTGTTGCAGGACGGAGATATTATTGAGTCACGGTTTGCGGTGGAAAGAAGAGACCGCACGATCCATAGCCGGATGAGGGAGTATCTGTATACTCTGAAACATCATCCTGAGCTTGAGACATCTATTCTTCCGCTGGGAGATGGAGTGGCACTGAGCGTGCGAAAATAAAAACAGGAGATAACAGTAACAGAAAGGAAAAAAATAATGTCAAGACATCCTGAATTATTGATACCGGCAAGCAGCCTGGAAGTGTTGAAGACTGCAGTCGTATTTGGAGCAGATGCAGTTTATATTGGAGGAGAAGCATTTGGACTTCGTGCAAAGGCAAAGAACTTTTCCAAAGAAGATATGATGGAAGGAATCCGGTTTGCACATGAGCATGATGTAAAAGTATATGTAACTGCAAATATTCTGGCACATAACTACGATCTGGAAGGCGTGCGGGAATATTTTAAAGAGTTAAAGGAAATAAAACCGGATGCATTGATCATTGCTGATCCGGGTGTATTTGAGATCGCAAAAGAAGTATGTCCGGAAATTGAAAGACATGTGAGTACACAGGCCAATAATACAAATTATGCAACTTATATGTTCTGGTACAGACAAGGGGCGAGCAGAGTTGTATCTGCAAGAGAACTTTCCATGCGTGAGATCAAAGAAATCCGTGCACATATCCCGGATGATCTGGAGATTGAGACATTCGTACACGGTGCAATGTGTATTTCTTATTCCGGAAGATGTCTGCTCAGTAATTTCTTTACAGGCAGGGATGCAAACCATGGCGCATGCACTCATCCGTGCCGCTGGAAATATTCTGTTGTGGAAGAAACCCGTCCGGGAGAATATATGCCGGTTTATGAAAATGAGAGAGGAACGTATATTTTCAATTCAAAAGACCTCTGCATGATCGAACATATTCCGGAGCTTATCGATGCGGGGATTGACAGCTTCAAGATCGAAGGAAGAATGAAAACGGCTCTGTATGTGGCAACTGTAGCGAGAACATACCGGAAAGCAATTGATGATTATCAGAAAGATCCGGAGCTTTACAGGAAGAATATGCCGTGGTATCTGGACCAGATCTCGAATTGTACCTATCGGCAGTTTACAACTGGATTTTTCTTTGGAAAACCATCGGAAGAGGCACAGATTTATGACAGCAACACCTATATCCGGGAGTACACATATCTTGGAATCACAGAAGAGATTAAAGACGGTATGGTGAAGATCGAACAGAGAAATAAATTTTCGGTGGGCGAGACGATTGAGATCATGAAACCGAACGGAGATAACGTGGAGGTTCAGGTAAAACGGATCGTAAATGAAGAAGGAGAAGAACAGGAGAGTGCACCACATCCGAAGCAGGTACTGTATGTAGAACTGTCCGGTAGGGCTGACAAGTACGATATTCTCAGAAGAAAAGAGGAAGCAGATGAATAAAAAAACGTGGAAGCCATATGCGGCGATCGTACTGATCCTTCTGTACGGCGTGGATATATTCTGGCTTTCCAGATTTTGTGTCTATTATTTTGGTGAGTGGGGAATTCCAATGTATGAGGGTCTTCTTGCGGTGCTGGCACTTGGAATAGTAGTGCTTTTCAGGGAAGACGTAAAGCGTGCATTTCCATTTCACAGACCGACGATCGCAAAGACTGTCGGAACATTGCTGATGTGGATCGGAACCCTTCTGATCACGATGATTCCGACATCGATCCTGCTTTATGTATTTCCGGAGCAGATGAGTGGGGCTACAGAAAGTGTGAGTGAATTATCCGGCGGACTGCCGTTTGGACTTGCATTTCTTCTGATCTGTGTCACGCCGGCGATTTTTGAGGAAATAGCATTCAGAGGCGGGCTTTTCAGCTGTTTTCGTGGCTTTAGGAGTCCATGGCCGGCAATTCTGATCAGTGCAGCAGTGTTCGGTGCATTTCACGGAAGCTTCTGGCGGTTTGTGCCGACAGCGATGCTTGGAATCGCCATGGGATATCTGCTTGCCGAGACGGATAACATGTTTTATAACATGTTCTTCCATCTGATCAATAATGCGTTACCGACATTGCTTTTACAGCTTACTTCCAGTGTGGCTTCAGAGCAGATGGAAAGTGCAGAAGCTATGGCATCGACAGGCATTTTGCTTGTGACGGTGGCGGTGTATTTTATTTATGCTTCGGCAGGACCGTTTCTGATTTATGCGGGAAATTACCTGATCCATAAAGGACAGCCAGGATACGACAGGGGACTTCTGCCAAGAGAGAAAAAGAAAACTCTGTTGGGGCTTGTGCTTGTAAGTAGCGTCTTTCTGGGACTTGGCATTCTGCTTTTTGGTATAGGAATGTTTGAGTAGAGTGTCCTGTCTGCCGGTGTGAAAGAAGCATCATGAATTTTAAAATGGACAGACAGGATTTAGACCGGCAAAAATTAAAAATGAGAAGGAAGAAAGCAGGGGCGGAGTTTTTGAATCGCCCCTTTTTCAATTCGCGAAACGTAGGAACGTGAGATGCCAAGAGAAGCTGCAACTTCTTTCTGGGTATATTCTTTTTCACCATAAAGACCGTAGCGTTTTTTCAGTACCAGCTGTTCGCGGTCGGTGAGAACGGATTCCAGTTTTTCATAGAGAAGAGAAATATCATTTTTCAGGGCAAGCTGCATACAGGCATCTTCTTCATCAGATTCGATGACATCATACAGGCGGATCTCATTCCCTTCCCGGTCTGTACCAATCGGTTCGTATAGGGAGGTTTCCCGGTTACTCTTCCGCTTGGTGCGCAGCATCATCAGAAGTTCATTTTCGATGCAGCGGCAGGCGTAGGTGGCAAGCCGGGCTTTTTTGTCCGGGTTAAAGGTGGAAACTGCTTTGATAAGGCCGATGGTTCCAATGGACAGAAGATCTTCTGTATCGTCCTCCAGATGCTGATATTTTTTTATGACATGAGCGACCAGACGGAGATTGCGCTCGATCAGAATATGACGGGCCTCATTGTCACCGTCTGCACTGCGTCTCAGAAGCTCGGATTCCTCTTTTGGAGTAAGAGGCGGAGGAAAGGATTTCAATACGATTACCTCAAAATAGAGTTACTAACATTGTATGTAAAAGTGAAATGTTCTGTGCTTTTCCATTCGGGTTATTTTGCGCTTGTGGTACGTCTGAAAATGCGTTATAATGAGCGTTGAATCATGTAGTAGCAGATATGTTTTACAAAAGAAATGAGATTACGAGAGAAAAGGAAAAAATTATGGGAATAAGGACAAGATTAGCGGTACTTGCCTGTAAGACATCCAATGCAGTTCTGCGGCGGATGGGACGAGGCGGAACGAACCTGCCGGGCAAGATCGCATTAAAAATTGACAAAGATATTTTAAAGGAATTATCACGTGGGGTGAAGGTTACGGTAGTGACCGGAACCAATGGAAAGACGACCACGTCCCGTATGATCGAGCAGGCATTTGAAGAAGCCGGATATAAGTACTTCGCAAATAAATCCGGTGCCAATCTTCTGACCGGGATCATTACGGTGTTTGCACAGCACTGCAGTCTTTCTGGCAAGTGTTCCTACACACACGCACTGATCGAGTGCGATGAGGCAGCGTTCCGTAAGACCAGTGAGATGCTGCCGGTAGAGTGTCTGGTAGTCAACAATATTTTCCGTGACCAGTTGGACAGATATGGGGAGATCACCCACACGTTGAATGCAATCCGCGAAGGAATTACCCACGTACCGGATGCAACCCTGTGCCTGAACGCGGACTGTTCATTGACGTCATCTCTTGCAGATGATGTACCGAATAAGGTTGTATGGTTCGGGGTGGATGTGCCGATTTACAAAGAGACAGCGTTTGAATTGTCTGATGCAGTGTACTGTATTCATTGTAAGACAGAATATGAATACGATTACAGAACTTACAGCCATCTTGGTGGTTTCCGCTGTCCGAAATGTGGATATCACCGGCAGACACCGCAGGTTGGCGTGACGCAGGTAGTGCGTACCGGAGCAGATTCTTCGGATATCGTGTTAAATGCATTCGGGCATAGCCATGATGTGCACATTAATCTTCCGGGAGGTTACAATATTTACAATGCGGCAGCCTGTGTTGCGGCTGCGAAGATTGTTGGAATCGATGAAGACACAGCAGTTGATGCACTCAGCAGATTTGAGTGTGGTTTCGGACGTGCGGAACAGTTTGAACTTGGCAAGTCTAAAGCACGTATGATGCTTGTCAAGAACCCGGCAGGGTACAATCAGGTCATCAACCAGATCTCTAATGATGAGGAAGAGTGCAAGATTGCGTTCCTTCTGAATGACCGTTATGCAGATGGAACCGATATCAGCTGGATCTGGGATGTGGATTTTGAAGCACTTGCCCGCCAGAGCGCACGTTTTACCCGTATTCTGGTATCCGGAGTCCGTGCAGATGATATGGCGCTCCGCCTGAAATATGCAGGATTTGACACTGGACGGATTGAAGTGATCCGCGACTATGAGAACCTTTTAGAAGCAATCGGAGCGGATGAGACACCGACATTTATTATGCCGACTTATACCGCTATGTTTGATCTGCGCGGCGAGATCAGCAAGCATACTGATATCAAGGCATTTTACGAATAAGGAGGGAATTATGGAACTGAATATTTGTCATCTCTATCCGGACATCCTTAATCTGTATGGAGACCGGGGCAATATCATTACAATGAAACGTCGTATGGAGGATCGGGGAATCAAGGTCAATGTAGAAGGCTGCTCGATCGGAGAAACTCTGGATGCAAACCGCTATGATATCTTCTTCATTGGCGGAGGTCAGGATTTTGAACAGGAAGTCCTTCTGAAAGACCTGGGGACCGGAAAAGCAGCAGAGATCCGCGCGGCTGTGGAAGATGAAAAGACCTTCCTCGCAATCTGCGGAGGCTATCAGATGCTTGGCCAGTATTATAAGACCTGGGATGGTGTCCAGCTCGATTTTACCGGCGCGATCAACATTCATACCGTTGGATCAAAAGAGCGTATGATCGGCAATTATATGTTTGAGACCCTCCCGGAGAGCAGTGGAGCTGTCGTAGTCGGCTTTGAAAATCATTCCGGCAAGACCTACCTGGGTGAAGGCGTATCACCACTCGGCAAAATGCTCAAAGGCTACGGCAACAACGGAGAAGACCAAACCGAAGGAGCCCGCTACAAAAATGTCTTCGGAACCTATTCGCACGGCTCCCTTTTACCAAAGAACCCGGTACTCTGTGATTTTATATTACAAACTGCCCTAGAACGTAAATACGGTCAAATAGAACCACTTGCGCCACTGGAAGACACCCTGGAATTAAACGCCAACGAATACATGAAACAAAGATTAAGCAAATAATGCTTATTTAGAAAATGCCACTGCACACAGGGTTCCATCCCACCTGTGCAGTGGCATTTTGTCCCATCTATGATACAGCAAGGCAAAACTTTGCCAGTAAAGTACGGCGGTTGTCGTGGGAAAATCATCTCTTTCGATTTACTTATTGTGCAATGGAGAGAAGACTCAAAAATCATTGAAGCCATTGCTGAAAATGATTTTCGCTTTCAGAGGCTTCTCGGAATGGTTTGCACAATGGAATCGAAAGAGATGATTCTCCCACGATGACCTCACAACCTACTCCCACAAATTTCCCCTCCCAATCATCTTGACAAAATCCCCTCCCCATACTATCATAAGGATACATTTTCTAAAAGATATCGGTTTTCTTTTAGCAAATCACTCATGGCATTTCGCCATACATTTTCTGAAATAAAACTTCTGAACTTTTGCCGGGGAAAGGCAAGGGTGAATTTAATATGGGATTTTATAAGGTACATTCGGCAACGATTCTGGGGCTGAAAGTAGAATTTGTGCAGGTAGAGGCAGATGCAGGGAACGGACTTCCAATGTTTCATATGGTGGGATATCTGTCTTCTGAGGTAAAGGAAGCCGCAGAACGGGTAAGAACTGCCATGCGCAATGCCGGTTATACCATGCCGGCGAAAAAGATTGTGATCAATCTGTCGCCGGCATGTGTCCGCAAGAAGGGATCGGTATTTGACCTTCCAATTGCAGTTGCAGTACTTGGGGCAATGGGGATTTTCCCGGAAAAAGCAGTGGAGGATATTTTACTTGCAGGAGAGCTCGGACTGGATGGAAAGCTACAGCCGGTAGAGGGAATCCTTCCGATTGTTCTGGAAGCAAAGAAGGCTGGTTTTAGGTGTTGTGTGATTCCAAAGTCAAATGAGGATGAGGGAAGGCTGGCGCAGGGAATACAGATTTTTGGGGCAGAGACTCTGGAGGAGGTATGCAGATGGCTGAAGGGTGAGTATATGCCTCAGATGGAGAAACCTGACCAGGAAGAGGCTCATGGAATGGAAGAATGGGACATAGATTATAGTGATATTCAGGGACAGGAAGCAGTAAAAAGAGCGACGATGGTGGCGGTGGCAGGAGGACATAACCTGCTTTATGTCGGTCCGCCTGGTTCCGGAAAGACGATGCTTGCCAAACGGATCCCGACGATCCTACCACCGCTTGACCGGGAAGAAAGTCTGGAGATCACGGGGATTTACAGTACGGCTGGACTGCTTAAAAGAAAGAATCCGCTGATCTGGCAGAGACCGTTCCGAGAGGTCCATCATACTGTGACACGGGCAGCGCTCATCGGAGGCGGACGAATCCCATCGCCGGGAGAAGCAACACTTGCGCATGGAGGTGTGCTTTTTCTGGATGAGCTGGCGGAGTTTCCGAGAGGTGTTCTGGAAGTGCTCAGGCAGCCGTTGGAAGAAAAATGCATTCATCTGGCAAGGCAGCAGGGAGCTTATATTTTTCCGGCAGACTTTATGTTGGTTGCTGCAACAAATCCATGTCCCTGCGGAATGGCTCCTGGTCCCCAATGTACCTGTACGCCCGGGCAGATCCGGAATTATCAGGGAAAGTTGAGCCAGCCGTTTCTGGATCGGATTGATATCTGCATGGAGGCACCCAAGGTCGAATATGAAGAACTGACCGGAAAGGGAACAGGGATGGATTCCAGAACCATGCGAGGAAAAGTGATGCTTGCAAGAATGCGTCAGATGGATCGTTTTCGAGAAGAAAAGCTGACAAAAAATGCGCAGATGGGGCAAAATGAAATTGAAAAATACTGCCGTCTTGGGAAAGAGGAAGAACGGATGATGCGCCAGGCTTATGAAGTGATGAAGCTGACGGTGAGAAGCTATCATAAAGTGTTGAAGGTGGCACGGACGATTGCAGATATGGAGGAAAAAGAGGAGATCGATCTTGTGACACTCCGAGAGGCACTGGGTTATCGGGTTATGGATAAAGAATACTGGGGATAAGAGAAATGAGTGAAATGTGGTATACATACTGGCTGGCGTGTGTGGAAGGAATCACAGGTGACAGAAAGTGTGAATTATGCAGAAAGAACGGATCTGCGGAAGCAGTATATTATATAGAAGAAAAAGGGATCAGAGAACAGATAATTACAGAAAAAGAGTGGGGGATCCTGAAAGAAAGTAAGAAAAAAAGGAATTGGAGGGAAGCGTATCAAAAAGTGGTGGATCGGGGAATTCAGATGGCAGTCCGGGGACAGAACAATTATCCGAAACGGTTTGAAGAACTTGCGGGAATGCCGTATGCACTCTTTTTTATCGGGGAGATGCCACGGGAGGGAATGCCGTCGGTGGCAGTGGTGGGTGCCAGAAGATGTAGCAGCTATGGTGAGAAAATGACGCTTCGCTTTGTTGAAAGACTTGCGGAGAGCGGAATCCAGATTATCAGTGGAATGGCACTGGGAATTGACGGAATGGCACACCGGGCTGCATTAAATGTCGGAGGGAAAACATTTGCGGTTCTGGGAGGCGGAGCAGATGTATGTTATCCTGCGGCACATAAAGGACTCTATAAAGATTTAATAAAGCGGGGAGGCATACTGTCTGAACAGCCACCGGGAACGCCACCGGTTGCCTGGCATTTTCCGGCAAGAAACCGTCTGATCAGCGGACTTGCCGATGTGGTACTTGTTATGGAGGCAAAAGAAAAGAGCGGATCCCTGATTACAGCAGACATGGCTCTTGAACAAGGAAGAGACATTTATGCTCTCCCGGGGATGGTGACAGAGCCACTGAGCTGTGGTTGTAACCGCCTGATCCGGCAGGGAGCAGGGATTCTTCTGAATGAAGAAGATTTGTTGGAAGAACTGGTTATAAAAGGGCTGCTAAAGAAGAAAATCGCAATTATATCAGACACGAAAAATAAAATAAAGCTTGAAACGAAAGAAAATTTGGTGTATAGTAAGCTCGGTTTGTATCCGCGGGGGCTGGATGATTTACAGAGAGAAACCGGACTTACTCCACAGGAGGTGATGGGAATCTGTGTATCTCTTCAGTTGAAAGGATGCATTCAGGAAAGATCAAAAAATTATTATGTCAGAGCTAAATGATCTGACACTATTAATATGGAGGAATATAATATATGGCACGTTATCTTGTGATTGTAGAGTCACCGACAAAAGTGAAGACCATAAAGAAATTTCTCGGCAGCAATTACGTGGTAATGGCATCAAACGGACATGTAAGAGATTTGCCGAAAAGTCAGATGGGAGTAGACCTGGAGCATGACTTTGAGCCGAAATACATTACAATCAGAGGAAAAGGTGAGATCCTTGCAGGACTTAGAAAAGAAGTAAAAAAAGCAGATAAGATTTATCTTGCAACTGACCCGGACCGCGAAGGAGAAGCAATTTCCTGGCACTTGATGAAAGCACTTAAGCTGGAAGGAAAGAAAGTATACCGGATCAGTTTTAACGAGATCACTAAAAGTGCGGTAAAGGCATCCCTGAAAAATGCACGTGATATCGACATGGATCTGGTAGATGCGCAGCAGGCGCGTCGTGTGCTGGATCGTATCGTGGGATATAAGATCAGTCCGGTTCTCTGGGCAAAAGTAAAAAGAGGACTTAGTGCCGGTCGTGTGCAGTCTGTGGCACTTCGCATCATTGCAGACCGGGAAGATGAGATCGCAGCGTTTATTCCGGAAGAATACTGGTCACTGGACGCCAATTTCAAGGTAAAGGGAGAAAAGAAGCCTCTTACAGCAAAATTCTATGGAACAAAGGATGAGAAGATCACCATCCATAACGAAGAAGAACTGCATAAGATTCTTGCAGATCTGGAAGAGGCAGAATATGAAGTGGTCGATGTAAAACGCGGAGAGAGAAGTAAAAAAGCACCGCTTCCGTTTACGACCAGTACCCTTCAGCAGGAGGCATCCAAAGCACTGAATTTTGCAACTTCAAAGACGATGCGTATCGCACAGCAGCTTTATGAAGGTGTAGATATTAAAGGAAGTGGAACGGTTGGTCTGATCACTTACCTGCGTACGGATTCGACCCGTATTTCTGAGGAGGCGGATGCAAATGCAAGAGCCTATGTTGGAAAAGCCTACGGAGAAGAGTATGTGGCAGAGACTGCATCGGAACAGAAGCAGAAAAATGACGGGAAAAATATTCAGGATGCACACGAAGCCATCCGCCCGTCAGATGTTACCCGTGTTCCGGCAGAAATCAAAGAATCTCTTACAAGAGACCAGTTCCGTCTGTATCAGCTGATCTGGAAGCGTTTTGTGGCGAGCAGAATGCAGCCGGCAAAATATGAGACAACTTCTGTTAAAATTGGAGCAGATGATTACCGTTTTACGGTATCGGCATCTAAGATTATATTTGAAGGTTTCCGTCTGGCATATGTGGAAAGCGATGAGGAAAAACAGAGTGGAAATGTAATGGTCAATAGTATCGATAAAGATTCAGAACTGACGAAAGAATCCTTTGACTATAAGCAGCATTTCACACAGCCACCTGCACATTACACCGAGGCATCTCTTGTAAAGACACTGGAAGAACTTGGAATCGGACGTCCGAGTACCTATGCACCAACAATCTCTACGATCATTACAAGAAGATACGTTGCAAAAGAGAACAAGAATCTTTATATGACAGAGCTTGGTGAAGTGGTCAATAATATTATGAAGCAGTCTTTCGCAAGCATTG
The DNA here is from genome assembly GCF_027663865.1 of Coprococcus sp. AF99-45. Classification (NCBI taxonomy): domain Bacteria; kingdom Bacillati; phylum Bacillota; class Clostridia; order Lachnospirales; family Lachnospiraceae; genus Coprococcus; species Coprococcus sp. AF99-45. The sequence continues at coordinate 121,448 of NZ_JAQDGZ010000001.1, forward strand.
TTGATGTCAACTTTACCGCTTATATGGAAGGACTTCTGGATATGATCGCAGAAGGAAAGGTAGAGTGGAAATCGGTTATCAGCAATTTCTATCCGGATCTGAAAGAAGCGGTTGAAAAAGCAGAAAAAGAGCTGGAAACAGTTAAAATCGAGGATGAGGTAACCGATGTAGTCTGCGAAGAATGTGGAAGAAATATGGTTATCAAATACGGTCCCCATGGAAAGTTCCTTGCATGTCCAGGATTCCCGGAATGCCGCAACACCAAACCGTATCTGGAGAAAATCGGAGTTGCCTGCCCGAAATGTGGAAAAGACATTGTATTGCGCAAGACAAAGAAAGGCAGACGTTATTATGGATGTGAGGATAATCCGGAATGTGATTTTATGTCATGGCAGAAGCCGTCAGAAGAAAAATGTCCGAAATGCGGAAGTTATATGGTAGAAAAGGGAAATAAACTTGTCTGCGGTAATGAACAGTGTGGGTTTGTTAAAAATAAAGAGAAAGATGAAAAATAAATCAAATTTCATTGAACTATTCAGAATTGTATGATAATATATTTGTGTGCACATTTTTTTGACTAATTTGTGTGCATAATTTCAACAATATTTCATATTCGTAAAAAATGCGACCGGAAACGCACATTTTTAATAAAAATATATGGAGGCAGATATGAGCGTACAACTATTGGATAAAACAAGAAAAATTAACAAACTGTTGCACAATAATAATTCAAGCAAAGTTGTGTTTACAGATATCTGTGAAGTTTTGACAGAGATTCTGGCATCGAATGTACTGGTAGTCAGTAAGAAAGGAAAGGTACTCGGTGTCAGCACATGCGAAGGAGTCCCGGAGATCCATGAGCTTTTGCAGGACGAAGTGGGAGAACATATTGATCCGATGTTAAATGAACGTCTTCTAAGTATTCTTTCCACAAAAGAGAATGTTAATCTGCAGACACTTGGATTTACAGCTGATGTATCCCAGGGATATCAGGCGATCATTACTCCGATCAACATTGCAGGAGAGAGACTTGGAACTCTGTTTTTATACAGAAAAGAGTCCATGTACGAAATTGATGACATCATTTTGAGTGAGTACGGAACCACTGTCGTGGGACTTGAGATGCTCCGCTCTGTTAATGAAGAGAGTGCAGAAGAGACCAGAAAAGAACAGATCGTACAATCTGCGATCAGCACCCTTTCTTTCTCTGAGCTGGAAGCAATCATCCATATTTTTGATGAACTTAACGGAATGGAAGGGATTCTGGTGGCAAGCAAGATTGCAGACCGTGTGGGAATCACCCGTTCTGTAATTGTCAATGCACTCCGCAAATTTGAGAGTGCGGGTGTGATCGAATCCCGTTCATCCGGTATGAAAGGAACTTACATCAAGGTTGTGAATGATTACGTGTTCAAAGAACTGGATAAGATAAAAAAAGAAAAAATGAATTAAGGATAAAAGTAAAAGAGGGGTATCAGACAAATCTGATGCCCTTTTCTTTAACGGGGAATTATATTTGTAAAAAGGAGAGAAGAGAGCATGTATGATGGAGATAAAGCTGTACTTACGATGGTACAGTATCTGAAAGAAGATAAGGAAAAAGATGAGAATATTTATGAGGCAACAGTCATAGAATATCAGAAGGAGATGGAGCAGGTACATCTGATCCTGCGCTCAGGCAGTCTTTCTGATATTTCACTGGATGCAGTATATGAATGCCGGATCCGGACGATCACTTGTGAGACTGTGTGTACAGGGATGATAAAGGAGCGTTATGAGAACCGTGCAGGTATGATTCTGGTCCTGCAGGTGACGAATGGATTTTATGAAATAAATCTAAAGTAATTATAAAATTCAAAATCGAATGTTGACAAAAAAGAAAGAGAGTGCTATCTTATACCTAGAAAGTTTTTAGCACTCGATTTTATTGAGTGCTAACAAGATAGAGTTAGGAGGAATTATAATGAAATTAGAACCATTAGCTGACAGAGTTGTATTAAAACAGTTAGTTGCAGAGGAGACTACCAAATCAGGAATCGTACTTCCTGGACAGTCAAAGGAAAAACCACAGCAGGCAGAAGTTGTTGCTGTAGGACCTGGCGGAGTTGTTGATGGAAAAGAAGTTACGATGAATGTTTCAGTAGGTGATAAAGTTATCTATTCCAAATATGCAGGTACAGAAGTAGAACTCGATGATGAAGAATACATCATTGTAAAACAGAATGATATTCTTGCAGTGATCAGATAATCCGGCAGGATATCATATACAGATAAAAATCAGATTTTCAGATCAGAACAGAATTTTATTTTTAAGAATCAGGAGTGATAGAAATGGCAAAGGAAATTAAATACGGAGCAGATGCAAGAAAGGCACTGGAAGCAGGTGTCAACAAACTTGCTGATACAGTAAGAGTAACAATCGGACCAAAAGGAAGAAACGTAGTTCTGGATAAATCATTCGGAGCACCGCTTATCACAAATGACGGTGTAACAATCGCAAAAGAAATCGAACTGGAAGATGCATTTGAAAATATGGGAGCACAGCTGATCCGTGAAGTTGCATCTAAGACCAACGATGTTGCAGGTGATGGTACAACAACAGCAACTGTTCTTGCACAGGCTATGGTACACGAAGGAATGAAGAACCTGGAAGCAGGTGCAAACCCGATCGTATTAAGAAAAGGTATGAAGAAAGCAACAGACTGTGCTGTAGAAGCTATCAAGAAGATGAGCAGCAAAGTTACAGGAAGAGAGCAGATCGCAAGAGTAGCAGCTATCTCAGCAAGTGATGACAGTGTTGGTGAGATGGTAGCAGAAGCTATGGACAAAGTTTCCAACGATGGCGTTATCACAATTGAAGAGTCAAAGACAATGAAGACAGAGCTTGACCTTGTAGAAGGTATGCAATTTGACCGTGGATATATTTCAGCATATATGTGCACTGATATGGAAAAGATGGAAGCAAATCTTGACGATCCATATATCCTGATCACAGACAAGAAGATTTCTAATATTCAGGAAATCCTTCCACTGCTGGAACAGATCGTACAGTCAGGAGCAAAACTTCTTATCGTAGCAGAAGATATCGAAGGAGAAGCTCTTACAACTCTGATCGTCAACAAACTGCGTGGAACATTCAATGTAGTTGCAGTAAAAGCACCTGGATATGGTGACAGAAGAAAAGCTATGCTGGAAGATATTGCAACCTTAACAGGCGGACAGGTAATCTCAGAAGAACTTGGTCTGGAACTGAAAGATACAACAATGGCACAGCTTGGACGTGCAAAATCTGTAAAAGTTCAGAAAGAGAATACAGTCATCGTTGATGGTATGGGCGATAAGGCTGCTCTGGAAGCCAGAATCGGACAGATTAAAGCTCAGATCGAAGAGACAACATCTGATTTTGATAAAGAAAAACTTCAGGAAAGACTTGCAAAACTCGCCGGCGGAGTTGCAGTTATCCGTGTAGGTGCTGCTACTGAGACAGAGATGAAAGAAGCAAAACTCCGTATGGAAGATGCTCTTAATGCAACAAGAGCAGCAGTAGAAGAAGGAATCATTGCAGGTGGTGGATCAGCATACATTCATGCATCAAAAGAAGTTGCCAAACTTGCAGAAACTCTGGAAGGTGATGAAAAGACAGGGGCAAAAGTAGTCCTCAAAGCTCTGGAAGCACCATTATTCCACATTTCAGCTAACGCAGGTCTTGAAGGTGCAGTTATCATCAACAAGGTAAGAGAAGCTGAACCGGGAAATGGCTTTGATGCTTACAATGAAGAATATGTAGATATGGTGAAAGCAGGTATCCTTGATCCTGCAAAAGTAACAAGAAGCGCACTGCAGAACGCTACAAGTGTTGCATCTACACTCCTTACAACAGAATCCGTTGTTGCTAACATCAAAGAAGATGCACCGGCTATGCCGGCAGGCGGAGCTCCGGGAATGGGCATGATGTAAGCTAAAAATATGATTTTTAGAAAACTCCTCAGAAGAGGAGTTTTCTTTTTATTATAAAAGTGTTACAATAGTTCTAATATATAAATTTGGAGGTTAGGATATGGGTGATTTTTACACAGAACAGCTGGTGAAGAGGCAGAAAGCATCTTCGACGACGCTGATCAAAGCAATACTTATCATACTTACTGTTCTGTCGGTCGTACTTATATTTATGATCCCATTCGGAATAATTGGTCCGGTGATCATGATCGCACTGGATGTTTTTTTGTTCCGGAGTATGGATGTTGAATATGAGTATTTATTTGTGAATGGGAGTCTTGATATTGATAAGATTATGGCAAAATCCCGTCGGAAAAATATGTTTTCCATGGAGATGACGGATCTTGAGATGATGGCACCTTCCGGTTCGCCGGAACTCAGACCTTATCAAGGACTGAAAGGAACCGATTACAGTTCAGGTATGCCGGGGGCAGATACATATGAGCTGATCGTTGTAAATAACGGGGAAAAGAAAAAAATTATTTTTGAGCCAAATAAGGCAGTTTGTGAAGGACTGAAGATGCTGGCACCAAGAAAAGTATTTTGTAAATAATTCCCGAAAGACGTGCAGAAAAGCTTGCAGGTTCCGGGGTACAATTGCATCCAGAAAGACGGTTACGTAAAATTATCAGTGATCTGTAGAAATGTGATTGTCACGGACGGACGAATGTACTCGATAAAGGACTTGACATAGCATAGATTTATGCGTTATCATAGCAGATAATCAAAATTACAGACGAGAGAGAAAGGAAGAAAAATCATGGGAAAGATTATTGGAGAAGGAATCACCTTCGATGATGTACTTCTGGTACCTTCTTATTCAGAAGTAATTCCAAATCAGGTTGATTTATCAACTTATCTTACAAAGGGCATTAAGCTTAACATACCGATGATGAGTGCGGGAATGGACACTGTTACCGAACATCGTATGGCGATCGCTATGGCACGCCAGGGAGGTATCGGTATTATTCACAAGAATATGTCGATTGAACAGCAGGCAGAAGAAGTAGACAAGGTTAAGCGTTCTGAGAATGGTGTCATTACAGATCCATTCTATCTGTCGCCGGAGCATACACTGGCAGATGCTAATGAACTGATGGCGAAGTTCCGTATTTCCGGAGTTCCGATCACAGAGGGAAGAAAGCTGGTAGGTATCATTACGAACCGTGACCTCAAGTTTGAAGAAGATTTCTCCAAGAAGATCAAAGAATCCATGACAAGCGAAGGTCTTGTAACAGCACAGGAAGGTATCACCCTGGAAGAAGCAAAGAAGATCCTCGCAAAAGCAAGAAAAGAAAAACTTCCAATCGTAGACAAAGATTTTAACTTAAAAGGTCTGATCACAATTAAAGATATTGAGAAACAGATCAAATACCCACTGTCAGCAAAAGACGCGCAGGGAAGACTTCTGTGTGGTGCAGCGATCGGTATTACAGCGAACTGTCTTGAAAGAGCAGAAGCTCTTGTAAAAGCAAAAGTTGATGTAGTAGTACTTGATTCGGCACACGGACATTCAGCAAATGTACTTCGTACCGTAAGAATGATCAAGGATGCATTCCCGGATCTTCAGGTGATCGCAGGTAACGTTGCAACAGGAGAAGCAACAAAAGCACTGATCGATGCAGGTGTTGATGCAGTAAAGGTTGGTATCGGACCTGGATCCATCTGTACAACCCGTATCGTAGCCGGTATCGGTGTACCACAGATCACAGCTGTTATGGACTGCTACGAAGCAGCAAAAGAGTCGGGAATTCCGATTATTGCAGATGGTGGTATTAAGTACTCAGGTGATATGACAAAAGCGATCGCAGCCGGAGCCAACGTATGTATGATGGGAAGTATCTTCGCAGGATGCGATGAGAGCCCGGGAACATTCGAACTCTATCAGGGAAGAAAATACAAAGTATATCGTGGAATGGGATCTATCGCAGCAATGGAGAACGGAAGCAAAGACAGATACTTCCAGACAGATGCGAAGAAGCTTGTACCGGAAGGCGTAGAAGGACGAGTTGCCTATAAAGGATCTGTAGAAGATACTGTATTCCAGTTAATGGGCGGTCTCCGTTCCGGAATGGGTTATTGTGGAGCACCAGACATCGAAACTCTCAAGACAACAGGACGTTTCGTAAAAATTTCTTCTGCATCCCTCAAAGAAAGCCATCCACACGACATCCACATCACAAAAGAAGCACCAAACTACAGCGTAGATGAATAAGATGCAAAATTAATCAAGAGAGAAGAATCATTTCCGTAAGAGAGACGATTCTTCTCTCTTACATTATCCAACTATTTTCAAACTTCACCCAAACCTTCAACAGTCAACTGAATCCAGCGGCAATTGTTTTTTCGGAGGGGTACACGTCCCCTTCCGACTACCTTAATAAAAAAATAATAATTTTTTCAACAATTTCTCATCATTTTATGATAGTCTGGATATAGTTAGGATTCCAACAGAAAATTTGCAAAAAACACAAAAGATTGAGATGACGAAATGAACCGAAGAAAGAAGAAAAACACCAGAGCCAACCTGTACAGGGGTGGCGATGGAAAAAGCTATTATGAGGCGAATAAGAGGCGCAGAATGAGCCGTTATATAAAGGTGGGGAGTACGATCCTGATCACACTGCTTCTTGCACTTTCTATTATGAAGATCAGTGGAAGAGGAATCTTTGCACAGAGAGCATACAGTGAGCTTTCTGATGAAGTGATCAGTGCCCAAAAGCCGGATATTGATGTAGAACTGTTAACTGTGAATGAATATTCAAGACCGGGACTTTCAACCAATGAGATTACCGGAATAGTCATTCATTACACTGCCAATCCTGGTTCGACAGCGATGGAGAACAGAGACTATTTTGAGGGACTGAAGGACAGTCACATTACGCAGGCAAGCAGTAATTTTGTAGTAGGACTGGACGGGGAAATCGTACAGTGCGTACCAACCTGGGAGGTTGCATATGCGTCCAATACACGGAATTTTGATACGGTGTCCATTGAGTGTTGTCATCCGGATGAGACCGGAAAGTTCAACGAGGCAACTTATAAGAGCATGGTACAACTTACAGCATGGCTGTGTGAAAAGTTTTCGCTGACAGAAGAAGATGTGATCCGACATTATGATATTACAGGGAAAATCTGTCCGAAATACTTTGTCGAAAATGAAGATGCTTGGAATCAGTTTAAAAGTGATGTAAAAGCGGTCCTGGATAACGCAAAATAAAAAATATCTATTGATTCACTTCCAAAGTGTCTGCTATAATGTTTTAATACAACGGGCAATTGAAGGCACCCGGAAAGCAGTAGAGTGAGAAACGAGGAATTGATAGATGAACGATTTGGAATTATACCGTGAAGAGCTTGCAAACTGTGATGCGAAGATCACAGAGGCATTAAAAGAAAGATATGCGATCATTGAAAAGATCATGGCATACAAAGAAGAGTATGGTATGCCGATCCTGCAGCCGGAACAGGAAGAAAAGCAGAAGAAGAGACTGATGTTCAGCCTTCACAATGATAAGCACAGAGACGAGATTTATGATGTATTTGAGCGTATCCAGCGCAACAGTAAGAAGATCCAGGCTAGGAAGCTTTTTGATTACAACATTGTCCTGATCGGGTTTATGGGAGCTGGAAAAAGTACGATCTCTGATTATCTTAGTACCATGTTTGCCATGGAAGTGGTTGAGATGGACCAGCTGATTGCAGAACGCGAAGGCATGAGTATTTCCGATATTTTTGAAACCTATGGGGAGGAATACTTCCGTAATATGGAAACCAATCTTCTGATCGAGATGCAGGAGAAGAAGAATGTGATCATTTCCTGTGGTGGTGGTGTGGCAATGCGTGAACGCAATGTCGCAGAGATGAAGAAAAATGGTCGTGTAGTACTCCTTACTGCACATCCACAGACCATTCTTGACCGTGTAAAAGACAGTGACGACAGACCGCTGCTCAATGGGCACAAGAATGTAGAATATATCGAGCAGCTGATGGAAGCAAGAAGAGAAAAATACGAGGCGGCTGCAGATATCGTTGTAGATACAGATAACAAGACGGTTCTGCAGATCTGTGAAGATCTGATTCAGAAGCTTCTGGAAATGGATGAGAATCATGTTTAAGACCTTTTATCCGGACGAATATGTAGCGTCCACTTATGTACTGGATTTTGAAAAAATGTATCGGGAAGGCTGTCGTGGACTGGTATTTGACATTGACAATACGCTGGTTCCGCATGGAGCACCGGCAGATGAGAGAGCAATCTGTCTTTTTGACAGGCTGCGCAGCATCGGGTTTGATACATGCCTGATTTCCAATAACCAGGAACCACGTGTAAAGCCTTTTGCCGAAAAGGTGCAGAGCAAGTATGTGTTTAACGCGCATAAGCCTTCCACGAAGAATTATATAAAAGCCATGGAGCTGATGCAAACGGACAGAGGAAACACTGTATTTATCGGAGATCAGCTTTTTACGGATGTGTGGGGAGCGAAGCGTACCGGGATGAAGAGTATTCTGGTGAAGCCAATCTATCCAAAAGAAGAGATCCAGATTGTGCTGAAAAGATATCTGGAGAAGATTGTATTACATTTCTATAAAAAAGAGAACGAAAAGAGAATGTCCTGCAAGTAGGCAGGGCATTTTTTGATAGGAAATTCCGAAGGAACTTCCTATCAAATAAAAGGCACTGCGTGCCAAAGATGTGTACTCGCACGAAGATGAAGAATGTCGCAAGCGACTGCGCTCGGCGCGAAAATGTGCCTTTGCACATTCTTTTTAGTAAAGTAAATAGAAATCCCCCGGTTCTCATAACGAGAACCAGGGGACATCAGGGGGGGATACTATATTTACAAAATCTTATAAGTAGTCATGTTTGGCAAGAACATTCAGGATGTTACGTCCTTCTTCTGTACCTTCGATGATACGGCGGGCACGTACACTATCACCGATGTTCATGATTTCAACATCTTCATCTTCGAATTCTTTACGGACTGCATCGAGGATCGGAGCGTTTGCTCTCATACCAAGACATACAAATCCATAATCAAATAACATTTCTTCTTCATTTCCTTCTGGCGTTTTAACAAGGAAGGAATCTGCTTTAACTTCAAGAAGAGCAGTATTCGGACACTGTTTTACACCATATTTATCCATCAGTGCAAAGGTTCCGACTTTGGATACCGGATCAATTCCGTTACCGATTACCGGCATCATTTCCACAATGCTTACATCAGCGCCACGTGGAGCAAAGAATTCTACTACGTCAAGACCTACGGCACCGCCACCGATAACAACGACTTTTTTACCTTTCAGATCTTCTGGATATTCCATAACATGGTTGATCATATTTGTAATAGAAGAAACTTTTCCGCCCTCTTTGTCAATATTCTCATGAAGGCCCTTGATCGGTGGAAGGAGCGGATTAGAACCGGTAGCATTTACAATAATGTTCGGGTTCATGCTTCTGATCATTTCAATCGTAGCTTCCGTGTTCTTGAAGATGAACAGGTTTTTCAGCTTGCTTGCGCGATGGATCAGATAGTTCGGGAAGTCAGCAAGTCTCTTCTTATCCGGGATCTTGGAGATCAGGGCGGCAAGTCCGCCGAGTTCCGGTTTCTTCTCGATCAGGAAAGTAGTGCATCCAACCTCGGCAGCTGTACATGCAGCTTCCAGTCCGGCAGTACCACCACCGATCACAACAACGTTGCAAGGCTTGTTGATTTTCTGCTTTTTGTAATCTTCGCCGCCATTTACAGACGGGTTAACAGTACAACGGATCGGACGGTTGATTCCGATACGGTGTCCTGCACATCCGATGTTACAAGAAATACATTTACGGATATCACATTCATCACCGAATTCTACTTTATTTACCCATTCCGGATCAGCGATCAGTCCACGTCCCATACCGATCAGGTCAGCATCGCCTCTTGCAAGAATATCTTCGGCAACCTGTGGGTTACGGATGTTACCCATTGTCATACATGGTTTGCCGTAACGTTCTTTTACAGCTTTTGCCATATAAGAACGCCATCCATCCGGAAGGTAATTGGCATCAATCTGGTACTGAATGGATCCGTTCAGACCGGCAGATACGTCGAATACGTCAACTTCTTCCTGGAAGTACTGAAGGTAATCAAGACAGTCATCCAAAGTATTTCCGCCTTCCATAAATTCATCCGCACTGATACGAACAAAGATAGGGAAGAATGGTCCAACCTGTCTTCTAACTTCTTCAATAACAAGTTTTGCAAGTCTTGCACGGTTTTCCAAAGATCCGCCGAATTCGTCTGTTCTCTTATTTGTAAGAGGTGAAAGGAACTGGCTTATAAGGTAAGAATGTCCTGCGTGGATTTCTACAGCGTCAAACCCTGCGATCTGAGCACGTTTTGCGGCTTCACCGTATTTTTTTACAATATGCATGATTTCATCTTTTTCCAGTGGACGCGGGATTTCACCGCCTGCTTTTGAAGGAACATCAGAAGCAGAAACCGGCTGCATATTGATACGTGCTGACTGTGCAGAAGCACCGGCATGATTGATCTGGATTGCAATGCAGGATCCATGTTTGTGTACTGTTTCGCAAAGTTTGAAAAGTCTTGGAATGTAGTTATCCTGATCGATACGAAGCTGTGTGGTTCCGTTAGATCCCTGTGGAGAATCAACGCTGGCGTTCTCTACGATGAGAAGTCCTGTACCGCCTTTTGCACGCTGCTCGTAATAATTGATATGAAGAAAACTCATTTCACCATTCTGTTCACCGTAGTTGGTTCCCATTGGAGTCATGACGATACGGTTCTTGACCGTCATATGTTTGATGGTAAATGGCTCGAAAATGTGTTTGTATTTGCTTTTCATTAGAAATTCCTCCGTAAAAATGACTTAATAATCAAAATAAAATGATGTGAGTGTCAAAAGTAAATTTTGCCACTCACTGATGTAATCGGATTTCTCCATTGCTATGCAATTCCTGTAATCCTCAAAAAATCTTAGTCACACGAGGTTGTCTTATACCGGCTTGGGCGTACCGGTTTTTGTTAAATCCATTATAACTACAAAAAACTGAAAAATACAAATTGAAAATACATAGAAAAATAATAGAATATAACTATAGAAACAGCGAAAAAGATAAAAATAAAATTATACTAGGAAGACGGGAAGTGGAAAAAGATAGACAATTTAAACAAAACTATAGAATAATTAAATAATTTATGCTATGTTTAATATAAGAACAGGAAAGAGGGTGATGGTTTTATGAATCTGAATCAGTTGCATTACTTTGTGACACTAGCACATATAGAACACTATACCAGAGCGGCGGAAATGCTGTCCATTACGCAGCCAAGTCTCAGCCATGCCATAAGTATGCTGGAGCAGGAGCTTGAGACAAACCTGTTTGAAAAAAGAGGGCGTAACGTTGTACTGACAAAGTACGGAAAAGTATTTCTGGAATATGTAGAAGAAGCTTTAAAGATTCTGGACAGTGGTGTAAAAAAGACAAGGGCGTTGACAAGTGACACCGGCGGGGTGATCGATCTCGCATATATTTTTACGCTTGGAAGTGTATTTGTTCCACAGCTTGTAGGCGGTTTTTTGAAGGAACACGAAGACTGGGATGTGAATTTCCGTTTTTCTGTCGGAAATACGACAGAGATTATACAAGGGTTGAAAGAGGAGAAGTATGACATCGCTCTCTGCTCGCGAAAAGAAAAAGAATCCGGGATTGATTTTGTACCGATCGCTAAGGAAAAATTGGTTGTTGTTGTTCCAAGAGGCCATGAGCTTGCCGGAAGAGGATCTGTTGATCTGAAGGAAACACTTCCTTATCCCCAGGTATATTTCACCAAGAACAGCGGGCTCAGACCGGTGATCGACCAGTTGTTTGAACAGACCGGAGGGACACCGAAGATAGCATATGAGATTCTGGAAGATGCATCGATGGCAGGTCTTGTGGCAGAAAATTTTGGAATTGCGGTAATGCCGGAGATTCCTATACTTAAAAATCTGAATGTAGATGTACTGGATATTGAGAATCCACCATACGAACGTTATATATATCTGGCGAAGCTGAAGGAAAAATATCTGGCGCCGGTTGTAAAAGAATTTATTGAATATGTAAAAGAAAGCAATGGGAAGGCACTTTAATAGGCCTTCCCATCTCTTTTGACAAACTGGATGAAACGTTTGACAGCGGGAATCTGGTATTTGTCGCGGATGTATCCCATATAAACGGTGTGGGTAAGGTCTGCATCGGAAAGCGGGAGTACGGTTACATTTGCCTGATCAACCGCATCGACCCTGGCAACAAGGGCGATTCCGAAATCTTCGGCAACCAGGGCAGCAATTGCGTTTTCATCCGGACACTCACAGACGATGTTTACCTTCAGCTTCTTTTCTTTATAGAAGTTACGGGTGAAGCCACCGAGTCCGGAATAGCGGTCATACCCGATCAGAGGATAGTCGGTAAGGTCACTGCAACAGACGGATTCTTTCTGGACAAGAGGATGTTCTTTTGGAGTAATTACAACCATATTCTGGTTCAGAATGGGTACAAAGGAAATATCCGGTTCATCCGCAACGAAAGAACCAAAGATCACATCGTGGCGGTCGGATTTGAGCCCCTGGATCATATCTGCAGTGTGCGTTTGGTTAAAATTGAAGGTTACATGCTTGTTGCGGTCTATATCCAGGAAGGATCGCACTGTATGCGGAATATAGTAGTTTGCCAGCGGAAATACATAGGCGATATCAATATGTCCGCCGCTTCCGGCAAGCTGCTTCATCTTATGCTCGGCAATATGTACCTCCTCGAGGATCCGGTTGACATGTTCCAGGAAGACGCGGCCGGATTTGGTGAGGACAACATTGCGTCCCTGATGTTCAAAAAGCATCAGTCCAAGTTCTTCTTCCAGAAGCGACATGGACCGGCTGAGGCTTGGCTGGGAGATCTTAAGTAATTCTGCAGCCTGTCGGAAATGCTGCAGTGTTGCTACTTTTTGGAAATATTCAAGCTGATTTAGCGTCATGGTAAAAAATCCTTTCTATATTATATAAAATAATCATACCATAACTGATGCCAAAAAGCTATCAAAAACACATATAAGATGTATTTGAACTATCAAATGATATCGTCTATAATTTAACTATCAAGAGGTTGTTTAAAAATTAACAAAAATTGGGCAAACGTTAAAAACATTCTCAAAGAAATAAATTTCGATGGAAGAAGAAAAGGAGAACAAATCATGGCAGAGAGAATTACAGGACACACAGAACTTATCGGACTTATGGCTTATCCAATCAGACATTCAAGCTCACCGGCAATGCATAATGAAGCATTTGCTTACCTTGGATTGGATTATGCTTACCTTGCATTTGAAGTTGACAACAGCACACTGGAAGATGCAGTAAAAGGACTTCGTGCTCTGAAAATGGTAGGATCTAACGTGTCTATGCCAAATAAAACAGTTGTTGGACAGTATCTGGACAAATTATCTCCGGCAGCAGAGCTTTGTGGAGCAGTTAACACAATCGTAAATGAAGATGGTGTTTTAACGGGACACATCACAGACGGCATCGGATTCATGCAGGCATTAAGAGATAACGATATCGATGTGATCGGAAAGAAGATGACAATCGCAGGCGCAGGCGGAGCTGCTACAGCAATTGAAATCCAGGCTGCACTTGACGGTGTAAAAGAAATTTCTATTTTCAATATTCATGATAAATTCTGGGCAAACGCTGAAGAAACAGTAAGAAAGATCAATGAAAAGACAAATTGCAAAGCTACTCTTTACGATCTGGATGACAAAGAAAAATTAAGAGAAGAAATGAACGATTCATACATCTTCGTAAACGGAACAGGTGTTGGTATGAAACCACTGGAAGGAATGTCAGTTGTACCGGATAAATCATTCTTCCGTCCGGAACTTATTGTTATTGATGTTCCTTACTCACCACTGGAAACAAAGATGCGTTCTATGGCAAAAGAAGTTGGATGTAAGACAATGAACGGTCTTGGAATGATGTTATTCCAGGGAGCAGCAGCATTCAAACTCTGGACAGGAAAAGAAATGCCGATCGAACACATGAAAGAAGTATTAAACATCAGATACGATGATTAATACCCGGCAGGCTTGTATTGAATTTAAGAAGAAATCGAAAAAATTTGAAAAACAGGAATGTGAGGAAAAGAGATGAATAAGAAATACATACCCAGCGCCCTGATCCTTTATTTAAACTACTTTATCCATGGTGTCGGATGTTCCATCCTTGGACAGGCAGTCATCAAGGAAGCACTTGCCGCTTCCTGGGGCGTAGAAGTTATGGCAATCACTGCAATTTCAGCAGCACTCGGACTTGGACGTCTGATCGCGCTTCCGTTCGCCGGACCGCTTTCTGACAAACTCGGACGTCGTATTTCAACAGCGATCGGTAGTGGATCCTATGCAATCTACCTGATCGGACTTGCACTTGCATTTAATGCAGGAACAAATGGTGGATACCAGATCGCATATATCTGTGCAATCGTTGGTGGTATCGCAAACTCTTTCCTGGATACAGGAATTTACCCGGCTGTTTCAGAAATCATTTACAAAGCACCGGGCGTTGCAACTATGGGAATCAAATTCTTTATTTCTGTATCGCAGATGCTTTTACCGTTCGTACTTGGTGTAACTGTCGCTACAACAGCAACAGGAGCAACCTCTTACAACACACTGTTCTATGCATGTGGAATCGCTTATCTTGTACTTCTGGTACTGGTTATGATCTTCCCACTCCCGGATACAGATCAGAAAGCAGCGGGAAAGAAAGAAGGCCTGATCGACAGCTTAAAGCATACCCATTTCTCTGTAGAATCCATCGCAATGATCCTGATCGGATTCACATGTACAGGTACCTTCCAGTTATGGCTGAACTGTGCACAGAACTTTGCAAAAGAGAATGTTGGCTGGGCTGATCCGTCCATCATGCAGACATACTATTCAGCAGGAACAATGCTTGCACTCGTTGTAACTGCACTTTTAACAAGAAAGATCAAAGACGTAAGATTTATCCTGGGATACCCGGTAATCTGTCTTGTAACAATGATCGCTGTTCTGGTTGGAAAGAGCCAGACACTTATGATTGCAGGTGCATTCCTGATCGGATGGGCAGGAGCAGGCGGACTTCTTCAGATCGCAACTTCTGTATGCAACATGCTTTTCCCGAAGATCAAAGGAACTGTAACAGCACTTGTTATGATCGCATCTTCCCTGTGTAACTACACCATCCTTACAGCAGCATCCAAAATGCAGCCGTCACAGGTTATGGTTATGAATATCGTTCTTACAGCAGTTGGAGTCCTTCTTGGATTATTTGTAAACTTACGTTATACTAAGATGGTAGAACAGGCTCAGGCTGACAACTAGAAAAAGGAGAAAACAGACATGAGTAAATATGTAGAAGTTCGTGGCGTTAAGATCGGTGAAGGAGTACCGAAAATCTGTGTACCGATCGTCGGAAAGACAAAAGAAGAAATTCTTGCAGCAGCAAGATCTTTTGAGGATGTTGCGCTTGATGTTGTAGAATGGCGTGTAGACTGGTTCGAAGGTGTATTTGACTTCGCACAGGTTGAAGATGTATTAAAAGACCTTCGTCCGGCACTTGGCGAAACTCCGATTCTTTTCACATTCCGTACTTCTAAAGAAGGCGGCGAAAAAGCAATCGAAGCTGACACATATGCAGAGCTGAACAAGAAAGCTGCAGCAACAGGACTGGTTGACCTTGTGGATGTAGAAGCATTTACAGGGGACGAAGTTGTAAAAGATATCATCGAAGGCGCGCATGCACACGGCGTAAAAGTCGTTGCATCCAACCATGACTTCGATAAGACACCGGACAAAGACGATATCGTAGGACGCCTTGTGAAAATGCAGGAACTCGGCGCAGATATACCGAAAATTGCAGTAATGCCACAGTGCAAAAAGGATGTACTTACACTTCTTGAAGCAACACGTGAAATGGCAGAAGAACATGCAGACCGTCCGATCATTACAATGTCTATGGCAGGTACCGGACTGATCAGTCGCCTGTGCGGTGAAGTATTCGGTTCAGCACTTACTTTCGGGGCAGTAGGAAAAGCTTCTGCACCTGGACAGATGAATGCATCAGATTTAAGAGAAATCCTGACTCTGATCGATAAGAGCATCTAGTGAAGAAACATCCGGAGAAGTCCTGTGGCGGATCCGTTATGTTTAACCTGAATGAAGAGTGAAAAAGGCAGGATAAAGACCCGCAGTCATACCGGGGATTCCGGTGGATTGCGGGCCTTTATCATATTCTGGTTTTGTTAAAAAACTAACCGATTTCTGAAAGTGAAAAAATTATAGAAAATTTTGCTATTTAAAGAGATAAAAGCAAATAGAAAAAAATAGACAAATTCTTCGGTAATTGATATCATTTTTGTATGATTACATGAATGGAGGGCAAATGCGAATGAAGAAAACAGTAATCTGGCTGGATAACTATCTGGAAGAATTTTTTATGGTGATAAGCCTGATCCTGATGACAGTGATCATGGGGATCCAGGTGTTTTCCAGATATGTACTCGGCTCAGCGCCGTCCTGGTCGGAGGAGATTACCCGTTACCTGTTTGTATGGTCGGGATTTTTGAGCGTCAGCTATTGCACAAAAAAATGTATTTCCATTAAGATCGAACAGTTTGTGTCAATTTTCCCACGAAGAGGGAAGGCACTTTTTAAACTGGTCAACCATACCTTTGAACTGATGGTATTTCTTTACCTGATACCGTTTGCGTTTAAGTATATGATGTCAGCAGTAGAGAGCGGACAGGTAAGTCCGGCGTGCCACATCCCGATGTATTATGTGCAGGCAGCACCGCTTGCAAGTTTTATCCTGGTAGCGATCCGTATTATCCAGCGATGGTTTGCAGAATTAAAAGTAGTAAGAGAAAAAGATGAGAAAGGAGAAAAAGCATGCCGGCAGCAGTAGTATTTATCTTATTTGTAATCTGTCTGATCATTGCCATTCCGGTATCAATCGCGCTTACGATCGCATCGGTCCTTCCGGGTGCTTTTGATCCATCCTTCACAGCCAGCGGACAGTTTGTGATCCGTTCTATGCTGGGAGGAATTGACAGCTTTCCGCTCCTTGCGGTTCCGATGTTCGTACTTTCCGGAATCATCATGGCAAGAGGCGGCATTTCCAAAAAATTATTTGATGTATTTTCCTATTTTCTTGGAAATCTGACAGCGGGTCTGCCGTGCGCGGTCATTGTAACCTGTCTGTTTTATGGTGCAATCTCAGGCTCCGGACCGGCGACGGTTGCAGCAGTCGGAAGTATGACGATCCCGATTCTGATCGAGCTTGGATACGATAAGGATTTTTCCGCGGCGATCGTAGCCGTGGCAGGTGGTCTTGGAGTTATTATTCCACCAAGTATTCCGTTTATCATGTTCGGAAGTGCTTCCGGTGAATCAGTAAGTGACCTGTTTATCGCAGGGATCATTCCGGGACTTCTGATCGGCGGACTTCTGATGGTTTATGCAGTTTATTACTGTAAAAAGAATGGAGAGGACAAAGAAAAGATCCAGAAAGTAGTCGGAGAACTTCATGAGAAAGGACTTCTGAAGGTTTTAAAAGAAAGCTTCTGGGCACTTTTGAGTCCGGTTATCATTCTGGGATGCATCTATTCCGGAATCGCATCGCCGACAGAAGCGGCAGTCATTTCGGTGTTTTACGCACTGATCGTCAGCCTGTTTATTTATAAGACGATGACATTTAAAGATATCTGGCCGGCACTGGTGGAAGGCGTGCGCACCTATGCACCGATCATGTTTATCCTTGCAGCATCGATTGCATTTTCAAGAGTTCTGACTCTGATGCAGATCCCACAGATGGTAAGCACCTGGATCCTGACGCACTTTACCAATAAGATCGTCCTGCTTCTGGTGATCAATGTATTCCTTCTGATCGTGGGAATGGTCATGGATACAACACCGGCAATCTTGATCCTGACACCGATCCTTCTGCCGATCGTAACAGCAGTCGGCATGAATCCGATCCACTTTGGAATCATGATGGTTGTCAACCTTGCAATCGGATTTGTAACACCGCCGATCGGAGTCAATCTGTTTGTGGCAAGCTCGCTTACAGATATCCCGATCATGCGGATTTCCAAACATGCGATGCCAATGATCGGCTACTTCCTTGTTGCACTTTTGTTAATTACATTTATCCCGGCGATCAGCCTGGCACTGATATAGGAGGTAGCAGCATGAAGAAAGCAGTAAGAATGGCGGTAGCGGCAGGAATGTGTGCGGCACTTGCACTTAGTGCGGGGTGTCAGAAAAAGACGGTTGCGGATGATGAGGTACAGCGATATGCATGGCCGCTTGCAACGGCGAGTCCGGAGGATACCGTAACACAGATCTATGCAGAAAAATTTGCGGAAGAAGTAGAAGAATTAAGTGATGGCAAGATGAAGATCCAGGTCTATCCGAACGGTACGATCGGAGGGGACAGGGAGCTTCTGGAGAGCTGTAAGGATGGGGATATTCCGTTTGTGATCCAGAATACCGCACCGCAGGTAACTTTCATGCCGGATCTTGCGGTGTTTGATATTCCGTGCCGATTCAGTACGATTGATGAAGTACGTGAAAAGGTAGATGATCCGGAATTCTATGGACTTCTGGAGAATGTCTATGAGAATGGCGGATATAAGCTCCTTGGCTATGCAGACCAGGGATTCCGTGTTATGTCAACGAATAAAATGGTCGAATCATTGGCTGATTTTAAAGGACAGAAGATCCGTACCATGGAGAATTCCTACCATATGGATTTCTGGAAAAAACTGAAAGCATCTCCGACACCGATGAGTTTCAGTGAGGTGTATATCGGGCTGCAGCAGGGAACCATTGATGCCCAGGAAAATCCATACGAGGTTATCGTATCTAACAAGCTTTATGAACAGCAGGATTATGTGGTGGAAACCAATCATCTGCCGCATCTGATCTCTCTGATCGTCAGTGATGAATTTTTTCAGGATCTGCCGGAAGATAAGCAGGCAATCCTTGTAGAAGCTGCTGAGATCGCCAAAGAAGAGGCTCGCCAGGCATCGGATGACCGGATTGCAGACAAGATCAAAGTAATTGAGGACAGTGGAACACAGATTGTTACACTTAGTGATGAACTGAGAGCAGAAATCCGTGAGGCAGTGCAGCCGGTTTACGATGAAATCGAGAAAAATGTGGATAAAAAACTCTATAATGCCTATATGAAATAGCAAAAAAATACGGAAAATCAGGGGAATCTGTAATTGATTGAAATTTTTTGTTGAAAAATAGAGTTTTTTATTATAGAATTATAAGTAATGTATATAAAAAGTAAAAGGAATGCCCCAGGGCATATATAAGGAGGATATTACAATGATTTCAGCAGGCGATTTTAGAAATGGTCTTACAGTACTGATCGAAGGTAACATTTATCAGATTCTGGAATTCCAGCATGTAAAACCGGGAAAGGGAGCAGCTTTCGTTAGAACAAAACTTAAAAACATCATCAGTGGTGGTGTAGTAGAAAAGACTTTCCGTCCGACAGAGAAATTCGATACCGCTCATATCGACAGAAAAGATATGCAGTATCTGTATTCTGATGGTGAACTCTATCACTTCATGGATGTTGAGACATTCGACCAGATCGCAGTTGATGGAGATACAGTAGGAGATTCCCTCAAGTTTGTAAAAGAGAACGAGATGGTTAAAGTATGTTCACATGAAGGTAACGTATTCTCAGTAGAGCCGCCAATCAGTGTGGAACTTGAAGTTACAGAGACAGAGCCGGGAGTAAAAGGTGATACAGCTACAGGTGCTACCAAACCGGCTATCGTTGAAACAGGAGCAAGTGTTCTTGTACCGCTTTTCGTTAACCAGGGTGACAAGATCAAAATTGATACCCGTACAGGAGAGTACAGCTCAAGAGCATAATCCTTTCGTCATAATTCACAAAATTAAGACAGAGATAAAAGCCGAAAGCAGAGGCAGGTCCTCATGCTTTCGGCTTTTTTGCATGTCAATGCCATTTTGGAGGGAAAAAGAATGTTCTTGTAATCTGAAAAAAGGGCAGATATAATTGGCAGTACACACCTGCTTGAATGCAGGTGATATTCAAATCATAAGCTGCCTTAAGATGGCAGAAAAGGTTTTTTGCGGCGCATGGCTTTCGGGAAGGAGAACGGATGAATTATACAGAATTTATGAATGCTATGTTATGCGAGATCAGAGGACAGGTAGATGCGCAGGTGAGGACGGAGTTGTACACCGTGACGAAGAATAATGGAACCAGAAGAACAGGGATTCTTTTTAAGCAGGAGGACAGCAACCTTGCACCGACGATCTATCTGGAGGAATTTTACCAGAAGTATCTGAAGGGGCAGCAGGTACCGGATCTGGCGGATTCCATTTGCAGTATTTATCAGGAGATACGGGTGAAGAAGACCTGTGATTGTCAGAATCTGTTTGATTTTAATCATGTAAAAGAGCATATCGTGTACAAGCTGATCCGGCGGGATGCCAACGAAGAACTGTTAAAGCAGATTCCTTATGAGCCGTTCCTGGATCTGGCAGTGGTCTATTATATCCAGATAGACAACACACGCTTTGGCTCGGCGGCGATCCAGATCCGCAACGAGCATCTGCGGTACTGGTGTGTGGAAAAGGAAGAAATCCGCCGTCTTGCCGAGAAGAATACACCGCGGATCTATCCGGTGCAGATCCGGCAGATTGTGCGCTTTATGTATGTGGCGACGAACGAGCAGTGCAGTCTGGGGGCAGCAGTGATGCGGTATCCGGATTTCCGGGAAAAGGTCAGGGGGATGATCAGAGGGGATTTCTATATCCTGCCAAGCAGTATCCATGAAGTGATACTGGTGCCGGAAAGCTTTGGACTGGAGCCGGAGCGGATGCAGGAAATGGTAAAAGAGATCAATCAGACCGGAGTGGCACCGGAGGAAGTACTTTCGGATTCCGTGTATTACTTTGATGGGGAGGAGATTCGGATCGTGGCGAAGTAGGGATAGATTATAAACGTGTATAGAGTAGGGAAAATTGACAGGGAAATATACCATTGTATAGCAGAGGATATAGTAACAGATGAAATTATTATAACTGTTGTGCAGATTATGCATATTCGGGAAAGACATCCCAATGATTATGAACTTTTTTCTACATACTTTGACAAGATAATACGGGATCCGGATTATATAATTGAAGCGAAGAAACCCAATACAGCGTTGATACTAAAAGAAATTAAGGACGTTAAAGAAGTATTTAAAATGGTTTTACGTTTGATTACATCAAAGGATAATCTGGACTACAAAAATTCAATTATCACATTTATGAAAATAGATGATAAGGAATGGAACAGGCTGCTGCGCAACAAGAAAATTCTTTACAAAAGAGAATAATATTGATATACTGAATGTAGAGAAAAATTCATTCATATGATTATCTAAGGTGGAAGATTTCGTGCGATCCACACGCCGATGGTATAGACAGGGGAAACCTGAGAGATGCAGGAGAAGCGCACGTCTGCTGGATAATCATTTGAAGAAGACTTAAAGAGGTGTCGCAGGTTTGCGGCACCTTTTTGTGTATACGATGAGCCAAGTGCAGATTTGTGCTTGCACAAGAATCTGTATTTTGCGAATGTACATCACCTGGCTGTTAAGCGAGATGGTGTACAAAGTATACGAATCAAGTAGGAGTCAGCTTACGTAATCATACAATAGAAATAAAGAAAGGAATTCCGAGCATGAACACAGAAATTTTAGTAATTGAAGATGACGACCTGGTAAGACAGGGAATCGTAGACATCCTGGAACTAAAGGGATGGAATGCGGTTGCAGCGAAGTCTTGTAGCGAAGCACTCGTAAGGATTCGAGGAGAAGAATATATGCTGTATGTACTGGATATGAAGCTGCCAGACGGGAACGGAATCATGCTCTGCAGGGAGATCCGCAGATATACAGACAATCCCATTCTTTTCTTATCAGCCTATGACAGTGAAGAATTTATCGTAGAAGGATTTGAAGCGGGAGCAAATGACTATGTGATCAAGCCTTTCCGCACATTTGAATTTATTGCGAGAATCAAGGCTTTGCTGCGACGTACCGGTATGCAAAACGGCAAGAAAGTGAAAAAAGGAATCAAAAGCGGAGAATATGAACTGGATTTGCAGAAGCAGATTTTGCAGAAGGATGGTGTCCGAATCGATCTTACAAGGACCGAATATCAGATTCTGTGCAGCCTTCTTGCAAACGCACCGAATCTTGTTGCGAGGGAGTTCCTGTTGGATACGATCTGGGATTTTAATGAAAATTATATCGATGACAATACTTTGTCTGTACATATGAACCGGCTGAGAAAGAAGCTGACTGCAGAAAATGAGCAGGATCCGATTGAGACAAAGCGTGGAGTTGGTTATGCATGGACGCTGAAAGCTGAGGATGTGTATGATGAGATCTGAGAGAAAGACGGAGAAATGGAGAATACCGGGAAAATGGACTCTGATTTTTCTTTTGATATTGCTGGCTTTTTATGGATACCAGAATATTCTTGCAGAAAATTATGAAAGACAGGTTGTTTCCTGGATCGGACAGACAGAAAAAGACAGAACGGTTTCTGCCTTTACAGAACCGGATGAAGAAGCATATCAGAAGGGCTGCGAGGCATTGAAAGAGGCAGGATATGAAGAAACAGGAAAAATCTGGCTGGAAAAGAGAATCCGAAGTTACGGAATAGGTGTGTTTGTGGCTGCGATCGGCATCATCTGCATTGTTGGTCTGCTGACAGAACTGCACATGGAGAAAAGACGGAAAAAAGCACTGGATAATCAATTGGAAGAAAAAGACAGGGAACTGGAAGCAAAGCTGGCGGAAGAAAAAGAATTTCTGCATCGTGACCGGCAGAAAATGGGGACTTACATGGAAAATATTTCCCATCAGCTAAAAACACCGATCGCGGGAACACTTCTGAATCTGGAGGTTCTTCTTGTGACAGAAGAGGATGAAAAACGGTATCAGAAGATGGAAGACTGTGTGAAAAAGGTGCAATGGATGTCCGATATGACGATCGTGCTTCTTAGGCTTGCGCAGATTGATTCCGGGAAAATCTGGATGAAGCGGAAAAAAGAAAATCTGACCGGACTGATCGAAGAATGTATAGACAGAACACAGCCTTTAGCGGAAGAAAAAGGAGTTGGATTTGAAATGGATGTTCCAAAAGAATGCCTGCTTTCCTGCGACGGATTTTGGCTGAAAGAGGCAATGGAAAATGTACTGAAAAATGCCGTAGAATATGCAGATACAGGAAGCCTGATTCAGATTCTGCTGAAAGAAGATACGGACTATTATAAGCTGTATATCACCAATCGGGGAAAACGGATTAAAGAAGAGAAAAGAGAGCTGATTTTTGACCGTTTCTACCAGATGGAACAGGGAAGTGGAATCGGAATTGGTCTGCATCTGGCAAAGGAAATTGTCACGCTCCATCAGGGAACACTGAAGGTTGTGGATCGAAGCGGCTTGGAGGAGGCGACAACCTTCCAGTTTATACTGCCGAAGATGATTGCAAAAGATCATGCACAGGAAGAAATAAATCTTACGATTTCGTAAGATTAGGGTAAGTGAATCGAAAGACTGATCTGATATAGTAAGACTAACAAATGAAGGAGGTGGCAGAAGATGAAAACCGTAATCAGACTGGACAAGGTAAGCAAAAGCTATATCCTTGGTGAAAAGAAAATCACAGCATTAAAGGAGTTTTCTTTTGAAGTGAAAAGCGGTGAATTTGTGGCAGTGATGGGACGAAGCGGATCCGGGAAATCTACTTTTCTTAAGATTGCAGGAACACTGGAAAAGCCAGATACCGGAGCAGTCTTCCTGAATGGAATACAGATTAACGGGCTTTCCCAAAAGAAGATCTGCAAGATCCGGCAGAAGAAAATCGGGTTTATTTTCCAACAGTATCAGTTACTGCCGGAGTATACGATCTGGGATAATGTATGCATGCCGCTTTATATCGCGCATACGGTACCGGATAAAGCTTATATCCGACAGCTTCTTGAAAAGGTCGGATTATGGGACAGGAACGGAGATTATCCGGATCAGTTATCTGGTGGAGAGCAGCAGAGAGTGGCAATTGCCCGTGCAATGGCAGCAAAGCCGGGAGTGATCCTTGCGGATGAACCGACCGGGAATCTGGACTATCAGACCGGACAGGAGATCATGAAACTGATCTGCGCATCCAGAGAGCTTTACCGTCAGACAATTGTCATGGTGACACATGATATGGACAGTGCCAATTATGCGGACAGGATTGTGTATATGGAAGATGGTGCATTGCGATGAAAAGACATGGAATTGAACGGGAACTCAGTATAAAAAGAATCCGCAGCCAGAAGAAATACAGTATCCTGATAGTCTCAGTCCTGCTTCTTACCTGCACACTGATTCAGATTGGTTTTCAGATGTCGGAAGGACTGAAAGCCGCATATATCGAGAATCGTAAAGCAGTATATGGGGAGTGGGAACAGGTATTTTTGGATATGGATGAAAGCTCGGTAAAAGTGGCAGAAGAGAATCCATTTCTTGCACAGACCGGGAAAATAAGTATCTATGGGGCGATCGCCGGAGATTATCTGGAAAACCGTCAGATGAATATCGGGACAATGGACGAGACGGCGTGGAAGCTTGGCAGACTGGAAATGAAAGAAGGACGCCTGCCGAAAAATGAGCATGAGATCGTAATGGAATACAGTACACTTCGCTCACTTGGATATGAGGAGATGCTTGGAAAAGAGATTACACTGGATATTACACCGGCGCTTTCCATTCTGGAGCAGGGGGAATCAAAAAGCTATTCGTATACTTTATGCGGGATCCTAAAAGATTATCAGATAAACTGGGAAATCTGCAACCGGCATCGGTTTCCAACTGGAATTGTGACACAGGAAGGCGGGAACAGGATCGGCTCTGTTCAGGATATGCATATGCTTGTAAAAGCGAAAGAAGGCAGTGAAAATGTTTATAAAGATCTGAAAGACAGCGAAGAACTTACCTGCGGCATGGATGACAATGTGGAACAGGACAAACTTTCTGATGTAAGTCTTCCATATATGGATTTTCTGGAAAATATCCGTTTGCTGATTGGTGGTGCGTCGATCTGTATCCTGTTTCTTACGGTATCGCGTTCGATTATCTCAAGAGAACAGTTCTGGAGGTTCCTGGATGCACTTGGAATGAGAAGAGGGCAGATGTACCAGATTATTTTCTGGGAAGCAGTTCTGTTTGGTGCAGGAGCTGTTATTGTTGGAAATCTTGCAGGGATTTGGATTTACCAGCTTGTTATACCTGCTTTTGAAAAGATAACCGAGCAGACATTACCACAGGCGATTGCATGGGAAGGAGTCCTTTTTGGAACTGGCTTCAGTATCTTATGTATTGCTGCAAGTTATGGACTCAGTGCAGTACAGCTTCGCATACTTCTGAAAGAAAAAAAGAAGAAAGTTCAGAAAAGAAGGGGAAAGTACAGGAAGATCGTAAGGTTTACGCCGGGGAGAGTTTTACTTCATAAATGGCAGATGCATCGTGTGCGTAAGAGTGTGGAAATCGTTCTTCTGGCAAGTGTTTTACTGGTTGTGGGATTTGGGAAGATGGAAATATCAACCAGACAGGAAGAACTGAAAGTATATCAAAGGCTGACAGGAAATGGATACTATTTGAGTACAATGGAGATTACGAATTCTCCGGGAATTTCCAGGCAGACAGTTGATAAACTGGAACAGGTTGCCGGAGTAACTTCTGTAGAACAATATCATAACAATGAAAAAGAGGAGTTCTGGATTGATCTGTCAGAATATGCTGAAAGCGAGTATTTTCAGAAAGTAGTCGAAACATTGGTGGCATATTTGAATGAGACATCAATAAAGGAAAAGATATCTATTGAGAAAGTAAGATTGTCTTTGCTTACAATAGACAGATGGCAGGATATACAGCGTTTTCTGAGAAATCTGGATGAAGGCAGCCTGACAAAAGAAGAATTTGAACAGGGAGATTTTTGCATTCTGGATCTTACAGAGTTGCAGGAATATGACGGGAAGTATCTGAGTGCATTCAGCCCGGACGGACAAGGAATATCAGAAGATACGGTACAGGTTGGTGATGAACTTCCGGTTTATACATTGAATGAGAATGGAAGTAGAAACGAAAATCCGATTCCAGTAACAGCGATTTTACGTGGCATGAAGGAAGAAGATGTGCGGAATCCACAGATAGGTGGATCTGGTATATCGATGATTGTTGGAAAGAATTTCTGGAAGAAATTTGGGAAAAGCAGAATTATGGAATATGATCAGATTGTAAAAATTCTGGTATCGGATGATGCGGATGCGTATGATACGGAAGGGCATATTCTAAGTATTTTAAAACAGGGAACAGCTGTAAATGTGCAGAATAACCATGAAGAGTATAAGAAAATACGTCAGGAATTATATTCCTTTATAGGAATGTACAGCATTTTTGCAGTGTTTTACATGATTCTGATTTCCATAGTTTTGTATCAGATGTTTCTTGCGGAGAAGCAGGAAGAAAAAAGAGAAGGGGAAATCTTACAGTCACTTGGAATGGAAGAAAAGTTCCTGAAGAAAATGCATCGGATAGAAGTTCTTTGGATGACGGGATGCGCAGGAGTGATTGGAGTTTTTACGTTATGGGGTGCTTGCCGACTGATATAGAGGAGGCTTTGAAGAAAGAATAAATTAGTTGAAAGCAGCCGGAAATGGCTGTAATATAGGCTGGATTTTTCTTGCTCATTATTGGTGTTCTGCTGATTCAGGCAAAGCGTATAGAAGCAAAAGAACGGATTCAGGTGGGAATTGGATTAGTGGCAATAAAAAAGACTGTCAAGCCATAAAAGCTTCACAGTCTTTTCACGTCCCTGATCAGAATCGAACTGACGCACCCGCCTCCGGAGGGCGGTGCTCTATCCACTGAGCTACAAGGACATTTACTAATATAGCACTTGCCCAGAAAAAAATCAAGAAGAAATTTCGAACAGGACAAGTAAAACGGGATGAACAGAATAGCAGCCGAAATACCATTTGAAAGTGATTTGATACACAGAGTGGGCATCAGCATAAAGCAATTTTAATGCAGAAAAAGAATAAATAATCGCTTCGACAAAACCAGTCAAAACAAGTCTTCCTTCGCTATTGACGCAAAAGCGGGCATTGCGTATGATAGGTGGCAAAGGAGGAAATGCCATGTCGGAAGAAAAAAGGATGCCCGTCCTTACAGGCCAAAAGAAGCAGATTTTCTACACTGGTCTTGTGTATCTGCTGGTTTGCTTTATGACGGCGGGAGTCACCGTTTTTCTTACGAAAGAGAAAAAAGATGAGGTAAAAGAAGTAAGTGCAGTTGTTACAGAAGAGCCAAAAGTAAATACCGGATATGCAGCGATGGAAACCAATCCACTTCTGGAGAACCGGGACGAAGAGCTTGCGAATGCAGTAGAAGCATATTATCAGGAACTTTCCGGAAAAGAAGCCTATGCCGAAGCATACGATGGGATTGCGATTTACACGAAAGACGGCAAAGCAAAAGGCAGCAGGATCCTGTATGTACGGTACAATATGAAGATCCGTGGAATTTATACTGAAGTACCGGGACTTGAAACCTTATATGCGGTCAAGGACAAAGATGGAAAATTCGATATTCAGGCAGAGATCTTTGACGAGCAGATTCAGACGATAATTGAAGAAGTTTCCGCACAGACAGATGTGCAGGAGCTGTTTGCACAGGTAGAAGCGGATTATGAACAGGCACTTGGTTCAGATGCAATGCTCGCACAGGCGGTGGAAGATCTGAAAAATGCAGTGGATCAGTAACACTGTAAATACAGCGAGCCAGTAACGTCTGAAAAAAGCGGTAAAGTCTATGAAAAAATGTTGTGCGTCAGCAGAAGTGGATGCTGTCTTGCCAAAAATTCATAAAGAATGCAGAATTTCAGGCAACATCCAGTCTCCGGATTGCGATTTTCTATTGCGCTTACATAAGGATTCAGATATAATAAATAAAGCGGCGCAGGCAAAGAGTCTGCGCTAACGTTTATGATGAAAAAGAGAGGAACGATCGATACTATGAAGAAGATCCTGGATCTGATTACAGAAGAAATGGAACAGGCATTTGCAGATGCCGGATACGAGAAAGAACTGGCGCGTGTTACACTTTCCAACCGCCCGGATTTATGTGAATATCAGTGCAATGGTGCGATGGCAGGTGCAAAAAAGTACCACAAAGCACCGATCATGATCGCAGAAGAAGTTGTGGCAAAGATTCCGGAGAACGGATATATCAGCGGAGCAGAAGCAGTTAAGCCAGGTTTCATCAACCTGAAGACCAACCCGGCAGCAGTCGCAGATTATCTGAACCAGATGGAAGCAGACGAAAAGCTCGGCGTGGAAGAAGTAGAGAATCCAAAGACAATCGTCATTGATTACGGCGGACCGAATGTGGCAAAACCGCTTCACGTCGGACATCTCCGCTCCGCGATCATCGGGGAAAGCGTAAAGAGAATCACCCGTTTTATGGGCAATAAAGTGGTTGGTGATATCCACCTTGGAGACTGGGGATATCAGATGGGACTGATCATCACAGAACTGAAGAAACGCCAGCCGGATCTTCCGTATTTTGATGATAATTTCACCGGAGAATATCCAAAAGAAGCACCATTTACCATCAGTGACCTGGAGGAAATCTATCCGGCAGCGTCCGCTTATGCAAAAGAGCATGATGATTACAGAGAAGAAGCACTGGATGCAACCTTCCAGCTGCAGAGCGGAAAGCGCGGTTACCGTGCAATCTGGGATCACATTATGAATGTGTCTGTGACAGACTTAAAGAAAAACTATGCGAACCTGAATGTTGAATTTGACCTCTGGAAAGGGGAATCTGACGCACAGAAATACATCCCGGATATGGTGGAAAGGCTGAAGAAGGAAGGCTATGCGCATATTGATAATGGAGCACTCGTGGTAGATGTCAAAGAAGAGACCGATACCAAAGAGATCCCACCGTGTATGATCCTGAAGTCCGACGGTGCAGCACTTTATGATACCACAGACCTTGCAACACTGGTAGAGCGTGAAGAACTGTTCCAGCCGAACGAAGTTATCTATGTAGTTGACAAACGTCAGGAACTGCATTTTGTACAGGTATTCCGCTGCGCGAAGAAGACCGGCATTGTAAAAGAGGATACAAAGCTTACTTTCCTTGGATTTGGTACGATGAACGGAAAAGACGGGAAACCGTTCAAGACCAGAGAAGGCGGCGTTATGCGTCTTGAGAACCTGATCCGCGAGATCACAGAAAAGATGTATGAAAAGATCACAGAGAACCGTACAGTATCGGAAGAAGAGGCAAAAGCAACAGCGAAGATGGTCGGAATGGCTGCGATCAAATACGGAGACCTCTCCAATCAGGCAGCAAAAGACTATGTATTCGATGTAGACAGATTCACTTCTTTTGAAGGAAATACAGGTCCGTACATCCTGTACACCATCGTTCGTATCAAATCCATCCTGAACAAGTACAAAGAATCAGGAAAGAGTATGGACGATATCAAGATCCTTTCGGCTACAAGTGAGAGCGAAAAGGCTCTGATGCTGGAAGCTGCGAAGTTTGGCAGTGTGATGGAGAATGTATACGAAGAACTTGCACCACACAAGATCTGCGCATATATTTATGATCTTGCAAATGCATTTAACCGTTTCTACCATGAGACAAAGATCCTGGCAGAAGAGGATGAACAGAAGCAGAAGAGCTACATTGCCCTTCTTACACTGACAAGAGACATTTTGACAACCTGCATCGATCTGCTTGGATTTGAAGCACCGGAAAGAATGTAAAAAGGCAGAAGCATCAGAAGTAATGACAATACGATAAAGAGGCGAGGACATATGACAGAGAAATTGTTTTACACAGACAGTCACCTGCAGGAATTTACTGCGGAGGTTGTGTCCTGCCGCCCGTGTGATAACGGATATGAGGCAGTTCTTTCAAGAACTGCCTTTTTTCCAGAAGGCGGCGGTCAGGCAGCAGATACCGGAGTGATTGACGGGATCAGAGTATATGATGTACAGGAAAAAGGAGAACAGATCTTTCACTATCTGGAAGGAGAACTGGAAGAAGGAAAGACCGTGACCGGTCAGATCGACTGGGACAAACGTTTTTCACGGATGCAGCAGCACAGCGGAGAACATATCGTATCGGGAATCGTTCATGCACGTTTTGGATATGATAATGTGGGATTCCATTTGAATGATGAGCTGTGCACTCTGGACTTAAGTGGTCCGCTCACGAAGGAGGAGCTTCGCGAGGTGGAAAATGCGGCAAATGAAGCGGTATTTGCAAATGTACCGGTTCAGATAAGTTATCCGTCCAAAGAAAAATTGAAGACGTTGGATTACCGCAGTAAGATAGAGATTGACGGACAGGTGCGTATCGTGACGATACCGGGATATGACGTGTGTGCCTGTTGTGCACCGCATGTGTATTTTACCGGAGAGATCGGTCTTATCAAACTGGTGCAGAGTCAGAATTATAAAGGCGGTATCCGGATCACTATGCTGTGCGGAAGAAGGGCACTGAAGGATTATCAGCAGAAAGAAGAAAGCGTGAAGGCGATCATGGGAAGCCTTTCAGCGAAGGAAGAATTGATTGCTGAAGCAGTTGAACGCGTAAAAGAGGAATGTACACAGCTGAAGAGTGAACTTGCAGAGACAAGATATCAGATTCTTGAAGCACAGGCAGAAAAAATTCCGGAGGGACAGAAAAAGGTCTGTATTTTTGATAGCAAATTAAGTGGGAATGAACCACGTGAGCTTATGAACCTTGTACTGAAAAAAGGAACAGAAGTATGTGCGGTATTTGCAGGAAACGAAGAGAGTGGATACCGTTATGTGATCGGCAGTGAGACAGAGGATGTGCGCCCGTACAGCAAGATCCTCAAAGAACAGTTTGACGGAAGAGGCGGTGGAAAACCGGTCATGGTACAGGGTTCTGTAAATGGAAGTGAAGAGGCAATTCGAAAAGTTTTTGAGTAAGAGAAGGCGGAGATGAAGAATGCGAGACAGGAAAACAGGGAGAATTATCTGGTATTTGTTCAGTGCGGTTCTGATCAAATGGGGTGTGGAGATCGCAGTAGCGACATTTGCACTTTCCTGCGGTCTGCGCAGCAATATGGGAATTGGGGCAGTCTCTTCGATCATCACGATCCCAATGATTGCGTGGATCTACCGGAAAGATCAGGGACGCTATGAAAAGCAGCAGGAATCCTGGTGGAAATATAAAGCGGCTTCCCGATATGGAATGTGGCTTGTTATGCTCGTCGGTGCAGTGACTGCGTGTGTGGCGATGAATGATATCGTCATGCTGATGAATATGCAGAGGATCAGCCAGATTTATCAGAGCACAGAGCAGATCATTTACAGTGCACCGCGTTGGCTTCAGCTGGCGGGAGCCGGGATTCTGGCTCCGGTCGCAGAAGAGCTTGTTTACCGCGGGATGATCTACCGGCGGATGCGCGAGAGCCTTACCGCTGTGCAGGCAGGTGTGTTTGTATCCATTTTGTTCGGTGTCGGTCATGGAAATCTGCCACAGGGACTTTATGCAATGGTACTCGGACTTCTGCTTGCTTGCATTTATGAGAAATTCCGGAATATTGCAGCTCCGATTCTGTTCCATATTGTTGTGAATATTACGTCATTATTGCTTTCGTGGTATGGGGGCTTTGAATGGATTCTGGGAACAGAGGGAAAAGCAGTTGGAATTACTGTACTGGCTACGTTGATTACTGTTATAATTTATGTAAAAATAAAAAATATAAGACAAGAAATACGATAATTAACTGAAAAATACTGAAAAAGTTTACAAAATAAATAATATCTGACAATTTCTGTAAAATTAGGGGTTTACTTTTGCAGACAAATGCTGTATAGTGTTAAATCATAAAAGCAACAACAAAACCGTTTTACAGAAAGGGCAGGTTATATGAGTGTAATACAACAAAATACAGAACAAGGCTTATACAGCCCTGATTTTGAGCATGACAACTGCGGTATCGGAGCTGTTGTGAACATCAAAGGGCAAAAGAGTCATGATACAGTCGCAAATGCGCTGAAAATCGTAGAAAATCTTGAACATAGAGCTGGCAAGGATGCCGAAGGGAAGACAGGAGACGGTGTAGGAATACTGTTACAGATTTCGCACAAGTTCTTTACAAATGTCTGTCGTCCCCTCGGCATCTTTTTAGGTTCTGAGAGAGATTACGGTGTGGGAATGTTTTTCTTCCCACAGGACGAACTGAAAAGGAATCAGGCAAAAAATATTTTCGAAGTTATTGTCGAAAAAGAAGGACTGAAATTCCTTGGATGGAGGGAAGTGCCGATCCGTAAAGAGATCCTTGGAAAGAAAGCACTCGAATGCATGCCGTGCATTATGCAGGGATTTATCGAACGACCGAAAAAAGTAAAACAAGGACTGGATTTTGACCGCAGACTTTATGTGGTAAGAAGAGTCTTTGAACAGAGCAGTGATGATACCTATGTAGCATCCCTGTCAAGCAGAACCATCGTGTACAAAGGAATGTTCCTTGTAAAACAGCTCCGGATGTTCTTTGAAGATCTGCAGAACCCGGATTATGAATCTGCAATTGCAGTTGTACATTCCAGATTCAGTACAAACACTAATCCAAGCTGGGAAAGAGCACATCCGAACCGTTTCATCGTACATAACGGAGAGATCAATACCATTCGCGGCAATGCAGATAAGATGCGGGCCAGAGAGGAAAACATGGAATCCGAGCATCTGGAAGGAGAGCTTTATAAAGTCCTTCCGGCAATCAATACCGCAGGTTCCGATTCTGCCATGCTGGATAACACGCTGGAATTCATGGTGATGAGTGGCATGCCGCTTCCGTTGGCAGTTATGATCACCATCCCGGAGCCATGGGCACAGAATGCAACGATGTCACAGAAAATCAAGGATTTCTATCAGTATTACGCAACGATGATGGAGCCATGGGACGGACCGGCATCCATCCTGTTCTCAGATGGAGATATTTTAGGAGCCGTACTTGACCGAAATGGACTCAGACCTTCCAGATATTACATCACAGATGATGACACACTGATCCTTTCTTCTGAGGTTGGTGTTCTGGATATCCCGCCGGAGAAGATCGTAGTCAAAGAAAGAATCCATCCAGGTAAGATGCTTCTTGTTGATACTGTTCAGGGGCGTGTCATCGACGACCAGGAACTGAAAGAAGAATATGCGGCAAGACAGCCTTATGGCGAATGGTTGAACAGTCAGTTGGTCAATTTAAGCGATTTAAAGATCCCGAATCAGAAAGTACCGCAGTATTCTAGAGAAGAATGCCAGAGACTGCAGAAAGCATTTGGATATTCTTACGAAGAAGTGAAGACTTCTATTTTAAATATGGCAATGAATGGAAGCGAAGGAATCGGAGCCATGGGTATCGATGCACCACTTGCCGTTCTTTCTGAGCAGCATCAGTCTTTGTTTGGATATTTTAAACAGTTATTTGCACAGGTAACGAACCCGCCGATCGACGCGATCCGTGAAAAAATCGTGACTTCGACAACGGTATATGTCGGAGAAGAAGGAAACCTTTTGGAACAGAAAGAGGAAAATTGTCATGTACTGAAGATCAATGATCCGATCCTGACAGATACCGATCTCCTGAAGATCCGTAACATGAAAGTCGACGGTTTCCGTGTGGCAGAAATTTCTACTACTTATTATAAAAACTCCAGCCTGGAAAAAGCGATCGATTATCTGTTTATCCAGGTAGACCGTGCAATCCGTGAAGGCATGAATATCCTGATCTTAAGTGACAGAGGTGTGGATGAATATCATATTGCGATCCCGTCCCTGCTTGCAACCTCAGCGGTTCATCAGCATCTGGTAAGAACTAAGAGAAGAACAGAGGTTGCCATGATCCTTGAGACCGGAGAACCAAGAGAAGTACATCATTTCGCAACGCTTTTGGGATATGGTGCATCTGCAATCAACCCGTATCTTGCACATGAATCGATCAAACAGTTGATCGATACAGATATGCTTCAGAAAGATTATTATGCAGCAGTCAATGACTATAATGAAGCTGTTATAAGCGGAATTGTCAAAATTGCATCGAAGATGGGAATTTCCACGATCCAGTCTTATCAGGGATCCATGATCTTTGAAGCGATTGGATTAAAACCGGAATTCATTGAAAAATATTTCACCGGAACTGTCAGCCGTGTCGGTGGTATCGGACTGGAAGAAATTGCAAAAGATTATATGGCAAGGCATTCCGAGGCCTTTGATCCGCTGGGACTTTCCGTAGATCTGACGTTGAACAGTGTGGGACAACACAAGTCGAAGAGCGGTGGTGAAAAGCATCTGTACAACCCGAGAACGATCCATATGCTCCAGCAGTCTACAAGGCGCGGGGATTATGAAATGTTCAAGCAGTACACGCAGATGGTTGATGAAGAATCCAAAGGAATCACACTCCGTGGACAGATGGACTTCAATTATCCAAAGAAAGGAGTTCCGCTTTCAGAAGTAGAGAGTGTGGATTCGATCGTGACCAGATTCAAGACCGGTGCAATGTCTTACGGATCAATTTCAAAGGAAGCACACGAAACCCTTGCCCTTGCAATGAATGCACTGCACGGTAAGTCAAACTCCGGTGAAGGCGGAGAGGATATCGAGCGCCTTGGAACCGACAGAGGTTCTGCGATCAAACAGGTTGCCAGTGGACGTTTTGGTGTTACAAGCAGATATCTTGTCAGTGCAAAAGAGATCCAGATCAAGATGGCGCAGGGAGCAAAACCTGGAGAAGGTGGACATCTGCCGGGGGGAAAGGTTTACCCTTGGGTAGCAAAAACCAGACATTCTACGCCGGGTGTGGGACTGATCTCACCGCCGCCGCATCACGATATTTACTCGATCGAAGATCTGGCACAGCTGATCTATGACTGTAAAAATGCAAACAAGGATGCAAGAATTTCTGTGAAACTGGTATCTGAAGCCGGTGTCGGAACGGTTGCAGCGGGTGTTGCAAAAGCAGGAGCCGGACTGGTTCTGATCTCCGGTTATGACGGAGGTACAGGAGCTGCACCGAGAAGTTCTATCCATAATACCGGACTTCCGTGGGAGCTTGGACTTTCTGAAACACATCAGACACTGATCCAGAACGGACTGAGAGAAAGAGTCCGTATCGAGACAGACGGTAAGCTGATGAGTGGTCGTGATGTGGCGATCGCAGCACTTCTCGGTGCAGAGGAATTTGGATTTGCGACGGCACCGCTTGTAACCATGGGGTGCGTAATGATGCGTGTATGTAACTTGGATACCTGTCCGGTCGGAATTGCAACCCAGAATCCGGAACTGAGAAAGAGATTTGCCGGAAAACCAGAATATGTCATCAATTTCATGCGTTTTATCGCGGAAGAATTAAGAGAATATATGGCAAAACTTGGCATTCGTACTGTAGATGAACTGGTGGGAAGGACAGACCTTCTGAAAGTGAGAGATGTGCCGACATCCAAACGTGCCGCAACACTGGATCTTTCCAGAATCCTCAATAATCCGTATGCAAAAGAGAAGAAAGGCATGATCTTCAATCCGAAGAAAGTCTTTGATTTTGAACTAAATAAAACACTGGATGAAAGAGTCCTGGTAAAGGAACTTCTTCCGTCACTGGAAAAGAAACAGAAGAGAATCCTGGAGCTGGATGTAAAAAATACAGACCGTACATTCGGCACAATCTTCGGTTCTGAGATTACAAGACGTTATCCGGACGGACTGGAAGAAGACAGCTATGTGTTGAAATGTAAGGGCGCAGGCGGACAGTCATTCGGAGCATTTATACCAAAAGGTCTGACACTGGAACTGACCGGTGACAGCAATGATTATTTTGGAAAAGGACTTTCCGGTGGTAAACTGATCGTTTATCCGCCGACTGGTGTGAAATTTAAAGCTGATGAAAATATTATTATTGGTAACGTAGCGCTTTATGGTGCAACAAGCGGAAAAGCCTATATCAATGGTGTGGCAGGCGAACGTTTCTGTGTCCGTAACTCCGGAGCAACAGCAGTTGTAGAAGGGGTCGGTGATCATGGATGCGAATATATGACTGGTGGACGGGTTGCAATTCTTGGCAAGACCGGAAAGAACTTTGCAGCAGGTATGAGTGGCGGTGTTGCCTACGTTCTGGATATGGACAGTGATCTTTATACAAAAGTCAACAAACAGATGGTTAATATCGAAAAAGTAACATCTAAGTTCGATGTATCTGAATTGAAAGGTATGATCGAAGAACATGTAGCAGCAACCAATTCCGAGACGGGAAAAGAAATCCTGGATCATTTCAAAGAATATCTGCCGAAGTTTAAGAAGATCATTCCGCGTGATTACGAGAGAATGCTGACCCGCATCCTTCAGCTGGAAGAAAAAGGTCTCAGCAGCGAACAGGCAAAAACCGAAGCATTTTATGCGATCAAAGAAGGAAGATAGGAGGCCAAAAACGTGGGAAAAGCAACAGGATTTATGGATTATGACAGACGCGATGCAGAGTGCGAATCTCCAAAAGAGAGAATTAAGCATTTCCGGGAATTCCACACGCCTCTGTCAAAAGAAGAGCAGGAAATACAGGGCGCCAGATGTATGGCATGCGGCGTCCCGTTCTGCCAGGCGGGACAGATGATCGCAGGGATGGCAAGCGGCTGTCCTCTGCATAATCTGGTGCCGGAGTGGAATGACCTGATTTATCACGGCAACTGGGAAGAGGCATATTACCGGCTGAAAAAGACAAACAATTTTCCGGAATTTACTTCCAGGGTATGCCCGGGACTTTGTGAGGCGGCATGTACCTGCAACCTGCACGGAAGCCCTGTGACGACTAAAGCAAATGAATATGGGATTATTGAAAATGCTTACGAAAAGGGATATGCAAAAGCATGTCCGCCGAAAGCGCGTACCGGCAAAAAGATAGCGATAATCGGTTCCGGACCTTCCGGTCTCACAGTCGCAGATCAGTTAAATAAACGAGGACATCTGGTAACAGTATTTGAGCGGGAAGATAAGCCGGGTGGACTTCTCCGCTATGGAATCCCGAATATGAAGCTGGAAAAACAGTTCATCGACCGGAAACTTGCAGTAATGGAAGAAGAAGGCATCCGTTTTGAAACTGGCTGCAATATTGGAAAAGATAAGAAATCTGCAGAACTTCTGAAAGCATTTGACCGGGTGGTGCTTTGTTGCGGTGCATCCCATCCGCGTGATATAAAAGTACCCGGAAGAGATGCAAAAGGAATCTACTTTGCAGTAGATTTTCTGAAATCAACTACGAAATGTCTCTGGAAAAATGAGATGCAGCTGAAAGAAGGCGAATATATTTCTGCAAAGGGCAAAAATGTAATTGTCATCGGTGGTGGCGATACGGGAAATGACTGTGTTGGAACGTCGATCCGTCATGGTGCAAAATCCGTTCTTCAGCTGGAAATGATGCCGAAACTTCCGGATGAGAGAAGCGCTATGAATCCATGGCCGGAGTGGCCGAGAGTCTGCAAGACAGACTATGGTCAGCAGGAAGCAATTGCTCTCTGGGGACATGATCCGAGGGTTTATCAGACAACGGTAAAGGAATTTGTCAAAGATAAGAATGGAAATCTTTGCAAGGTGGTTCTTGTGAAACTGGAAAGCAAGAAGGATGAAAAGACCGGACGTATGATGATGGCAGAGGTCGCAGGAAGTGAGTACACGGTAAATGCAGAACTGGTGCTGATCGCAGCGGGGTTCCTCGGAAGTGAGGATTATGTGACAAAGGCATTCGGTGTGGAAGTCAATGAGCGCACGAATGTTAAAACAGCTCCGGGTGAGTATAAAACGAATGTGCCGAATATATTTACGGCAGGAGAT
Source organism: Coprococcus sp. AF99-45 (assembly GCF_027663865.1). NCBI lineage: Bacteria > Bacillati > Bacillota > Clostridia > Lachnospirales > Lachnospiraceae > Coprococcus > Coprococcus sp. AF99-45. The sequence continues at coordinate 159,480 of NZ_JAQDGZ010000001.1, forward strand.
ATGCACAGAGGACAGTCGCTGGTTGTGTGGGCAATCCGGGAAGGAAGAGAAGCGGCACAGCAGATAGATCTGGATCTGATGGGGTATACGAATCTGTCAGTACAGTAATTAGTGGCGTTTGATTTTATGAAGGCGTAGCCCGCCGCAAGGTGTAGGAAGTGGTTCCTGCACCTTGCGGCGGGCTACGCTTTTAATGAAAATGTGCAATAGATTTATTTTTCAGGTACGATTTCTAACCAGTAGCCGTCTGGGTCTTCGATGAAGTAGATACCCATGGACTCATTTTCGAAACAGACGCAGTTCATTTCTTTATGGTGTGCGAGGGCGGCATCCATGTCGTCTACGGTGAAGGCGAGGTGGATTTCGTTGTCGCCGAGGTCGTATGGGCGGTCCATGTCGCGAAGCCAGGTGAGCTCGAGCTGATGAACGGAGCTTCCATCACCGAGGTAGACGAGCTTAAAACTTCCGTCAGCAGCATCTTTTTCGCGGACTACGGTGAGTCCGAGTGCATCTTTGTAGAATTGAATTGATTTTTCAAGGTCACGTACATTTAAGTTGTTATGGTTGAATTTGAAATTCATAGTGGAATCCTTCTTTCTTATTTAGTATTCTAGATTTATTGATTATGAAGTCAGTTTAGCATAAATAATAAGGATTACGCAAGGAATTCTAAATTCCTTAATTTCTTCTGCAACCAACTAGTTATTGTTCACTTCCGTGTCAATCACTACGCTGACTGGCACGGAGGATACATGTTTTATCTTGAATGGCATCTTGCTCATCGTCTTGTGTCTCCATTGGATAGTTGCCTGATTATTAGGAGTGATAACGAAAATATCAGTATATTATGATACCCTAGTAGAATATTACAAAAATGTTAAATTGTATTGCAAAAAATAGAAAAATGGTATATAATCGACCACAGGGTTAGGAAAATAATTAGTAAAAAATATAGGATGGGTGATTATGAGAAAATTTAAACAAGCATTTTTGGCATCTGTTCTTGCAAGTTCAATGGTAGTTACGCCAGTATTTGCAGATGATGTCAGCAATCTGCAGAATAGTAAAAATGCAGCACAGAGTGAAGTGAATTCTCTTCAGTCAGAATTGCAGACACTAATTGAAAAAATGAGTAAGCTGGAAGATGATCTGGTGTCAACAGGTCAGCAGATCACACAGGCACAGGATGATCTTACTGTTGCTAAAGAAAAAGAACATCAGCAGTACGAAGATATGAAGAAGCGTATCAAGTATATGTATGAAGAAGGCAACTCGACTGCGATTGAGACTCTGATCAGTGCTGAGAATTTCTCAGACTTGCTTAACAAAGCAGAGTATGTTCAGAACGTACATAGTTATGACAGAAAGCAGCTTCAGGAATATATTGATACCAAGCAGCAGATTGCAGATCTGAAAGCACAGCTTGAAGAAGATCAGGCGAATCTGGAGTCTATGCAGTCTGATTATGAGGCAGAGCAGACGACGCTGAGTAATACGCTGGAATCTAAGAAAGAAGAAGTCGCAGATCTGGATCAACAGCTTCAGGCAGCTGTAGCAGCAGCTGAAGCAAAGAGGCAGGCAGAAGAAGCTGCAAAGGCAGCAAAAGCAGCTGAGTCAACAAAGTCAAATTCGACCGTTGCATCGACAAGCAACAGTGGTTCACAGACTGTAGGTAATACAACAAATAACAATGGTAATAACAACACAACCGTTACACCGAGTGCACCAAGTACACCAAGTACGCCAAGTACCCCGACAGTGACTCCGGATACAAGTAATAATAACAGCAGTAGTGATAACGGTGGAAGTACATATGGCAACGGAAGCGCTATTTTAAGTGCAGCAGCAGCATACCTTGGAGTTCCTTATGTATGGGGCGGTACTTCGGGAAGTGGTGTTGATTGTTCAGGTCTTGTATACCTGGCACATCAGGCATGTGGTATTCCAATTACACGTAACTCATACAGTCAGGGAAGTGGCGGACAGGCAGTGTCAGACCCGCAGCCGGGTGATGTTGTATGTTACGGAGGACATGTGGGAATCTACGCAGGAGGCGGACAGATGATTCATGCACCGCAGCCGGGTGAGGTCGTATGTTATACAAGTGTTAATTATGCATACCACTGGTATAGAAGATACTGGTAAGAAACGAAGTAACTGAAGTAAGTAAAAAAATTTTTTTGCGGAAATCGACGAAAACGTACATAATTCCATGAGAAGTTAAATACTGATTTTTGCTAAAAACTTGAAAAACGTACAAAATAAAAGAGATTTTCATTTGGCATAGGCCATTTGAAAATCTCTTTTTTGAAACTATTTTATTAACCTAAAAAAACTTCTTTTTTCTACGGCGTCCTTTGCAATAAGGACAGGATTCACGATGTCTCTTTTGATAGAAAACTTTATCAGCTGGACTCAATGGATATTTATGTTCAGAGCTTCTTTTACAGTTCCACCAAACCTTTTGTGAATATGTATCTAATATTTCATCGGGATTTACAAGGCAATAGTTTGCAATAAAATCCCAATCTTCCATTAAATCAGGATGAAGCGCGGCAAAGGATGTTTTTCCAGGAAGTGCTTTACGACCGGAACAATAAGGACAATCGGTAACTCCATTTATAACATCGATGATTCGAGCAGGATAATTACCGTGACAAGTAGGGCAACAATTTATTGGCATCACTAGAGCTGAAAGATAAGGTGAATTGGGACTATTTTATTTTGTTGGTTGCAAAAACAGGAATGAGATTTTCTGAACTAATTAAGCAATTGCCAGAGGATAAGCCAATTTTTGTTGATGGGGCAGTATACAATTCAACAGTAAACAATATACTTGCAAGACACTGTAAAGAATGCAATATACCAGTAATATCAATTCATGGATTGCGGCATACGCATGCGTCTTTGCTGCTGTTTACAGGCGTATCTATTGCTAGTGTAGCAAGAAGATTGGGACATTCGAGTATGACAACAACACAGAAAACATATTTACATATTATTCAGGAATTGGAAAATAAAGATATTGATTTAGTTATGCGTTCATTATCAAGTTTAAGTTAACGAATTACACGGCTTGCGTTGATTAAGAGTGATAAGAAAATGACCTGATTTATTTATACAAAAATCGGTATAAATAAGTTGGGTCATTTATTGTGCAGTATATTTGATTATGGTAATATAAAGATATGAATTTTCCAAAAGAAAAGAGAATGAAAATGAATATAACAAGTACAAGTAAATTTGTAAGTTTAATCCTACGCCATAAACCAGAAACAATTGGAATCCAATTGGATGAACATGGTTGGGCAAATGTAGACGGGCTGATTGCCGGAATTTCGAAAACACGTGAATTTAATAGAGAAATGCTGGAAGAAATTGTTTGGACAGATAATAAGCAAAGATTTACCTTTAATGAAAATAAAACAAAGATTCGGGCAAATCAGGGACATTCGATTCCTGTTGATGTAGAATTACCAGCAACAATACCGCCTGAAACGCTCTGGCATGGAACTGGAGAAAAATATGTTGCATCCATTGATCAACAAGGATTGATTCCAAAGGGTAGGTTATATGTGCATTTATCATCAGACGCAGCTACAGCTACGAAAGTCGGCTCACGTCACGGAAAACCAGTGCTTTATATCGTAAAAACAAAAGAAATGTATGACGATGGATATTCATTTTTCTTATCAAAAAATGGAGTATGGTTAACAAAAGAAGTCCCCGTAAAATATTTAATCAAAGAACAGACAGAAAGATTGCTGAACAGATAGGAACATTCCGGAAAGGTGAGTACTGCCGGGTGTGCGAGCTCCTTGAAAAAACGATTTATGGAGAGGAAGAACTGGAAGAATATGAGAAACGTACACTGAACCGGTTCATGAAAAAACTTACTGTTCCGGGCGAAAAATGTAATCTGAAGATGCGGATGAATCTGCGCTATGCATGTTTCAAATTTCTAGGTATGTAAAAAGAATCACTTATCAGAAAAATAAAAACAACAGGAGGAAACTAAAAATGGAAGTAATACGCGCAAAAAGTGCCGGATTCTGCTTTGGTGTAAAACGCGCTGTCGATACAGTATATGAGCAGGTTGAAAAACAGATGGGAAAACAGATCTATACTTATGGTCCGATCATCCATAATGAAGAGGTTGTAAAGGACATGGAAGCACATGGCGTAAAAGTCCTGCACAGTGAGGAAGAACTGAAAGGTCTGGAAGAAGGACTGGTGATTATCCGCTCTCATGGTGTTCCAAAGAGAATCTGTGACCTAATGGATGAAAAAGGCATCGAATATGTAGATGCAACCTGTCCGTTTGTGAAAAGAATCCATAAGATTGTTGCCGAAGAAAGTAAAAAAGGCAGCCGGATCATTATCATTGGTAATCCGGATCACCCTGAGGTTGAAGGAATCCGGGGCTGGGCAGGAGAAAATGTAACCGTTATAAAAAATGCAGAAGAAGCAGAAAAATTTGAAAATACTACATCTGAAAGAATTTGTATTGTGTCTCAGACGACATTTAATTACAATAAATTCAAAGATTTAGTTGAAATTATTTCAGAAAAGGGTTATGATATAAGTGTTTTAAATACGATTTGTAATGCAACCAGAGAGCGTCAGACAGAAGCAAGGAGCATTGCAAAAGAGGTGGATGCTATGATTGTAATCGGAGACAAACATAGTTCCAATACCCAGAAACTGTATGAAATATGCAGCAGGGAATGTCACAATACGTACTATATACAGACACTTGACGATTTTGATATGAATCAATTAAGGTCCGTGGAAACAGTAGGTATTACAGCAGGGGCATCCACGCCCAACAATATAATTGAGGAGGTTCAAAATAATGTCAGAATTAACTTTTGAACAAATGTTAGACGAGTCATTTAAAACAATTCATAATGGAGAGGTCGTAGATGGTACTGTAATTGATGTTAAGCCAGATGAAATCATCTTAAATATAGGATACAAAGCAGACGGTATCATCACCAGAAGTGAATATACCAATGATAACAGTGTAGATCTTACAACTGTTGTTTCTGTTGGCGATCCGATGACTGTTAAAGTACTGAAAGTCAATGATGGAGAAGGACAGGTTCTTCTTACATACAAGAGACTTGTTGCAGAAAAAGGTAACGAAAGATTAAAAGAAGCATTCGAGAACAAAGAAGTCCTGAAAGCACCGGTTACTCAGATCCTTGGCGGTGGATTAAGCGTTGTTGTAGATGAAGCAAGAGTATTCATCCCGGCAAGTCTTGTATCAGATACTTACGAAAAAGACCTTTCTAAGTACAAAGATCAGGAAATCGAATTTGTTATCAGCGAATTCAATCCAAGAAGAAACCGTATCATCGGTGACAGAAGACAGCTTCTTGTTGCTGAAAGAGCAGAAAAGCAGAAAGAACTCTTCGCTAAACTTAAAGTCGGTGATGTGATCGAAGGAACAGTTAAGAACGTAACAGATTTCGGTGCATTTATCGATCTCGGCGGAGTAGACGGACTTCTTCATATCTCAGAGATGTCATGGGGAAGAGTTGACAATCCGAAGAAAGTATTCACAGTTGGTGAAACTCTTAAAGTTCTTGTTAAAGATATCCATGATACAAAAGTTGCACTCAGCTTAAAATTCCCGGAGACAAATCCATGGGCTAACGCAGCTGAGAAGTACGCTGTAGGTACAGTTGTAACAGGAAAAGTTGCAAGAATGACAGACTTTGGTGCATTCGTAGAACTTGCTCCTGGAGTAGATGCACTCCTTCATGTATCACAGATCTCAAGAGCACATGTTGAAAAACCTTCAGACGTACTTTCTGTAGGTCAGGAGATTACAGCTAAGATCGTAGATCTTAACGAAGCTGACAAGAAGATCAGCCTTAGCATGAAAGCACTTGAAAATGCAGAAGCTCAGGAAGAAACTGAAGAATAATTAAATAAGATATACAAGGATAGAGACTGATTGAAGTCTCTATCTTTTGTTTGAAAAAACTGGTAGACATAACTAACTACAGCTGAAAAAAGTTTTCGGATCCATAAGTGATCTCGATAAGTAAGATGAAAAATTTTACCGAATAGTCAGAAAATTCACAAAGAGAGGTCGTAGTAGCCTCTCTTTTTTGTGTAGGGAGACTATTGTGTTAAAAAAACGACAAGATGTACTGGAAAATATACAATAAAATGACGAAAGTTACTGGAATTGTAGGATTTATTTTAGTATATTTATAAGAGAGAAAACAGGAAGGAAGGATATCAAAATGGGACTTTTGACATTTAAAGGCGGAGTTCATCCGAACGACGGAAAAAGTCTTGCGAAAGACAAGGCAATCGTAGAACTTCTGCCACAGGGTGATCTTGTATACCCGTTATCCCAGCATATCGGAGCACCGGCTAAGCCAGTAGTAGCAAAAGGTGACCATGTGCTTAAAGGGCAGAAAATTGCCGAAGCGGGGGGCTTCGTGTCTGCACCGATCTATGCATCCGTATCAGGTACTGTAAAAGCGATTGAACCGCGTGTGAATCCGACAGGTTCTAAAGTGAACAGTATCATCATTGCAAATGACGGTCAATACGAAGAAGTAGAATATCCACAGCCAAAACCTCTTTCTGAACTGACAAAAGAAGAGATTCTGAATATCATTGGAGAGGCTGGCGTAGTAGGTATGGGTGGAGCAGGTTTCCCTACCAGAGTGAAGCTTTCACCAAAAGAGCCAGACAAAATTGATTATATCATTGCAAACTGTGCGGAATGTGAGCCGTATATTACTGCCGATTACAGAAGAATGCTGGAGAATCCGGAACTTCTGGTAGAAGGTATGCGTGTGATCCTGAAGCTTTTTGACAATGCGAAAGGTTTATTTGCAATCGAAGATAACAAACCGGACTGTATCGCAAAATTAAAAGAGCTGACCAAGGACGAGCCTCGTATGGAAGTCAGAGAGATGATGACCAAGTACCCACAGGGCGCAGAACGTCAGCTGATTTTTGCAAATACAGGACGTGCGATCAACTCTACCATGCTTCCGGCAGATGCTGGATGTGTAGTAGACAACGTAGAGACCATCATCAGCATTTACAATGCAGTAGTAAAAGGCATTCCGTCTATGGAACGTGTCGTTACTGTAACAGGGGATGGAGTTGTAAATCCTGGTAACTACAAAGTACTCTTCGGAACCAACCAGAACGAACTGATCGAAGCCGCCGGCGGACTCAAAGAAGGCTGTGAAAAAGTTATTTCAGGTGGACCGATGATGGGATTTGCGATGTATACGACCGATACACCGATCACCAAAACATCTTCATCTATTCTTTGCATGTCAAAAGATGAAGTATCAGCCTGTGAACCGACAGCATGTATCAACTGCGGACGGTGCGTTGACGCCTGTCCAAGCCGCATTATTCCGTCAAGACTGGCTGATTTTGCAGAACGCCATGACGAAGAAGCATTCCTCAAATTCAATGGTCTTGAATGTGTAGAATGTGGATCCTGCAGTTATGTATGTCCGGCTAAGAGACAACTGAAGCAGGCAATCGGATCGATGAGAAAAACCGCACTTGCCAACAAAAAGAAAAAATAGAATAGAGAGGAAGAGGTGAACAAAAGTGAGTGAACAGTTAAAAGTATCATCTTCACCACATATCCGTTCTAAAGAGACAACCGGCAATATCATGCTGTGGGTTATCATCGCTCTGTTACCGGCAACTTTCTTTGGAATTTACAACTTCCGTGACACACATGCATGGCTGCTTGTTATTGTGACAACAGCAGCAGCAGTTCTTACGGAGTACATTTACGAAAAACTGATGCATAAAAAGATTACGATCAAGGATTTCAGTGCCGCAGTTACAGGACTTCTGCTTGCACTCAACCTTCCGCCGACAGCCCCGATCTGGATGGGAATCATCGGAAGTGTATTCGCAATCCTGGTTGTAAAGCAGCTCTTTGGCGGATTGGGACAGAACTTCATGAACCCTGCACTTGGAGCAAGATGTTTCCTTCTTATTTCCTTCACAGGAAGAATGACAAGCTTCGTATATGACGGCGTATCCGGTGCAACACCACTGGCAACGATCCGTGCTAATATCGAAGCAGGAAATGCAGCACTTGACGGTGTGAACAGCATGGACATGCTGATCGGAAATATTGCCGGAACCATCGGTGAGACATCCGTTATCGCAATCGTGATCGGAGCGATCATCCTGATCCTCAAAGGAATCATTGATCTTCGTATCCCGGGTACATATATTGTGACATTTGCACTTTTCATCGGAATCTTCGGTGGATTTGTAGATGGAATTGGATTCTTCAACGTTCAGTACATGACAGCAGAACTCTGTGGTGGTGGTCTGATGCTTGGAGCATGGTTTATGGCAACCGATTATGTAACTTCCCCGATCACCAAAAAAGGGCAGATCGTATATGGTATCCTTCTTGGATGTCTGACTGGTCTGTTCCGTCTGTTCGGTGGTTCAGCAGAAGGTGTATCTTATGCGATCATCTTCAGTAACCTTCTTGTACCGCTGATCGAGAGAGTTACTCTTCCAAAGCCTTTCGGTAAAGGAGGAGAAAAATAATGAATAAGATTATCAAAAATACACTGATCCTTGCAGCAATCACCGTTGTATCCGGTCTGGTACTTGGAGCTGCTTACGAAGTAACAAAAGGTCCAATCGCACAGACACAGGCAAAGCAGAAACAGGAAGCCTGTCAGGCCGTTTATCCGGAAGCAGATTCCTTTGAGGCAATGGACGTAGATCAGAAAGCTGCCAAAGAAGCAATCAAAAAGATGGGAACGAATGCAACAGTAGATGAAGTCTATTCTGCTGTTATGGATGGAAGCGAAGCTGGTTATGTTATAACAGTAACTGACAAAGATGGTTACGGCGGAGATATCCAGATCACAGTCGGTATCATGAGTGACGGTACGGTAAATGGCATTTCTTTCCTTTCCATCAGCGAGACAGCAGGTCTTGGTATGCGTGCGAAAGAACCAAGCTTTTACAATCAGTTTGCAGGACAGCAGGCTGAAAAATTCTATGTATCCAAAGATGGCGGAGACGGACAGCCGATCGATGCTTTGAGTGGTGCAACCATCACTTCCCGTGCAGTCACAGGAGCTGTCAACACAGCACTTGGATATTACCAGACAGCGTTAGGAGGTAGTGGAAATGAATAAATGTACAGAAAGACTTTATAACGGTCTTGTAAAAGAAAACCCGACCTTTGTTATGATGCTTGGTATGTGTCCGACACTGGCGGTTACAACATCCGCAATCAACGGTATTGGTATGGGACTTTCTACCACAGTGGTATTGATTTTCTCAAACCTTTTGATTTCCATGCTGCGTAAGATCATTCCGGATTCGGTTCGTATGCCGGCATTTATCGTAGTCGTAGCAACACTTGTTACTGTGGTACAGTTCCTTCTGGAAGGTTTTGTACCTAGTCTTTATGCATCACTTGGTGTATATATTCCTCTGATCGTAGTTAACTGTATCATCCTTGGACGTGCAGAAGCATATGCATCAAAGAACCCGGTCCTTCCATCTGTATTTGATGGTATTGGTATGGGACTTGGATTCACACTTGGTCTTACCTGCATCGGTATCGTCAGAGAGCTGATTGGTTCCGGAAAATTATTCGGATTTCAGGTTATGCCTGATATCTACGAACCTGTTACTATTTTCATCCTTGCTCCTGGTGCATTCCTTGTCCTTGCATTCCTTGTTGCGGCACGTAACAAGATCATGAAGAAACTGGAAGCAAAAGGAAAGAAAGTTGTCAAAGCGCAGGGATGTTGTGAAGGCGGATGCGCTTCATGCGGCGGATGCGACGGACACGTGTTCCCGACAGGTCAGGAAAAGGAATAGGAGGGAGATAAGAGATGAAAGAATTACTTATTATAGCAGTTGGTTCGGCGCTTGTTAACAACGTCGTACTCAGCCAGTTCCTCGGTATCTGTCCTTTCCTTGGTGTTTCTAAGAAAATTGAGACAGCAGCCGGCATGGGCGGCGCAGTTGTTTTCGTTATTACAATCGCATCTTTCATTACCGGTGCGATCTACCAGTTCATCTTACATCCGGCAGGATTTGAGTATCTGCAGACCATCGTATTTATTCTGGTTATCGCAGCACTCGTTCAGTTTGTAGAAATGTTCCTCAAGAAGGTTATGCCTCCGCTTTATAATGCACTTGGTGTATATCTCCCGTTGATCACAACAAACTGTGCAGTACTTGGTGTATCACTGAACTGTGTAACAAAAGGATATAACATTCTTGAAGGTGTTGTATACGGATTCTCCACAGCAGTCGGATTCACGATCGCGATCGTGATCATGGCTGGTATCCGTGAGAAGATCGAATACAACGATATCAGTGAGTCTTTCCAGGGAACTCCGATCGTACTGCTTACTGCAGCACTGATGTCCATCGCGTTCTTTGGATTCTCAGGAATCATTTAACAGAAGGAGGACCGTGTTATGAGTATAACAGGAGTATTGATTGCTGCACTTATCGTAGGCGGTACCGGCGTATTCATCGGTGTCTTCCTTGGAATTGCAGGCAAGAAATTTGCAGTTGAAGTAGATGAAAAAGAAGAAGCGATTCTCGCAGAACTTCCGGGTAACAACTGTGGTGGATGTGGATATGCCGGATGTTCCGGTCTTGCAGCAGCTATCGCAAAAGGAGAAGCTCCGGTCGGACAGTGTCCGGTCGGCGGTGCTCCGGTAGCAGCAAAGATCGCAGCGATCATGGGCGAAGAAGCCGGTGAAAGCGTACACGAAGTTGCATTTGTAAAATGTGCAGGAACCTGCGAAAAAGCAAAACAGGCATATGATTATACAGGAATTACAGATTGCCAGATGGCAGCCATGATGCAGAATGGCGGACCAAAAGGATGTTCTTTCGGATGTCTTGGTTTCGGAAGCTGCGTAAAGGCATGTCCGTTCGATGCGATCCATATCGTAGACGGAATTGCAGTAGTCGACAAAGAAGCATGTAAAGCCTGTGGTAAATGTATCGCTACTTGTCCAAAACATCTGATCGAGCTTGTACCTTATGAACAGAAGCATCTCGTACAGTGCAGCTCAAAAGATAAAGGAAAAGACGTTATGAGCGTATGTTCCGTAGGATGTATCGGATGTAAGATGTGTGAAAAAGTATGTGAATCTGATGCAGTACATGTAGTAGATAACATCGCACACATTGATCCGGAAAAATGTACAAACTGTGGAAAATGTGCGGAGAAATGTCCGAAGAAGATCATTAAGTAAATAAATAATGAAAAAAAGGATCCGGATGCTGTTTCGGAGGCTAAGAACAAGTTTTTCTTAGGCTTCTGCAAATGCATCCGGATCCTTTTTTTATTGAGTTCATTCGACTGCGGAAGGATGAAAGGATGGAAAGAGAAAGTTAGGAAAATTTAATTTTTAGAATATCGTGGGGTATGTTATAATAGAAAAAATGGAGAAGGAAAAGAAAAATTATTGGTTGACGGTTAGGTGGAAAATCATCCAAAATAGAAATGAAAATAGAGACAAAATACGACATTGCATCATCTGTAAATATTGGCGCAGAGTATGACAAGGGCGTGAAGAAACTCTTTAAGAGCAAAGAGATCATTGTGCCGATTATGGAGATGGTGATTCCGGAATATGAAGGGTGTTCGCAGGAAGAGATCCTGAATTGTCTGGACCTTGCATCGATTACATCGGATGAGGTTGTCAGTGACGCACCGGTTTCGGAGACGGATGAATATCGGATACGGGGCGAAGATACAGAACTTTCTGGAGGTTCGGATAAGCTGATTCGGTTTGATTCAAAGTTTAGGATTCGCAATCCGAAGCTTTCAGAGGAAAATATTTTGGTGAATCTTCATATTGATCTTGAAGGACAGAAAAGTTATACGCCGAAGAATCCAACCTATCCCATTATAAAAAGAGGACTTTATTATGTCGCAAGGGATTTGAGCAGTCAGCTTGGAGTGGCAACTGGAAAGACAAATTATGCAGATCTGGAGAAGTGTTATTCAATCTGGATCTGTTTGGAAGATGTCCCGGTAAGATTGAGAAATACAATGACGGAATATCGCATAAGAAAAGAAGATGTTCTGGGAGAGACGGACGAACCGGAAGAAGATTATGACCTGATGAGTGTAATTGTTATCCGGATGGGAGAAAAATCAGAAGAGAGAGGGATATTTGATTATCTTAATCAGGTATTTGTGGGAAATATAGAAGAAATAGAGACTTATTCACATATTGAATGGGAAGATGAATTTAAGGAGGATGTGGCTATGACGATGACAGGGTTTAGTGATATATTAGTTAGAAGAGGGAGAGAAGAAGGCAGAGAAGAAGGGCGAGAGGAGACAACGGTTAAATTTATCTGGAGTTTACATGAAATGGATTTTACAGATGATATGATTTCGGAAGCAGTAAAAAGACCGATTGATTATGTGCAGGATATTTTGAAAAAAGATGCACCTCAATAAGAAAGTTGGGAACACTTTTGTGAAAAATAGATTAATAGCAGGAATAAAGATGCTTTTACAGGACTTATGGAATATCCGCATTGCGATTCTTGTATTTGCAATTTATTTTGTTATAGGAAGAAAGTTTTTATACAGTCTGTGTCCAATGGTGATCATGACGGGATTTCCTTGTCCGGGATGCGGGCTTACAAGAGCGATGTTTATGGTGCTGCGAGGGGACTTTGCCGGGGCATGGAAAATGCATCCGTTTATTTATGGTGTGATTATTCTGGTGGGATGGTTTGGCATGCGGAGATACATACAGAGAAAAGAAACGAAGAGTCTTGGGAAATGGGTGATTCTTCTGTGCGTAGGGCTGATTCTATATTATGTGTTCCGAATGGTAAGGTATTTTCCGGGAGATGCTCCGATGAGTTATTACTATGGAAGCGTGGGATACCGGGTGTGGGAGATAATTAGAAGTGGAAGAAATTATTTATAGTAGAGTATATAAAAGTGCCGCGAAGTCATCAAAACGATGATGGAGCGGCACTTTTTTGGATTATTTACAAAAGATACTATGGAACCTTTTTGTGCAGAATCAGCAGGAGACAGCTTTATGGGAATAGCGACACTGACTAATTTATGTCTTCCCGCGCTAATCCTAGCGCAGGAAGCCTCTCAGCATTTTTTCTTTCCAGAACCGGTACTTCTGATACCGTATCGGCAGATCCATCCAGGTTTTCTTATCGACTATGCTTCTCTGATGTGTGAAGCATTCAAATCCTTCTTTTCCATGATAGCATCCCATGCCGCTTTCTCCGACACCGCCGAACGGCATCTGGCTGGTGGCGAGGTGGATGATGGTATCGTTGATGCAGCCGCCGCCAAAATGGCATTTGGCAAGGACTTTCTTTTTGGCAGCAGGATCTTCGGTGAAAAGATAGAGTGCAAGCGGGTGGGGATGGGATTCGACCTGCTGGATTGCATCATTCAGGTCAGAATAGGTAAGTACCGGAAGAATCGGTCCGAAAATTTCTTCGCCCATGACCGGATCGTCCCAGGTGACATCTTTTAGGATGGTCGGGGCAATGCGCAGGGCAGACGGATCGGACTCACCTCCACAGACCAGCTTATCGGCAGCAATCAGGTTCTGCAGCCGGTGAAAATGTTTTTCGTTGATGATTTTCCCATAATCCGGATTTTGAAGAGGCTGTTTGCCAAACTGCCGGTGGATTTCTTTTTCCAGTGCCTGAAGCAGCTGGTTTCGAACAGAAGCATCGCAGAGGATATAATCCGGGGCAACGCAGGTCTGTCCGCAGTTGAGGTATTTTCCGAATACGATCCGTCTTGCGGTGAGAAAAATTTTCGCCGTGGAATCCACGATGCACGGGCTTTTCCCACCAAGCTCCAGAGTGACGGGAGTCAGGTATTCGGCAGCATGACGAAGGACTTCTTTTCCAACCGTTTTTCCTCCGGTGAAAAAGATTTTGTCAAAACGCTGGTTTAAGAGCGCCTGATTTTCTTCCCGGCCTCCGGTGATCATCGTTGCATATTTCGGCGGATAACATTCCTTGAGGATCTGGCTCAGAATCTGACTGGTGTGTGGAGCGTAAGCGCTTGGCTTCAGGATGACGGTATTTCCGGCGGCGAGCGCATCGATCAGCGGTTCTAAAGTGAGGAGTACCGGGTAATTCCAGGGACTCATGATCAGTACGGTTCCGTAGGGGGATGGCGATTGAAAGCTTTTGGCGGCGAAGTGTGCCAGCGGAGTAGGGACGGTTTTACAGCGCATCAGCTTTGGTAAATGCCTTTGCATCCAGGTAAGCTCGGAAAGTGTCAGACCGATTTCGCACATATAGCTTTCCATCCGGCTTTTTCCAAGATCCGCTTTTAGTGCTGTATACAGATCTTGTTCATGGCGTTTGAGTGCAAGTTTTAGCTGTTCTAATTGTTTTAATCGAAAAGAAAGCGGAAGTGTTGCGCCGGTTGCAAAAAAATCACGCTGCGTGGAAATCCGCTGTCTGATTGTCTGTTCATCCATGTGTTTTAACCTCCCAGGTATCTGGATATTTAAGTTTCGATTCCTGTTTTCCAAATTGTGTTTATATTCTTGAAGAGTCTTTTATACTGAAAATAATGTATATTTCTTTTATGATAACGAAAATAAGGGAATTCTTCAACGGTGTGAGTGGCGAAAATGGAAAGAATGTGATAAAATATTTTTGTTTGCAGCAGCAGACTTACATAATTTTATTAAGACAGGAGTTTTAATATATATGGGATACGAGCGTTTGGAAAAGAGTTTAATCGATCTGGTAAAGGAAGAGCAGGCAAAGCTCGGATATCGGAAAGAGATGATCCGGCTTTATTATCCGCTCAGTTCACTGAATCATTTTATGGAGACGAATGCAGATTCTGAAGAAATGCAGGAGCTCCTTGCAGATTTTCCGAAAGCAGCAGAAGATATTTTCGGGGAAGTCGGGATTACACATGCAAAGGACCGTTTTTGCTTTGCTTTATCGGAAAAAGCATCGGAATATGTGCATGAAAATATGAAACCGAATGAATTTATCAAAGAGCTGGTGGAACTTGTCGCAAAGCATGGCTGCACGATGGAAGATATCGAAGTATTGTTCCGTTCTCATTCAGACAAGATCGTGGCAGAACCTATGGATAATGGAGAATTTGACCGGATGATCCGGTTTGAAGAGGGAGAAGACAAGTATTATTATTGCTTTAAAGATGAAGGATGCCATATTATTTATCATCGTTTCCTGCCGGAAGATTATGCAGATTTTGATTTTTAAATCGAACATTGCGGGAATTGCATAGCAATGGAGCAATCCGGTTACATCAGTGAGTGGCAAAATTTACTTTTGACACACACATCATTAAATTGAATAAAAATGGATACAAATTTTGGCTTTAAACCAGATAAGAAAATAAGAAATCGAGGTAACACCAATGAAAATCGGAATATATGATTCAGGGATCGGCGGACTTTCTGTGCTTCACCGCGCACTGAAAAAGATGCCGGAAGCAGAATTTATATATTATGCGGATACAAAGCATGTTCCATACGGAGAAAAGACGAGGGAACAGATCAAAGGATATGTAGAAGAGGTTCTGAATTTCCTGATCGCGAAGGAAGTTGATGCAATCGTAATCGCCTGTAATACGGCAACCAGCGTGGCAACGAAAGAATTCAGAGGCGAATTTGCCGTACCGATCGTCGGTATGGAACCGGCAGTTAAGCGCGCGCTCAAGCTCTATCAGGATATGCAGAAACGGATTCTGGTAACAGCAACACCGGTTACGATAGCCGGAGAAAAATTACACAGCCTTCTGGAAAAAGTAGATACCGAACACGAAGTAGACCTTGCGCCACTTCCAAAACTGGTCCGCTTTGCCGAAGCCGGAAGATTCCAGGACCCGGAAGTAGATGAATACCTGAAAAACAGCCTTCAGAGCTATACACTCAACCAGTATGCTGCAGTCGTACTTGGCTGTACTCACTTCAACTACTTCAAACAATCCTTCCGCAAAATCTTCCCGGGAGAAATCCACTTTGTAGACGGCAACGAAGGCACCCTTCGCCAGCTAAAACGAGTTCTCCCCGAACAAACCACCCCAGGAGAACCCAGCAAAGTCACCTACTACTTCTCCGGAAAACCTGTTGATGATGAGGGGATGAAGAAAATCCAGGCATGTATGATGCAGTTAGATAAAGTATATGAGATCAAGTAAATACTGATATCGAATTATAAAAAATAAAACACTAAAACAAGCCAAATAGTTTATAGTAAAATATAAGAACTATTTGGCTTGTTTTTATTCTTCTCTGGTGGTGTCACAACCTATCTTATTGTACTTCCTGAATCCCAGAAATATCACTATCTATCATCATCGAATAATTGGTATAATACACGACAAACCCAGGCTTGCTTCCATTTGGTTTTTTAACCTGCTTTTTCTCTACATAGTCAACCTCTACCTTTTCAGCCCCGGAATTCTTCGAGTAATGCGCAGCAAGTCTGGCTGCCTCTTCAAAGGTCCGGTCCGGAAGTTCTTCCCCGTTCGTCTTCACGATGACATGGGAACCCGGTGCCTTTTTCGCATGGAACCACCAGTCCCCGCCATTTGCAAAATGGAAGGTGAGTTCTTCGTTCTGAAGATTATTTTTTCCAACATACATATGGAAACCGTCTGAAGAAATATAGTGGAACGGTTTGCTTGTGATCTTCACCTTTTTGGCAGACTGCTTTCTGCGGATAAATCCACTTTCGATCAGTTCTTCCTTGATCTGGATCAGGTCATCCTCGCTTCGTGCAATATCCAGGGATTTGCTGACGGACTCCAGATAATCAATCTCATCTTTCGTTTCTTTGATCAGTTCTGAAAGAGCCTCGAAAGTACGTTTCTGTTTATTATACCGGTCAAAATATTTCTTTGCATTTTCCTGCGGTGTTTTCTGCGGATCCAGCGGAATTTTGATCATTTCGTTAGTATAATAATTGAGTGCTTCCAGTTCTTTTGCACCTTCTTCCAGATTGTAACCGTAGGTGTGGATCAGTTCTCCGTATACCTTGTATTTATCGCGGCTTTCCGTATCGCGAAGCTGCTTTAACTGCAGGTCGTATTTCTTGCGGTTACGTTCCAGTGCTGTCTGAACCACACGGCGCAGATCCGAAGATTTCTGGCGGATCCGGGTGATCAGATCACGGGAAGAATAATAAGTCCGGATCACTTCGGAAATCGAATCATAAGATTTTACCTGATAGTTGGAAAAGTGGGTGAGCAGAAGAGATGAGAACTCTTTCGGCTCATTTCCATCGTAATAAATAGCAGGAGAGAATTTGCTTTCTGTCACCTGCTCCATAAAATAGGTAAACTGCCGGTACAGATGCGCCAGCAGATCACCGGACATCTCCGATGCCGGAACAGAGGAGTCGATTCCTGCCAGATAGCAGATCTCTTCGGCGACAACCGGACTGATTCCGGTAAAACTGTTGTAGATCGCTTTTCCGACCGGCATTGGTTTGGAGAGAAGTTCCTGTGTGAAATTTTCCTCCGGTATGCCAAGTGGATTCTCTTTTTTCATAGTATCCGGGATAAAATATTCTCTTCCCGGAAGAACCTCACGCACAGAACTCATCTGCGCGGAAACATGCTTGATACTGTCGATGATCATTCCTTTTTCATTACAGAAAATAATATTGCTGTGCTTGCCCATGATCTCAACGATCAGGGATTTGCGGCACAGATCTCCAAGTTCATCCAGGTGCTCGATCTCGAAGCGGATGATCCGTTCCAGGGAAGGCTGAGAAATGCCTACGATGCGGCCATTTGCAATATGTTTTCTCAGAAGCATACAGAAATTCGGCGCAGTCATTGGACTTGGTTTGTTATCTCTGGAGAGATAGATCAGCGGCAGGGATGCACTTGCGGAGATGACCAGTCTTACCTGTCCTTTCGCAGGTTTGATCGTGAGAAGCAGTTCATCATTTTCCGGCTGTGCGATCTTGGCGATCCGCCCGTTCAGGATGGTATCATTTAATTCTTTTACGATATTTGCGATTGTAATTCCATCAAAAGCCATTTTAAAAATTCACCTCATATTTATCCGGGAATATGCCAGGGCACATTCTTTTTTCAATGGGCTCATTATAGCATAGAGAGGCATGCATAGACAAGTGAAAATGCCCTGTCACCCGGTTGACGAGTAAGTGTAAATGAACTATAATAATCGATAGTAAAACGGCCATTAAAAGGTCAGTAAGAAGAGGGAAAATCAAATGATAAAAAGTATGACAGGCTTTGGACGGTGTGAGATCGCCGAAGCAGACCGCAAATTTACCGTAGAAATGAAGGGGGTTAATCACCGTTACCTGGATGTGAATATCCGTATGCCAAAGAAGCTTAACTTCTTTGAGTCCGCGATCCGCAACCTGCTCAAGCAGTATGTGCAGAGAGGAAAGATTGATATTTTCATCGGGTATGAAGATATGACAGAAAGCCAGATGACTTTGAAATATAACCAGAAGCTGGCAGAAGAATATATGGCAAGTTTTAAGCAGATGGAAGAACAGTTTGGGCTTGACAATGATGTGCGGGTATCCACACTTGCACGCTGCCCGGAAGTCCTTACGATGGAAGAACAGTCTGTGGATGAGGAAGAACTGTGGAGTGGTCTTGAAAAAGCAATGAAAGGCGCATGCGAACAGTTTGTACAGACCAAGACTACAGAAGGTGAGAACCTGAAAAAGGATATCATTGGCAAGCTGGATGGAATGCTGGAAGTTGTTGCCAGGGTTGAAGAGCGATCTCCGCAGATCGTTGCTGAATACCGGGAGAAGCTGGAAACGAAAGTGAAGGAGCTTCTTGGGGACACCCAGATTGACGAAGGACGGATCGCGGCTGAGGTTGTGATCTTCTCTGACAAGATCTGTACAGATGAAGAAGTGGTAAGGCTGAAAAGCCATATCAAGCATATGAAGGAAACTCTGGAACAGACAGAGGGAATCGGACGCAAGCTTGATTTCATTGCGCAGGAGATGAACCGTGAGGCGAACACGATCTTATCCAAGGCAAATGATCTGGAAGTATCCAATTATGCGATTGATCTGAAGACTGAGATTGAAAAAGTCCGTGAGCAGATTCAAAATATTGAATAAAGCTTTGAAAAATGTAAAAAGATGTGTTAAAATAACATTTCAATGTCTGAGTATGCAGGAGAACTGATTATGAGAGAAAAAAAAGGAATTCTTATTGTAGTATCCGGATTTTCCGGAGCCGGTAAGGGAACACTGATGAAAAAGCTGATGCAGGACTATGATAATTATGCATTATCGATCTCTGCAACCACGCGACAGCCTCGTGTCGGGGAAGAAGATGGAAGAGAGTATTTTTTCAGAACCAAAGAAGAATTTGAAAAAATGATTGCGCGTGATGAGCTTATAGAGTATGCTAGATATGTAGAAAATTACTATGGAACTCCGAAGCAGTATGTTATGGAGCAGTTAGAGGCAGGCAAGGATGTGATCCTTGAGATTGAGATCCAGGGTGCGTTGAAAGTGAAAGAGAAGTATCCGGATACCCTGCTGATGTTCGTGACTCCGCCGAGTGCGCAGGTACTGAAAGACAGACTGGTAGGACGGGGAACCGAGACCGCAGAAGTGATCGATTCGAGAATGAAGCGGGCAGTAGAAGAATCACAGGGCGTAGAGAAGTACGATTATCTTGTGATCAATGATGACCTGGAGCGCTGCGCAAAAGAGATGCACAGCATTATTCAGGGTGAGCATGACCGGGTAAGCCGGAATGCTGACTTTATAGATGATATCAGAAAAGAACTGAAGGAACTGTAGGAAAGGAGCAGAATTTATGTTACATCCATCATATACCGATTTGATGAAAGTAGTAAATCAGGACGTGGAAGAAGGCGCAACTAAGATTGTCAACAGCCGTTATTCTATCGTTCTTGCAACAGCAAAGAGAGCGAGACAGATCATTGACGGCGAGATGCCGCTTGTTCCTGTTAAGGACGGCGAAAAGCCGCTTTCTATTGCAATTGATGAGCTGAACAGTGGAAAGATCAAAATTATTGCAGAAGATGCAGATAAATAAAAGAAGTTCGATACCCTGCAGCTGTCTGCGGGGTATTCTTATGATAGGGGATTTTATTTTCCGGTGAAGATGATTTCCCCTGCCGCCCAGAAATTATGCTTGAGGAGAAATTTATTTTATGAATATATTATTCATTTCATTAGGCTGTGACAAGAACCTTGTGGATTCGGAGGTCATGCTTGGGATTCTTGCAAAGGACGGTCATCAGATGGTGGACGATGAGACAATGGCAGATGTCATTATCATTAACACCTGCTGCTTTATCCATGACGCAAAGGAAGAGAGTATCCAGAATATTCTTGAGATGGCAGATCTGAAGAAGACCGGTAGATTAAAAGCCCTGATCGTAACAGGCTGTCTTGCACAGAGATACAAAGAAGAGATCATTCAGGAAATCCCGGAGGTTGATGCGGTTCTCGGAACGACTTCTTATGAAGAGATCGCACACGTGATCGATGGAGTTTTAAGCGACAGTCCGATGGAGCGCGGAGATGTGCGCCTGACTATGAAGGATGTGGATTATCTCCCGGTGACAGACACGCACCGTATGGTGACGACCGGCGGACATTTCGCTTATCTGAAGATTGCAGAAGGCTGTGACAAGCACTGTACTTACTGTATTATCCCGAAGGTACGAGGAGATTTTCGGAGTGTGCCGATGGAGCATCTGCTGGAGGAAGCGCAGAATCTGGCAGACGGAGGGGTGAAGGAGCTGATCCTGGTAGCACAGGAGACCACCATGTACGGAACCGATCTGTACGGGGAGAAGCGGCTTCCACAGCTTTTGAGAGCGCTTTGCAAGATCAGCGGACTTCGCTGGATCCGTATTTTATACTGCTATCCGGAGGAAATCACGGATGAGCTGATTCAGGTGATCAAGGAGGAACCAAAGATCTGCCATTATCTGGATCTCCCGATTCAGCATGCAAGCGATGGTATCCTGAAGAGAATGGGAAGACGGACTTCCAGAGCGCAGCTCATCGAGACCATTGAGAAGCTTCGACGTGAGATTCCGGATATCGCACTTCGCACAACTTTGATCACTGGATTCCCGGGAGAGACACAGGAACAGCATGAAGAGCTGATGGATTTTGTGGATCAGATGGAATTCGACAGACTTGGCGTATTTACCTACTCACCGGAAGAGGATACTCCTGCAGCATCTATGCCGGATCAGATCCCGGAAGAAGTCAAAGAGGAACGTCAGGCAGAGCTCATGGAACTTCAGCAGGATATCGTATTTGACCAGGCAGAAGACCGGATTGGGGAAGAGCTGCTTGTGATGATCGAAGGCAAGGTAGCAGATGAGAATGCCTATGTGGGAAGAACCTACCGGGATGCGCCGAATGTAGACGGACTTATTTTTGTGAACACATCGGAAGAACTGATGTCGGGAGATTTTGCAAAGGTAAAAGTGACCGGATCGGCAGATTATGATTTGATAGGAGAGTTATTATGAATTTACCAAATAAGTTAACGATTTTACGAGTGATTTTAATTCCGTTTTTTGTAGTGTTTATGTTATTTGATATTACCGGAGCAGCAGATAAGTGGATCGCACTTGTGATCTTCTGTGTTGCCAGCCTGACAGATATGCTGGATGGGAAAATCGCCAGAAAGTACAACCTGGTAACGAACTTCGGTAAATTTATGGATCCGCTTGCAGACAAGCTGCTGGTATGTACCGCGCTGATCTGTCTGACATCTATGAACCGACTGAATGTCATTGTTGTTCTGGTGATCATTGCCAGAGAATTTATCATCAGCGGATTCCGTCTGGTTGCTTCTGACAATGGAATCGTCATTGCGGCAAGCTACTGGGGCAAATTCAAAACCGTATCACAGATGGCACTGATCATTGTGCTGATCATGGATCTGGGCGGTGTGTGGAATGTTGTAGGAACAGTCCTTACATGGGTAGCACTGCTCCTGACCGTCGTTTCACTGATCGATTATATTGCAAAGAACAAACAGGTATTAACACAGGGAGGCATGTAAAATGGTTGTAGAGCTGATTTCTGTCGGCACTGAAATTTTACTTGGCAACATTGTGAATACAAACGCAGCATACCTAGCAGAGAAATGTGCTCTGCTAGGTTGTTCTTTATATCACCAGACTGTTGTCGGTGACAATGAAGAGCGTATGGAAGAAGCAATCCGCCAGGCAATAGAGCGCGCTGATATCGTAATTCTGACAGGGGGACTTGGCCCTACCAAGGATGATCTGACAAAAGAAGTAACTGCAAAGGTATTTAGCAGAAAACTTTATATGGATGAACATTCCAAAGCACGGATCCAGGATTATTTTGAAAAGATAAAGAGTAAAAAAGTAACGGAAAATAACTGGAAGCAGGCGTTGGTTCCGGAAGGCGCGATCGTGATCGACAATCTGAACGGAACGGCACCTGGACTGATCCTGGAGGATAAAGAGCGCGGCAAAGCAGCGATCCTGATCCCTGGTCCTCCGAATGAGATGAAGCCGATGTTTGAACACGACATTGCACCGTACCTCAATAAAAAGCAGCTGGAGGGAATCTATTCCCATATGGTAAAAGTGTGCGGGATTGGGGAAAGCAGGGCAGAGACCATGGTTGCGGATCTGATGGATGCACAGACCAATCCGACGCTTGCGCCTTATGCAAAGACAGGAGAGGTACATTTTCGTGTGACTGCAAGAGCATGCTCTGAAGAAGCGGCAGAAAAACTGATGGAGCCGATGATCGAAGAGATGAAGAAGCGTTTTGGTGATGCTGTTTATACGACCGAAGAGAATGTGACACTGGAAGAGTCGGTGATCCGTCTTCTGGAAGAGAAGAAGATGACTGTGACAACGGCAGAATCCTGTACAGGCGGAAAGCTTTCCGGCAGACTTCTGAATGTGTCGGGAGCTTCCAGCGTGTACAATGAAGGATATATTACTTATGCGAATGCATCGAAGGAAAAGATTCTTGGTGTGAAGCATGAGACACTGGAAACCTACGGGGCAGTCAGTGAACAGACAGCAGCAGAGATGGCACTTGGGGCAGCAAAGGCGGCAGGTGCGGATGCGGCACTTAGTGTAACCGGAATCGCAGGACCTGGCGGCGGCACAGCGGAAAAACCGGTCGGACTTGTGTATATCGGATGTGCGGTAAATGGAGAGGTAACGGTAAGAGAGTACCGTTTTACCGGCAATCGTGAGAAGAACCGGGACTATGCGGTTGCACGTGCGATCACGCTCTTGCGGGAAGAACTTTTAAAGAGGGCGTAAGAGAGAAAACCAGTTCATTCTGGAAAAGATGAGGTACAGAAAAATGATCATAAAAAGACTATATAGCAGTCAGGAGGTTGTGGAAGGTCTGCATCTGGTATGGGATGTATTTATCAGAGAAAACGCCAATTCCTGTACACAGCAGGGAATCGAGGAATTTGCCCGTTTTATCAAGATGGAGAATTTTATGCCTCTTGTCGAAAGCGGAGAGATGATCGTCTTTGGCGCGGTAGAAGGACAGGATCTTGGCGGTGTCGGAGCCGTGCGGAGGGATGGACATATTTCCCTTCTGTTTGTCCGCCCGGATTTGCGGAGAAAAGGGATTGCGAAGGCTCTTGTTGGTGAAATGTGCAGATACTGTACGATGCAGTTTGCTCTGATGCGTATGACGGTCAATGCATCGGTTGTGAGTACGGAAGCTTATCACCATATGGGATTCCGGGATCTGGCACCGGTTCAGGAAAAGAACGGGATCCGTTTTGTTCCGATGGATTTGATGATATCACCGGCAAATGTAAGATCTTCCTATAATGGAAAGAAACATACGGGACTTTTTATCGGGATCGCAGTTACCGTACTTATTTTTCTGATATTCCTGGGACTGCTCTTCGGAAAAATCATCAGCAATTTTGCGAGTGGTGAAGGAAAACAGGAGGATTCGTCACAGATTTTTGAATATAACCCGGATGAGGACGGAGAAATTGACGATATCTTTGGCAGTAATGGAAATGAAGAGGATAATAAGGACAGCAGTTCTGAAGAAGCACAGGGAATCGAGGCAATTGAAGGCTACGAGGCAGAAAATCTGCCGTATACGATCACGGAGGAAAATTACACTTATTTTTCCAATGGAAATAAAGGCGAATATCCGATGCAGTTTGATGTCAAATATCCGCAGATCACAGGTGTGGAAGGTGAAAATATTGACAAGATCAATGAAATGCTGAAGGACTGTGCGATGAGTACGGTCAATACCTTATATCTGGCTCCGAGTGATTCTATGAAAGAGAAAATGTTGGAGGAATCGAACCCGTTTTTAGGAAGTCTTGTAACGTACAAGGTTTCTTATGCAGGAGAAGATTTTATCAGCGTAGCATTCAATGATATTTATTATGCAGGAAATACTTCTGCACAGTATTGTGACCTCCGTACCCGCAACATCCGTATTTCTGACGCAAAGCAGTTTGAAGTGGCAGATATCGTGGATCTAAGCGATGCATTTATGCACGATTGGATGAAAAAGATGAAGGGTGAAGCACCATCGGCAGAGGTGTTAAGCAGTGTGAAATTAAATGATTTCCGACAGATTTTAAATGGGGAAATCCTGGAGAACCGGTACTTTGATGCATTCTTTGTAGATAAGGATGGAATTGAGATCGGAATTACTTACCATTACCCGGGAGATGGAAAAAAATCTTCTGCGGAGAGTGGATGGATCACAGCGCCGTTTACTATGAAAGAAATAATTGAATATAAAACAGACAGTGAGTTCTGGAATCTTGTACAAAGTAACAATTGACGAATGTCGAAAATTGTGCGAAAATAAATACATATGGTGTTAAAACAATCACAAACGCCTTATAAAAGAAAAACAGATGTATTTGAAAGGAGTTTTAACATGATTTATTCACATGAAGTAGAAATGATGTGTCCGGTAGCTCAGGGTGCAAACCACGGACCAGCTCCAATTCCGGAAGAAGCAAAATGGGTAAAGGCTAAAGAAATCAAAGATATTTCCGGTCTTACACATGGTGTCGGCTGGTGTGCTCCACAGCAGGGTGCATGCAAACTTACTTTGAACGTTAAAGATGGTATTATTCAGGAAGCACTTGTGGAGACTATCGGATGTTCAGGAATGACTCATTCCGCAGCTATGGCTTCAGAAATTCTTCCAGGAAAGACTATTTTGGAAGCACTTAACACAGACCTTGTCTGTGATGCAATTAATACAGCAATGAGAGAACTTTTCTTACAGATCGTATACGGAAGAACTCAGAGTGCATTCTCAGAAGAAGGACTTCCGATCGGTGCAGGACTTGAAGACCTTGGTAAAGGACTTCGTTCACAGGTTGGTACAATGTACGGAACTCTCGCAAAAGGACCACGTTACCTGGAAATGGCAGAAGGTTATGTAACAGGAATCGCTCTTGATGACCATGATGAAATCATCGGATACCAGTTCGTAAGTCTTGGAAAATTCACAGACTTTGTCAAAGCAGGCGATACTCCGAATGAAGCTTGGGAAAAAGCTAAAGGACAGTACGGACGTGTAGCTGATGCCGTTAAGATCATTGATCCGCGTAAAAACTAATTACATACATAAGTAATTAACGGGTTATATAGGCAACAATATTTTCAGGAGGACAATTAAATGGCTTTATTTGAATCATATGAGAGAAGAATTGATAAAATCAATGAAGTTTTAAACAGCTATGGCATTGCTTCACTCGAAGAAGCTGAAAAGATCACAAAGGATGCCGGACTGGATGTATACAACCAGATCAAAGGTATTCAGCCAATCTGTTTTGAAAACGCATGCTGGGCTTACATCACAGGTGCAGCAATCGCAATCAAAAAAGGATGTACAAGAGCAGCAGACGCTGCAGCAGCAATCGGAGAAGGACTTCAGGCTTTCTGTATTCCGGGATCTGTAGCAGATCAGAGAAAAGTAGGTCTGGGACATGGTAACCTTGGAAAGATGCTTCTTGAAGAAACAACAGACTGCTTCTGCTTCCTTGCAGGACATGAATCATTCGCAGCTGCTGAAGGTGCAATCGGTATCGCTGAAAAAGCAAACAAAGTTCGTCAGAAACCTCTTCGTGTTATCCTGAACGGTCTTGGAAAAGATGCTGCAAAGATCATTTCAAGAATTAACGGATTCACATATGTTCAGACAGACTATGACTATTATACAGGAGAACTGAAAGAAGTTCAGAGAATCGCTTACTCTGACGGACTTCGTTCTAAAGTAAACTGCTACGGTGCAAATGATGTACGTGAAGGTGTAGCTATCATGTGGAAAGAAGGCGTTGACGTTTCTATCACAGGTAACTCTACAAACCCGACACGTTTCCAGCATCCGGTTGCAGGTACATACAAGAAAGAATGCGTAGAAGCAGGAAAGAAATACTTCTCAGTTGCTTCAGGTGGTGGTACAGGACGTACACTTCATCCGGACAACATGGCAGCAGGACCGGCTTCTTACGGTATGACAGATACACTCGGACGTATGCACTCTGATGCACAGTTCGCAGGATCTTCATCTGTACCGGCTCACGTAGAAATGATGGGTCTTATCGGTGCAGGTAACAACCCGATGGTCGGAATGACAGTCGCTGTTGCTGTAAGCATTGAGGAAGCTCACAAAGCTGGTAAATTCTAAGAAAACCGCGTAAAATAAGGGCTTGTGAATGCAGTAGATGGTAGTAAAAAGTAGGAAAATGTAGTTAACTCATACATTACTCATACATTAGTCCTACACCTTACTCATACACTATACGAACTAACAATTTACTGTATTTTCAGTATTTCATTATGCAACCATTGTGGGTCACGCTTAGTATAGACTTTTTCAGTAATGTCGTATATTTCGTGACCCACCATTTTTTTAATGGCATATTCATCAACCCCAGCATTCTTGCACATCGTTATAAAAGTATTTCTACTGTCATGAGGTCTGTGATCTGGATTCAATTCTAAAGCATCAACAAGTGCTTCTATTCTACGTCTATACTTATCATATGTTAGCATTAAATTAGATTTTGCCGTATTCGTATCGGTACAATTAAATAAGTATTCACTGTTCAACTCTTGTGCCTTATTGTACCATTTAATAACAAGAGGTCTAATTCTAGGATGAATAGGAACTGTTCGGTTAGTACCTGCTTTAGTCTTCATATCACCAGTTATTTCCCGGTTTTCAAGATCTACTTTTTCAAGCTCAATCTAAACATTGATTTGATTCGTTCTTTTGTAGATGGAGACGGTGTTCTACTTTCACCCTTCTTATCTACATATATTCCATTTTCCATTGCATCTTTTAAATGAAGCACTCTTACTGAGCTATTTGTACGATGATTTAGATTATGCACAAAGATTAGTTGATAAACACAGTGAAAAGGGAACCCCGTTACTTGACAAAAATGGAAATTGGTTACGGAAAGAAAAATTTACAGATACGAAAGCTATTGGTGTTCATTTAGATATAAACGGGAAGAAAGTAGAAACTGATGCCGGTATGATCGTATATTCTAAAACCGGAACTCATGTATATCCAAGAAAGGAAATCAAATAAGTATGAAAATAACAAAGGATTTAGAAGGAAAAAGAGTAAAAATTACAGATATTGATAACGAAATATTTGAGGGAATTGTATCTGACTATATTTATCCTGAAGATAATGAGCCAGAAGGAGTAGCTGGAATTTGTATCGAAGATTGTCCTCAACGTCCTGGCGACTGGATAGGGTTTAATGAACACGATATTAAAGAAATTAAAATAACAGACTAAAAACATTACGGAAGACTTGGTTAATAGCTGAGTCTTCTATTTTTATGTATGGAGGTAAAAGCAGTGAGTGAAGAAAAAGTAAATTATTTTGAAGAGGAAATGAAAGCTCTTTTAGCCGGTTATATAAGTGATCAGGATACGCATTAAATCAATACGTATGCAAAATTAAGCCAACAGGGCATTACTTTCTTTTGACACCAAATCCTATTTCTCACATATACTAATATCACATCTGATTGAATCGTTTATATATAAAATCTTCCTTAAAGTTCTAAAAAAGAAAGGCAGGCTATCCAGATAATGGAGCAACTTATGGATTATGTAAAACCGGAACTGCTTATTGTGACCGCAGTTCTATACTTTTTCGGAATTGCACTTAAACAAGCAGAATTTATCAAAGATAAATATATTCCGATCACGCTTGGGGCGACAGGCATTATCATCTGCGGGATCTGGGTGACATCTACCGCACATTTCGCAGGAGCACAGGATGTGTTGACCGCAGTTTTCGCATCCGTAACGCAGGGCATTGTTGTTGCAGGACTGAGTACCTACATCCATCAGATTATCAAGCAGGCAGGAAAAGAAGAGTAGGAGTAGAAGTGGTATGGCATTAAATGGAATTGACATCAGTAACTGGCAAAGTGGGATCAATCTTGCGGTTGTCCCGTGTGATTTTGTGGTGATTAAGGCGACAGAAGGAACCGGTTATGTAAATCCGGATTACGAAAGAGCCTACCGCCAGGCGAAAACAGCAGGGAAATGCCTGGGCATTTATCACTATGCGTCTGGTGGAAATATACAGGCGGAGGCAGAATATTTTCTGAAGAATGCAGGGAGCCGTGTGGGGGAGGCAATGCTTGTGCTGGACTGGGAAGGGCGGTCCAATCCGGCATTTGGTGTGAATGACCGGGAATGGGTGAAAGCCTGGTGTAATTATATTTCAACAAAGACCAGCGTCAATCCTGTGATTTATGTGCAGCAAAGTATGATGAGCCGATTGCAGAATATCGGAAACTATGGACTGTGGGTAGCGCAGTACGCGAGTATGGAGCCAATCGGGTACCAGGAAAATCCATGGAATGAGGGTGCATATGCCTGTGTGATGCGGCAGTACAGTTCTTCGGGAAGATTAAGCGGATGGAATGGCAATCTGGATTTGAATAAATTCTACGGAGACCGGCAGGCGTGGAGCCGGTATGCTGGAAAAGGAAACCAGACAACTTCAGAGAAACCTTCTGAAGAGGAAGAAAACCAGGAAGGAACTACGCTGGATCTGGTTTTTCGGACGATGCGTGGAGAATTTGGAAATGGGGAAGAACGGAAAAGCTGGCTTGGAACCAGATATGGAGAAGTGCAGGGGATGATCGACTATATTTCCGGTGCCAGTACAGAGACACTGGCAAAGGAAGTGCGTGCCGGGAAATATGGCAACGGGGAAGTGCGGAAAACGGTTCTGGGGAAACGGTATGAAGAAGTACAAAGCAGAGTCAATGCCGAAGAAAACAAGTATCATATCGTCAAATCCGGGGATACGCTTTCGAAAATTGCAACGATATACGGAACATCTTATCAGGAAATCGCAAGGTTGAACAAACTACAAAATCCGAATCTGATTTATGTCGGTCAGAGGCTGCGGATCAAATAACCGGCTAATAGATTTGATATTCAGAATCTGGTCTTTGAATTCAGTAATTTGGCAAAAAGAGCTATTGTTTTCAGCTTTTTGGTGTGCTATGATGAAAAAAATGAATACACAGGAGGTTTTGGGATATGGATAATAACTTAAATGACCAGATAACTGAGAATAGTGAAGGGGAGGAAAAGAGTCCATCTTCTTACACCGATCCCAATGCAGGATATACAGAAGCAGAGCCGCAGGCAAAGAATGACAATAGCGTGCCAAAAGAGGCAGCGGACGATAATTTAAAGCAGGAAGAAAAAAGTCATCCGGCATATACTTACGGTGAAATGCCAAAGTCAGAAAACGGAAGCGGTTACGGACAGTCAGCACCGGACGGAAGCGCTTGCCATTCCGGAACTTCGGATGGAACTTATGAAAATAATACTTACAACGGAAATTCGTATTATAACGGAACCAATCAGAGCGGAGCTTATACCAATGGGTACTCTGACAACCAGTATCAGAATAGCGGTTATAATACCGGATTTAACGCGAGCGGCTATAATAACAATTACAATAGCCAGAACAATTGTCAGATGCCGCCAAAGCAGATGGATCTATCTCCACTTTCTACCGGAGAATGGCTTTTAACGATGATTGTCGGAATTATTCCATGTGCGGGACTGATTCTGTATATTATCTGGGCGTTTGGTAATAGTGGCAATCTGAACCGGCGTAACTACTGCAGAGCATCCCTGATCCTTCAGGTGATTTCCTATGTGCTTGTGATTTTCTTTGTTATCATCGCAGCGATCGGCAGAGTAAGCTATTATGGTTATTAAATAAGTATCTGGCAGGCTTTTCGGCAGGGCAGCAGTGCTTTGCTGAAAAGCTTTTTCATTTTTTTAGAAATTCTTTAGAAATCTATTCCGGTTCTCTTTAGCTTTAGGAGATAGACTATAGTCAAGGATGAGAAAAAGAGGAGAAAAGCAGTTATGGAAATGAATCATGTACTGGTCGTTGAAGACGACAAGGAAATCAGAGAAGGTGTGGAAATATACCTGAAAAGTCAGGGATACGAAGTATTTCAGGCGGCAGATGGGATTGAAGGTCTGGAAGTGATCGAGAAAGAGGAAATCCATCTTGCAATCGTCGATATTATGATGCCGCGGATGGATGGAATCCGTATGACGATGAAGCTTCGGGAAAAATATGATTTTCCGGTGATCATGCTGTCGGCAAAATCAGAGGAAGTGGATAAGATCATGGGACTGAATATCGGGGCAGATGATTATGTGACGAAGCCATTTACACCGATGGAGCTTCTTGCAAGGGTGAATTCACAGCTCAGAAGATACCGGATGTTTGCAGAGAAGCTAAGAGATCGTGAAGAAAATCAGAATATCCATGTGATCGGCGGTCTGGAGCTGAATGAAGCTACGGTGGAGGTATCGGTTGACGGAGAACCGGTGCGCCTGACACCGATTGAGTACAAAATCCTGCTTCTCCTTATGAAGAGTCCTGGAAGAGTTTTTTCGGCAGAGGAAATTTACGAGCGTGTATGGAATGAAAAAGCGATCAATACCGATACGATCATGGTCCATATCCGGAATATCCGTGAAAAAATTGAGAGCTGCCCGAAAGAACCAAAATATTTAAAGGTGGTGTGGGGCGTTGGATACAAAATCGAAAAACAGGCATAAACTAGGGATTGTCCTGATTTTAGGTGTAATCTTACTTGCGACGGTGATCGTGTTAGGAAACTATAATACTTTTTATAAGAATGCAAAAAAGGAGCAGGACAGTCTGACACAGAATTACCGGACGAGTGAGTCCTTTATGAAGACATTTATTCGGGACTGCTATGTATTGTATTCCAAAGAATCCGGAAACGAATATAACGTAAAGTTTCTGGATGATTATTATCCGGAATTTGATGAGAAATTTAACCGGCAGATTGCATATATGAATTACCAGGTGCAGGATGCAAACGGAGAGGTAATCGATGGATACCGGTCGAATAGAGATTCCTGGGAAAAAGTGAAAGATACCGAGCTTGCAGATTATGCTCTTGGGATTAAGATCTCGTTTGACAAAAACGGTGAAATCAAGATTGATCAGGTGATGGGAACGGAAGTAACCAAACAGGAAGCTGTTCTGAAGATCCTGACCTCAAATCTGCCGGAAAAAATATTTGAATATGAAGATGAAAGTGAGATTGAAAATATTTCACCAAAAGACAGGACCTATTATTTCATGATGACGGAAGCAAAGCTGAATGCTTATGTTATGCGGGTATATCCGATTTCTTCAATGGTGGGAAACGCGGCGGTTTATACAATCTTGACCCTTATATTGTTGGTCGCACTTCTGGCATGGCTGATTCCGATGAAGAAAGATCTGCATACAGGAGATGAAAAAATTTTCCATGTACCATTTGAAATTGCGATAGCGACTGGTATTACTGGAATTAGCCTGATTTTCAGCTATCTTGGAGAACTGATTATGCACGCGAAAGGAAATGTGTGGCCAATCGATTTTCTGGTCTGGTTTGTTTTCTTTGCAGTCATGTACTGGGTATCCGGCTGTGTACGCCAGATCCGGCTTCTTGGAGTAAAGGAATATGTGAAAAAAAGAGTTCTGCTGATCTGGATCTGGAGAAGATTCGGAAACGGAATCCGAGGTGGTATCCGCTGGTGCAAGAATAAGATCGAAGCATTTTATCATTCGCTGGATCAGTTCAATTTCAAGGAAAAGAACAATAAGATTATTTTGAAAATCGTGCTGTTCAATTTCGCAATACTGCTGGTGATCTGTTCATTCTGGTATTACGGAATTGCAGGACTGATCGTATATTCTGTAATCCTGTTCCTGATCCTGCAAAAATATTTTAATGATCTCCGGAAAAAATATGCATTGCTTTTGGAGGCAACCAATAAAATTGCAGACGGAAATCTGGATGTAGAGATTGAAGGTGATCTTGGTGTGTTTAGTCCGTTCCGTAATGAAATCCAGAAGATCCAGACCGGATTTAAGAAAGCGGTAAAGGAAGAAGTAAAGAGCCAGCGTATGAAAACAGAACTGATCACAAACGTATCACATGATCTGAAAACACCGCTGACTGCGATCATAACCTATGTGAATCTGTTGAAAGACGAGAAAGATGAGGAAAAGCGAAAGGATTATATTGATATTCTGGAATGCAAATCTATGCGTCTGAAAGTCCTGATCGAAGACCTCTTTGAGATCAGCAAAGCAAGCAGCCAGAATGTAAACCTGAATTTGATGAACGTGGATATCGTCAATCTGTTTAAACAGGTAAAATTTGAGCTGGAAGATAAGTTCGAAGAAAAAGGTCTGGAGTTCAGGACCACTTTTCCGGAAGAAAAAGTGATTCTTCGTCTGGACAGTCAGAAGACCTACCGGATCTTTGAGAATCTTCTGAATAACATTGTAAAATATGCGCTTCCGGGAACAAGAGTTTATGTGGAAATCGAAAAGACGGAGAAAGATGTATTTATCCGCCTGAAAAATATTTCTGCAACTGAGCTCACCTTCAATCCGGAAGAAATTACAGAACGCTTCGTCCGCGGAGATGAGTCCCGCAATACCGAAGGCTCCGGTCTTGGCCTTGCAATCGTAAAAAGCTTCGTAGGTCTCCAAGGAGGAAGCTTCCATATCGAAACCGAAGCAGATCTCTTCAAAGCCGAAATCCGCTGGGCTTTGCCGGGAGAAGAGACAGTGAAGTAGGAAACATAAGAAAAATAAATGGTACCGGATTCAATTTTTTTTATAACTGAATCTGGTACCATTTATTTTTCTGATTTGTCTCACAACCTACATCATTCAACTTTTTTACTTTGGAAATCCGCTGGAGTAATGAATCTCATAATCATCCGTGATAAAGAGTGCCTCTGCCCCCTTGATTCCTTCGATATATTTCAATCCATCATCTAACCCCATCGCAAAGCAGGTCGTACTAAGTGCGTCCGCTTCCGTAGAAGAGTCACAGACAATACTCACCCCAAGCAGATCATTTTCATAAGGATACCCGGTTTTCGGATCTAAGATATGGTGATAAATCTTGTCGTCCACCTTAAAATACCGCTCATAAATACCGGAAGAAACCACAGATTGATCCTTGATCTTTACACTGGTGATCGCTTCTCCATTCTGTGCAAACGGCTTCTGGATACCGATATTATAATCCGAACCATCCGGTTTGCCGCCAAGAGCCAGCACATTTCCGCCCAGATTGATCAGTGCATGGGATACATTCTGCTCTTTCAGATATGCTTTCAGCTGATCCGCAATATATCCCTTTGCAATTCCGCCAAGATCAATAGCCGCCTCCGGATCCAGAAGCTGAACCGTATTTCCATCAACCCTCACATTCTCATATCCGATATGACTTTTCGCTTGCTGAATCGCCGCATCATCCGGAACGGTCCCCGTATTATTCTTAAAATCCCACAAGTCACTAAGTGGAGCGATCGTAATATCAAACTTTCCATCTGCCAGACGGCTGTATTCCACGCCTTTCTGAATCAAATCCACCGTATCACCCGAAAGTGTCACAGGCTCCCCGTTTGCATGGTTCAGCTCATAAATCTCGCTTCCTTCCGAAGTCCGGCTAAACCGCGCATTATAATCCTCACATTTCGCCACACAAGCATCCAGAACATCCTCTGAATCCTTATCATAAACCGTAATCGTCACCACCGTATCAAACACCGTCACCGTCCGCGACACCGGCTGTGGCGAACTCCCAGAACATCCACCCAGACAAAAAGTCCCAAACAAACTCAAACAAATACCAATTCCCAAACTTTTTATTTTCATCGCAAACCTCCTCAAACCATAACCTACAGCATTGTTTTTTTCATAAACTTCCTAAAAACGACATAATGAAAATTTACGAATCTCAGGTCTGTGCAATCAGCCAATGCACAGCCGTGAGGGAAGCGAAAGTCCTGCACGCCTCTATTTTGTGCAATGGAGATGAAACACAAAAATCGTGGAAGCCATTGCTGAACACGATTTTCGCCCTAAGTGGTTCATCGGAATGGTTTGCACAACTTGAGGCGTGCAGGACTTTCGCTTCCCTCACGGCGTCCCCATTCTCTTCTTCCACAAACCGTCTCATTCGTCAATTACCCCATTATACGTTCCCCTATGAAAAAAATCAATCGAACACTTGATTGCATTAGATAAAATGATGTGTTAGAATAAACAAAGAAAAAGGAGAACCCTATGAGCCATAAAGAAAATAAGAGCCATGAGGAGAAAGCATCCGGTTTTAAAAAGAATGATCTGATTCTTGTCCTCCTTGTATTTGTTGCGGCAGGCATTTTTTTTGCAGGACATCTATTCACGAGCCAGAAAAGCGCAGGCGTTGTAGAAATACAGATTGACGGGAAAGTGGTAGAGACACTGGATCTGCAGAAAGAGCGTGCATTTAAGATCAACGGAGGAACGAACACCGTGCAGATCGAGAACGGAAAAGTGAAAATGGCAGCGGCCAACTGTCCGGATCAGATCTGTGTACACCAGAAAGCAATTTCAAGGAACGGAGAGAGTATTATCTGCCTTCCGAATAAGATCGTTCTGAAAATTGTCGATGGAGAAGAAGCCGAACTGGATGCGGTGACGAATTAAGATATGAAGAAAAATACAGTCAGAATAGCGTGGTTTGGTGTATTTACTGCCCTTGCGCTGATATTTAGTTATGTAGAGACTCTGATCCCGTTTCAGATCGGGATTCCGGGGGTTAAGCTTGGACTGGCGAATCTGATCGTTGTGGTGGCACTGTACAAGATGGGTGGAAAGGATGCCATGTTGCTTTCGGTGACGCGTATCGTGCTGTCCGGATTTATTTTTGCCAGTCTGTTTAGTATTTTATACAGTCTGGCAGGCGGACTTTTAAGCCTTGCAGTGATGGTGATTTTGAAAAAGCGGGGATCATTCAGTGTTTTTGGAGTCAGCATGGCAGGTGGTGTCTTTCATAATGTCGGTCAGCTGATCGTAGCGATGCTGGTCGTGGAGACATTCAGCGTCGCCTATTATGTGCCGGTGCTTCTGATCGCAGGAGTGATCACCGGATTTATTATCGGAGTTGTGGCAAATGAAATGCTCAAAAGACTTGGCAGCATCGTATTGTCATAGCATGGGAGGAAGAGATGATTTCATATATAAGAGGGGAGCTTGTAGCTCTCGAAGAAGATAAAGTGATCGTAGATGTAGGCGGCGTAGGCTACGGGATTTTTATGTCCGGACAGGCGATGGGACAGCTTCCGCCGGTTGGGAGTAAAGTGAAGATCCACACCTATCTGAATGTCAAAGAAGATGCCATGCAGCTGTATGGATTTTTAAACCGTGATGCGCTTTCTGTGTTCAAACTTCTGATCGGTGTCAGTGGGATCGGACCGAAAGGAGGTCTTGGGATTCTGGCGCAGCTTACACCGGACGAACTTCGATTTGCCGTGATGTCGAAGGACATCAAGGCAATTTCAGCAGCACCGGGAATTGGCAAGAAGACGGCGGAGAAGCTGATCGTGGAACTGAAGGATAAGCTGAAGATTGAGGACGTACTGGATCACCAGGTGGAAGCGGCAAATGGAGCTGATGAAGATACGGTAAATGCACAAGGACTTCAGGCAGATGCGGTACAGGCACTTACGGCGCTTGGCTATGGAAGTACTGAGGCACTGCAGGCAGTACGAAAAGTGGAAATGGATGAGAGCACGACGGTGGAAGATCTGCTGAAGGGTGCACTCAAATATTTGATATAAGAGGATTAGGATGGGAAGAAGAATTATTACCACAGAGAATCTGGAAGAGGATGTAAAAATTGAGAGCCATTTAAGACCTCAGCTTCTGGAAGATTATATTGGACAGGCGAAGGCAAAAGAGACTCTTAAGATTTATATAGAAGCGGCAAAAAGCAGGGGAGAGGCACTGGATCATGTGCTGTTTTACGGCCCGCCGGGACTTGGAAAGACAACCCTCGCCGGGATCATTGCGAATGAAATGGGCGTAAATATCAAGATCACGTCAGGTCCTGCGATCGAGAAACCTGGGGAAATGGCGGCAATCCTTAATAATCTCCAGGAAGGAGATGTGCTATTTGTAGATGAGATCCACCGGCTGAACCGGCAGGTGGAGGAAGTACTTTATCCGGCGATGGAAGATTTTGCAATCGATATTATGATCGGAAAAGGGGCTTCGGCAAGGTCGATCCGTCTGGATCTGCCGCATTTTACACTGGTAGGGGCAACCACCCGTGCCGGAATGCTGACAGCTCCGCTCCGGGATCGTTTCGGGGTTGTGAACCGTCTGGAATTTTATACGGAAAAAGAACTGCAGACCATCATCATCCGTTCAGCAGGCGTGCTGGATGTGGAGATCGATGAAAAGGGAGCCCTTGAGATGGCAAGACGTTCCAGAGGAACGCCAAGGCTTGCCAACCGGCTTTTGAAAAGAGTCCGGGATTTTGCCCAGGTCAAATACGAGGGGGTGATCACCGAAGAGGTGGCAAGGCAGGCACTGGATCTTCTGGATGTGGACCGGCTTGGACTTGATCATGTAGACCGTAATCTTTTGACGACCATGATTGAAAAATTTCAGGGAGGTCCGGTAGGACTGGATACCCTTGCGGCAGCGATCGGGGAAGATGCCGGAACCGTAGAAGATGTCTATGAGCCATATCTTCTGAAGAATGGCTTTTTACAGAGAACACCAAGAGGAAGGGTGGTCACAGATCTTGCGTATACCCATCTTGGATTTGACAAGAACAAAGAATAGAAAGGAAAGAGACGATGCTGAAGATAAAACAATATGTGAAAGCAGAGAGTCTGGAGCAGGCGTATGAACTGAACCAGAAAAAGACGAACCGGATCGTCGGTGGAATGCTCTGGCTGAAAATGAGTACTGCGCAGATCCAGACTGCGATCGATCTGTCCGGACTCGGACTGGATCAGATTGAAGAGACGGAGGATGCATGGAAGATTGGATGTATGGTATCCCTTCGTGATCTGGAGTTACACGAAGGATTAAATGAATTGAGCTGCAACATGATCAGAGAAAGTGTGAGAAGTATTGTCGGTGTACAGTTCCGGAATCTTGCGACGATCGGCGGAAGTATTTTCGGACGGTTTGGATTTTCGGATGTACTGACCTGTTTCCTTGCACTGGATACAGAAGTAGAACTTTATAAAGGTGGGATCATTTCTCTGGAAGAGTTTGCAAAGATGGAGAGAGATAATGATATCCTTGTCCGTGTGATCGTAAAGAAAACACCGGGAAAGGGAAGCTATCAGTCACACCGTAATACCAAGACGGATTTTCCGGTACTGGCGGTTGCTGCTGACCGTTATGGAGATGAACTAAAGGTGGCAGTTGGGGCAAGACCGATGAAAGCAGTCTGTATTCACGTTCCGGCAGAACAGCTGGATGCGTGCACAGATCTGAAAAAATTTGCAAAAGAGCTTGCAGTCCAGGTGCCGATGGGAAGCAATATGCGTGGAAGTGCAGCGTATCGTACCCATCTTGCAGAGGTTCTGATCCGCAGAGCGTTAGAGAGAATCACAAACGGAGGTGAAAAGAATGCAGATTAGTCTGACACTGAATGGAAAAAAGATTACAGAAGAGATCGCAGCTGATCTGCTTCTGATCGATTTCGTGAGAAATCATGGATGTTACAGCGTAAAGCGCGGCTGTGAGACTTCCAACTGTGGACTTTGTACCGTATTTTTAGATGAGAAGCCGGTACTTTCCTGTTCCGTGCTTGCTGCAAGAGCAGACGGGCACAAGGTAGATACGCTGGAAGGACTGCAGGAGGAAGCAGAAGAATTTGGCTCTTTTATCGCAGGACAGGGGGCGGAGCAGTGCGGATTCTGTAATCCGGGTATGATCATGAATGCAATCGCACTTTTCCGCGAGAATCCGGATCCAAGTGATGACGAGATCCGGGAATACCTTGCGGGGAATCTCTGCCGCTGTTCAGGCTACGAGGGACAGCTCAGAGGAATCCATGATTTTCTGGAGTACAAAAGAAAAGGAGGAGCCAGATGAAAGCAGTAGGAGTACCATTTGTAAAAAAAGATGCGAAAGCACTGGTGACTGGAAAGCCGGTATATACAAATGATCTGGCACCAAAGGATTGCCTGATCGTTAAGCTTCTAAGAAGTCCGCATGCCAATGCGATGATCCAGGAGATCAAGACAGATGTGGCAATGCGTGTGCCGGGAATTGAAGCAATCTATACCTGGAAGGATGTACCGCAGCAGCGTTTTACAATTGCAGGACAGACCTGGCCGGAGCCTAGTCCGTATGACCGGTTGATCCTGGACCAGCATGTTCGCTTTGTAGGAGATCCGGTAGCGATCATTGCCGGAGAAAATGAAGCCTGCGTAGAACGTGCAATGAAGATGATCAAGGTCAAATACGAGGTTCTTCCGGCAGTATTAGATCCTGAGGAAGCGCTGGATGGTCCAATTCTGGTGCATCCGGAGGACAGCTGGAAGGCATTGTGCCCGGTAGGAGCAGATAACAAGCGGAATCTTTGTGCACAGGCAGAAGATGGACATGGGGATGTAGAGAAAGTTCTTGCAGAATGCGATGTTGTTGTAGAACATACATATCATGTCAAAGCGGCACAGCAGGCAATGATGGAACCATTTCAGACGGTCTGCTTTATGGATATGTATGGAAGACTGAATGTGATGAGTTCTACGCAGATCGTTTACCATGTGCGCCGTATTGTTTCCAATGCGCTTGGTATTCCAAAATCTAAAATCCGTGCGTTTAAACCAAGGATCGGTGGTGGATTTGGGGCAAAACAGACGGCGGTAAGTGAGGTTTATCCGGCGTTTGTAACCTGGAAAACCGGAAAGCCATCGAAAATTGTATTTACAAGAGAGGAATCCCAGATTGCATCCTCACCGCGTCATGATATGGCGGTGACGGTTCGCATGGGAGCAGATAAAGAGGGAAATATCCGGGCAATTGATCTGTATACACTTTCTAACACAGGAGCATACGGGGAACATGGACCGACAACGGTCGGACTTTCCGGACATAAGGCGATTCCGCTTTATGGTTCATTAGATGCATACCGGTTCCGTTACGATGTGGTCTATACCAACCGGATGGCAGCAGGAGCTTATCGTGGATATGGAGCGACGCAGGGAATCTTTGCGGTTGAGACATCTGTTAACGAACTGGCAGAAAAACTTGGCATGGATCCGATGGAGATCCGTATGAAGAATATGGTCAAAGAAGGACAGTTCATGCCGGCATATTATGGGGAGACAGCGAATAGCTGTGCACTTGATAAATGCCTTGCGAGAGTAAAAGAAATGTCCGGATGGGATGAAAAGTATCCAAGAAAAGTTATGCCGGATGGCAAAATCCGCAGCGTCGGAGTAGCACTTGCCATGCAGGGATCCTGCATTTCCAATGTAGATGTCGGATCTGCAACGATCAAACTGGGCGAGGATGGTGTCTACAATATGTCAATCGCGGCAGCGGACATGGGAACCGGGTGTGATACGATTCTTGCACAGATGGCAGCAGAATGTCTGGACTGTGATCTGGATGATATTGCAGTATCCGGAGCAGATACCGATACTTCGCCGTATGATTCAGGCTCTTATGCATCAAGTACGACTTATGTGACCGGTATGGCGGTGACAAGAGCCGGTGAGGAACTGAAAAAGCGGATCGTCAGACAGGCAGCGAAGATGCTGAAATGTGAAGTGGATGAGGTTGATTTCGATGGACACATTGCAAGAAGCGATAAGACCGGAGAAGAGGTGACACTTGCGGCAATCGGAGCAGGGGCAATGTGTGGAAGTGATATTGCGCTTCAGGTAACAGAAAGCCACAGTTCGCCGGTATCTCCGCCGCCTTATATGGCAGGCGCTGTTGAAATCGAATTGGATCCGGAGACAGGACATGTCGAGATCCTGGATTACTATGCAGTGGTTGACTGCGGAACTGTTATTAACCCGAATCTTGCGAGGGTACAGGCGGAAGGCGGAATCGTGCAAGGAATCGGTATGACTCTTTATGAGAATATTCAGTACACGGAAAAAGGACAGCTTCTGAACAATTCATTTATGCAGTACAAGATTCCGACCCGAATGGATATGGGAAATCTGCATGTGGAATTTGAGAGCAGCTATGAGCCGACCGGACCATTTGGTGCAAAATCGATTGGCGAAATCGTCATCAATACACCGGCTCCGGCATTGACGCATGCAATCGCAAATGCAACAGGTCTGTGGTTCCGTGAACTTCCGATTACAAGTGAACAGATTGCAATGGGAATTATGGAAAATGAAAATTAAACTGATTTATCTGGCGGCTGGAAACAGCCGCCGTTTTAACAGCCAAAGGATGCAAAATACAGAACCGCCACAATCAGAAGCAGAGAACAAACTGCTTTATCTGTTGGATGAAAAGCCGATGTTCCGCTATTTATTCGACCGTCTGGTAAAAGTCTGTCAAAGGCATCCGGAATGGGAAATGATTGTGGTAACACAGTATCCGGAGATTGAGCATCAGGTAAAAGCACTTCTGGAAAACGAGCAGCAAGGTGAACGTTTCCCGGTAAAAACAGTGATTTCAAAAGACAGCTATAAAGGAGCAGCCTATTCGGTAAAAGCAGGGATCCGTGCGGCAGGAGATGCTGATGCCTATGCATTTTTTGTGGCGGATCAGCCTTATTTTACAGAAGAAAGCGTGGAAGGATTCCTGGAAAAGATGGAGCGGGAGGCAAAAGTTGTACCGGGATGTGTGACCTGGAATGGACAGGAAGGCAATCCGGTCTGGTTTCCGGCAAAGTACGGGAAAGAACTTCTGGAACTGGAAGGAGATGCCGGAGGAAGAAAGGTGTTCCGCAGATACCGGGAAAAAGCAGTATTTTACGAGGTGAGCCTGGAAAAAGAGCTGGAAGATATTGATTATATGCCGGAAATAGAAAAAATGCGGATAACAGAAGGAGGCACAGAGAAAACTTTCCATGTATATGTCATCGAAAATGGAAAGCTTCAAAGGAAAGAGTCTCTGCTTATGGCACTTGGACTTACGGAGCAGATGGTACCGAGAATTGCTGCCGTGGGTGCGGGAGGTAAGACTTCTCTTTTGAAACAGCTGCTCGCTGAATACCAAGAGAAGGGTGCCCTCCCGGTTCTGGTGACTACAACCCATATGAAAAAAGAGACTGCCCCTTATTTTGTAATGGAGGATTCTATCGAAAAAATTCTGGAAGTGCATAAAAGAGAAGGCATGGTGATCGCCGGTCTGGATGCAGGAGGAGGCAGGATCAAAAGCCTTTCTGTACCGGTAATGGAAAAGATCTGGGAGCTTCCTGCGCCGGTTCTTGTGGAAGCGGATGGTGCACGGATGCTTCCGGCGAAAGTGCCGGGGGAGAAAGAACCGGTTATTCCAAAGCAGATCCAGATAGTCCTTTCTGTATATGGACTCGATGCCATCGGACAAAGGATAAAAGACTGCTGTTTCCGGCCTGAGCTTGTGGCACAGGTACTTGGAAAAGCAGTGGAAGAGGTTCTGACGGAGGAGGATCTGGCAGGGCTGGCTGTTTCGGCAAAAGGTGGGAAAAAGAATGTCCTGCCGGAAATGGATTTCTATATTGTACTAAACAAAGCAGATGACGAAAAACGTCTGAAAATGGCAGAGAGAATCGCCTTAAGAGTAGAACGGGATTCTGGTGAAAAAGTACGGATTACATCGTTTCGTTAATATTTTGGAAAAATAAAGCAATTGTGTGTTGAAAAATGGAACATTGCCGAATTGTCATTGAAAACCATTCGTGCTATCATAGATACGATAGCTTTGACAACGAAAGTTGTAAGTGGGTAGAGAAGGAGGCAAAAAAGTGAGTACGAAGAATAGTAATACTTCACAGGAACTATTTAACCTTAACGGAAAACCATCCTTTGGTCAGGCACTTCCGCTGGCATTCCAGCATGTAGTGGCGATGATCATTGGCTGTGTTGCACCGGCGATCATTCTTGCCGGTGTGTCCGGACTTTCAGAATCAGACACGGTTGTCCTGATTCAGGCATCTCTTGCAATGTCAGCGATTTCGACATTCATCCAGCTTTTTCCGTTTATCAAATTTAAGTCTTATCAGATAGGAGCCGGGCTTCCGGTTATTATGGGAATCAGCTTTGCGTACGTGCCGATCATGCAGTCAATTGCACAGGATGCAGATGTTGGAACAATACTTGGTGCACAGATCGTGGGCGGTATTGTTGCGATTATTGTAGGAATATTTATCAAGCAGATCCGTCATCTTTTCCCGCCGCTGGTTACGGGAACGGTTGTATTTGCAATCGGACTTTCGCTGTATCCGACCGCAGTCAATTATATGGCAGGTGGAGCAGGAAGTGCGGATTATGGTTCATGGCAGAACTGGCTTGTTGCGATCATCACACTGGCAGTCGTAACAGGACTGAATCATTTTGGAAAGGGCTTTTTAAAGCTTTCTTCCGTTTTGATCGGAATCATAGTTGGATATGTAGTTGCGCTTGGCTTTGGAATGGTGGATTTTTCTTCCGTATTAACGGCAAAATGGGTACAGTTCCCACAGCCGATGCATTTCGGAATTAAATTCGAGCCATCCTCATGTGTTGCGATTGCGGTATTGTTTGCAATCAGCTCTATTCAGGCAATCGGAGACTTTTCAGCAACGACGACCGGAGGAATGGACCGTATGCCGACGGATGAGGAATTAAGCGGTGGTATCATTGGTTATGGAGTCAGCAATATTGTCTGCGCATTTTTCAGCGGACTCCCGACAGCAACCTACAGTCAGAATGTCGGAATCGTAAGTTCTACGAAAGTAGTAGCAAAGAGAGTATTTGGAATTGCAGCGATGATCATGCTGGTTGCAGGAATCATGCCAAAGATCGCATACATTCTTCTAACTATTCCGTCATGTGTGCTTGGAGGTGCAACAATCTCTGTATTTGCAATGATTTCCATGACGGGTATCAAACTGATCAATAATTCAAAGATGAATTATAGAAATACATCCATCGTAGGACTTGCCATTGCACTTGGAATGGGTGTGACACAGGCAAATGCAGCACTTGCGCAGCTCCCTGCATGGGTAACAACCATTTTCGGTAAATCACCGGTTGCACTGTCTACTCTGGTTGCAGTGTTCCTGAATCTGGTTTTACCAAAGGAGAAAGAAGAGTAAATGAAGATCCTGATAAGAGGAGCCGGGGATCTTGCCACGGGAATTGCAGCAGAGCTGTGGGAAAGAGGACATCAGATCCTGATGACGGATGTTGCCATCCCACTCACCGTCAGACGTGAGGTGGCATTTTCAAGAGCGGTGTACGAAGAACATGCAGTGGTAGAAGGAATAG
Organism: Coprococcus sp. AF99-45; assembly: GCF_027663865.1. Taxonomy (NCBI): domain Bacteria; kingdom Bacillati; phylum Bacillota; class Clostridia; order Lachnospirales; family Lachnospiraceae; genus Coprococcus; species Coprococcus sp. AF99-45. The sequence goes on from NZ_JAQDGZ010000001.1 coordinate 203,369, forward strand.
AAGCAGTTCTTGCCGACAATTTTGAAGAAGCAGAAACAATTATGGCAACACGGAAAATTGCTGTCATGGTGGATGAAAAAGCAGAAGTGCGGAAAGAATATCTGCCGGATGTACTGGTTGACGGGATCATGGCAAAAAAGAATCTTGGGACCCGGATCAGTGACGCTCCTCTTGTTATCGGTATCGGACCGGGCTTTACGGCAGCCGGAGACTGCCATTTTGTGATTGAAACGCAAAGAGGTGATCATCTGGGCGAAGTGATCCGCGAGGGAAGTGCAATCCCCAACACCGGAATTCCGGGAAATATTGGCGGCTATACGGTGGAACGCCTTTTAAAGGCATCCGCAGACGGAATCATGCATCCGGTCGCGAGAATTGGTGATGTGGTGAAAAAAGGGCAGATTGTTGCAAGGTGCGGAGATGAACCTGTCTATGCGAGGCTCCACGGGATTGTCCGTGGGATGCTCCAGGAAGGTGTACCGGTCAAAAAAGGATTGAAGATCGGAGATGTGGATGCAAGGATAGAGGAAAAACTTTGTTATACGATTTCGGATAAAGCACGAAAGATCGGAAACGGAGTTGCGGAAGCAATCGATCTTGTCTATAAAACAAAATAAAAAGTTGTCTGGACAACTTATTTATCCATCCTTTTTATGGTAAAATATAAAAAGGTTTGGGCAGAATACCTGCCGCAGTGACGGCAGGTATTTTTATGCCATAATCCATATAAAGTGAGGAACAAAAAATGAAACTGGTAAGAACAGAAGATGCAGTGGGGCAGGTGCTGTGCCATGACATTACACAGATTATTCCGGGAGTTGTAAAGGATGCTGTTTTCCGGAAGGGACATATTGTTACCGAAGAAGACATTCCGGTACTTTTATCTGTGGGAAAAGAGAATCTTTATATCTGGGAAAAACAGGAAGGTATGCTTCATGAAAATGAGGCGGCTGAGATTTTGCGTCAGATCTGTCAGGGTGAGCATATGCATCCTTCCGGGGTGAAGGAAGGAAAGATCGAACTGATCGCCGATTGTGAAGGGGTATTGAAGATCAATACCGAAAAGTTGAATGCGGTGAACAGTCTTGGTGAGATGATGATCGCATCCAGACATGGAAATTTTCCGGTGAAAACCGGAGATAAGATTGCAGGAACAAGGATCATTCCGCTTGTGATCGAAGAAGAAAAGATGCAGAAGGCCTGTGAAGTGGCAGGAAAAGAACCGATTTTCCGGATTCTTCCGTACCAGAAGAAAAAAGCGGGAATCGTAACGACGGGAAGTGAAGTGTATTATCATCGGATTGAGGATAAATTTACTCCGGTTGTGATCGACAAACTGAAAGAATGTGGCGTTACAGAGGTGAAGCAGATCCAGTGCAACGATGATCATGAGATGATCACAGAAGCAATCCAGACTCTGATCGAGGATGGTTCTGACCTGATCGTCTGTACCGGTGGAATGAGTGTAGATCCGGATGACAGGACTCCGCTTGCGATCAAAAATGCCTGTACGGAAGTGGTGACTTATGGGGCACCGGTTCTTCCGGGAGCCATGTTTATGCTTGCTTATTGTGAAAAAGAAGGCAGACAGATTCCGGTCATGGGTCTTCCGGGATGCGTGATGTATGCAAAACGGACGATTTTTGATCTGGTTCTTCCGAGGATTATGTGTGATGAAAAGCTGCATGAAAAAGATTTCCGGCTTCTTGGACAGGGAGGACTTTGTCTGTCCTGTCCGGTGTGTACTTTTCCAAACTGTGGATTTGGAAAAGGAGGATATTAAAATCATGAGAAAGAATAACTTATTTAAGAAAACAGTGGCAGTAGGTCTGGTTCTGCTGATGACAGCATCACTTGCTGCATGTGACGGTAAAAAGACCGACACAAAAACAGAAGACAAAAAGACAGAAACAAAGGCTGGTAAAGAAGAGGATGTAGAGCTTCAGGTATTTATCGCAGCCAGCCTGAATACGGCAATGACAGATATTGCAGAGCGTTATGAAAAAGAGCATCCGAATGTGAAGATCGTCTACAATGCAGACAGCTCAGGAACTCTGCTGACACAGATCGAAGAAGGATATGAGTGTGACCTGTTCTTCTCCGCAGCACAGAAACAGATGGATCAGCTTGAGGCTGACGGACTGGTAGTAGAAGGAACACGCCATAATGTAGTGAACAATCAGGTAGTTGTTATCACATTAAAGGACAGTGATACAGCAGTAACCGGGCTTGAAAACTTAAATGAGGCAAAGAGCATTGCACTTGCAGGCGGAAGTGTACCAGTTGGAAAATACACCCGTCAGGCGTTGATGAATCTCGGAATTCTGGACAAAGTAGACGATGCGTCTACCATCACAACAGAACAGGTTTCTGAAGCTCTTGGTGGAGCAGAAATCAGTGAGCAGGCAAATGTAAGCAAGGTGCTGATCGCCGTTACAGAGGGTGCATGCGAAGTTGGAACAACTTATTATTCTGATACATACGGATATGAGGATCAGATCAAGATCCTTCAGACAGTAAACTATGATCTGACAGGTAACGTGATTTATCCGATCTGCCGTGTGGAAAATAAAGAGGCAGATGATGCAAAGAAAAAAGCAGCCGATGATTTCCTTGCATATGTAACATCCGATGACGCAAAGAAGATCTTTGACAGCTACTATTTCGATACAAACGTAGAGTAAAAGAGGAACGATATGGAAGAAATAAGACAGATCCTTGCAGGACTTGACTGGAGTCCGCTTTTCATTTCAATCAAAACAGGAATCGCAGCAACGATCGTGTCATTCTTCCTGGGAATATGGGCAGCAAGAAAGGTGCTGAAAGCGAAGACGGGTCTCAGGGCTGTGCTGGATGGGATTCTGACACTGCCGCTGGTGCTTCCGCCGACGGTTGCAGGATTTTTCCTGCTGCTCATTTTCAGTACGAGAAGAACCGTTGGATCGTATCTTTATACGACATTTGATATCAAGATCGTACAGTCCTGGGCAGGATGCGTGATCGCGGCAACTGTGATTGCATTTCCACTGATGTACCGGAATGCAAGAGCAGCATTTGAACAGGTGGATGTGAACCTGATCTATGCGGCGCAGACGCTCGGTATGCCGGAGTGGAAGATTTTCTGGAGGGTGATCATGCCGGCGGCAGGTCCTGGAGTTGCATCCGGTACAATTCTTGCATTTGCAAGAGCGCTTGGAGAATATGGTGCGACCTCCATGCTTGCGGGCAATATTCCAGGAAAGACGGCAACCATTTCCCAGAGGATTGCAATGGTCATCCAGGACGGTGATTATCAGACGGCAGGCGTGTGGGTCGGAATTGTAATCCTGATCGCATTCGGAATAATAGTACTTATGAATCTGGCATTTGGAAAGGGAATGAAACATACAAAGCAATGGTAGAACTAGAGATAAAAAAACAGTATGGAAAATTCAGGCTGGATGTTGCCTTTAAAAGTGAAAAAAAGCGGATCGGAATCCTGGGCGCTTCCGGATGTGGGAAAAGCCTGACCTTGAAAAGTATTGCCGGGATCGAAAGACCGGAAAAAGGGCGGATCGTGATTGACGGAGTTACCCTTTTTGATGCCGGAAAAAAGATTTTTCTGAAGCCACAAAAAAGGAAAGTCGGTTATCTTTTTCAGAATTATGCGTTGTTTCCGAACATGACCGTGGAGCAGAATATCGGGATTGGATTTACCGGAAACAAAGAAGATAAGCAGAAAATGGTAGAACAGTTGATCCATCATTTCCAGCTGGACGGACTGGAAAAGCTTTATCCGTCAAAGCTTTCTGGCGGACAGCAGCAGAGAACGGCACTGGCACGGATTATGGCATATGAACCGGATGTGATCCTTCTGGATGAACCATTTTCGGCACTGGATGCGTATCTTCGGGAGCGGATGCTGACCGAGCTGATGGAAATGCTGAGTGATTATGAAGGTACGGTGATCATGGTGTCCCACAGCAGGGATGAAATCTACAGCTTCAGTGAAGAGGTTCTGGTAATTGAAGATGGACATGGAATCCGCCTGGGTCCGGTAAAAGAAGTATTTAATGCACCGCGCTATAAGACAGCGGCAAGACTTACCGGATGTAAAAATATTGCAGATGTTTACCGGATGGATGCGCAGACGGTGTATGTGAAAGACTGGGATGTGCAGCTGATTTTTAAAGGACGTAGTGTGCCGGAGAATGTGAAGGCAATCGGGATCCGAGCTCATGATCTGATTCCGGTGTATGGAACGATATCCGGAGCTATGCTGAAAGTTAAAGAATGGAAAAGTGTGGATTATCCATTTGAACGAAAATATTTTATCCAATGCGAGTCGGGATGTGAGGACTTCTGCTGGTTTGTCCAAAGAGAGATTTCTGCCACTCTGGAAGAAAAAGGAATGCCGGATGCACTCGCATTTCCGGAAGAAAAAGTGCTGTTCCTTGAAGGATAGCGTGGCAGATGCTATAATGGACAAATAGAGAAAACGGGCAGAAGGTGGCAGCATAAATGCAGAAAGAACAAGACAGGGAAGCGATTTACCGGAGCATTTTCTTCTGTGATATGGATCGGAAGAAGGCGGATGAGATCATTAACCGGTTAGACGGCAGAACCGTAACCTATGACAAGGGCGAAATCATCATAAGAGAAAGAGAAAAACTGAACAATATCGGAATCCTGCTTGACGGGGTACTCTGTAAAGTGCAGTATTACCGGGATGGAACCGAACAGCTGGTCCAGAAGCTTGTCAGCTCGTTTGTTGTGGGAGTGGAGATTGCGGTCAGTGAAAAAAAGACGAGTCCTTATGATGTTTATGCATCGGAACAGGCACACATTTTCTGGTTTCCTGTACGGGCGATGGAAGAAGAGGGCGTTCTGGATCTGCGTGAGAGGATTGAGTTTTACAAGAAAGCGGTTCATTTCCTTGCAAATGAAGATATCCGCAAGTACAGGAAGATTGAATTGCTGTCGATCAGAGGAATCCGGGAAAGAATCGAGCAGTATCTGAGAATTCAGCAAAGCCGCCATAAAAGCAATGCCTTTGATATTGAATTTAACAGAGAACAGATGGCAAATTATCTGGGGATCAACCGGAGTGTGCTGTCACATGAGTTGAAAAAAATGGAAAAAGAGGGGATTTTGAAGGTCAGAAAGAATCATTTTGAGCTGGCTGATAAAGAATAAAACAGAATTTCTGCTGAAAATATCGAAAAGTGGTTGGTTTTTATCAGAATATAGTTTATAATGAAAAAAGGATTAGGCGGCAAGGAGGTTCTTTATGGCATCGTCAAAAAATTATACAGAAGTTTTGATAGGCGGCAAAGTATTCACCCTGAGCGGATTTGAAAGCGAAGATTATCTGCAGAAGGTATCCACTTATCTGAACCATAAAATCGAGGAATGTACAAGCAGCGATGGATATCGTAAGCAGAGTGCGGAAGCCAGAAGTGTGCTTCTTGCTTTAAATATAGCAGATGATTATTTTAAAGCCAAGAAACAGGGCGGCGCATTAGAAAGCGACATCGAGGCAAAAGACAAAGAGATGTACGATTTAAAGCATGAACTGATCTCAGTACAGATCAAGTATGAGAATGCTGAAAAAGCACTGGATAAACTCAAGGCAGAGAACCAGGAACTTCAGATGAAGATCGTACAGCTTGAAACAGAAATGAAAAATCACCGTACAAAATAGACTGTCCTGAGGCAGTCTATTTTTGATACTCCGGTATACAAAGAGAAATGTCTGCAACACAGGGGCTTTGTATACAGGTTATTTAAAGATAGAGGAGTTATATGAAAGACAGAGTTGAAATCCTTGCACCGGCAGGGAGTATGGAGTGCCTGAAAGCGGCAATTGCAGCAGGAGCTGATGCGGTATATACAGGGGGAGCCCTTTTCGGGGCACGTGCTTATGCACATAACCTGACGGAGGAAGAACTTTTAGAGGCAATTGATTATGTGCATTTGCATGGAAGAAGACTGTATCTGACCGTGAATACACTGATCAAAGACCGTGAGATGGAAAAACAGATGTATGATTATCTGCTCCCTTATTACCGGCAGGGGCTGGATGCGGTGATCGTGCAGGATATTGGACTGTTCCGTTTTATCCGGAAGCATTTTCCGGATCTTCCGATCCACGCAAGTACCCAGATGACGCTTACGGGAGTGGATGGGGCGAAGTTTCTGGAAAAGGAAGGTGCACAGCGGATTGTTACATCCAGAGAACTGAGTATGGCAGAGGTGAAGAAGATTGCCGATGAGACAGAGCTCGAGATTGAAAGCTTTGTACATGGTGCACTCTGCTATTGCTATTCTGGTCAGTGCCTGTTCAGCAGTTTTATCGGCGGCAGAAGTGGCAACCGTGGACAGTGCGCACAGCCGTGCAGACTGCTTTACCGGACACCGGAAGCAAAGAGACCACAGTATCTGCTGAGTCTTAAGGATATCTGTACATTGGAACTGATCCCGGAGATGATCGAGAGCGGGATTTATTCTTTCAAGATTGAAGGCCGGATGAAGAAGCCGGAGTATGCGGCAGCAGTCGCTTTCCAGTACCGGAAATATGCCGATCTTTATCTGAAATATTACGAAGAATGTCCGGCAGAAGAGGATCCGGCAGCGTATGCGATGAAGAAATACCGTGTCCGCGAGGAGGATCGGCAGATGCTGCTGGATCTCTATAACCGTGGCGGTTTCCATACGGGTTATTATCATACACAGAATGGACGGGAGATGATTTCCTTAAACCGTCCGAACCATGCAGGAGTGCCGGCAGTAAAGGTACTTGCTAAAAAAGGCAGAAATGTGACTGCAAAAGCACTGACAGACCTGTATCCGCAGGATATTATTGAACTCCCGATGCGCAAAGGCAGGGAAAAAGCAGATAATTATACCTGTAAGGATGCAGTCAGAAAAGGAATGAATGTGCAGATCCCGGTATTTGCAGATACCCCGTTCAAGAGGGATGAAATCTGGATGCGTACAAGAAACAGCACATTGATTGACACGCTGCGTGAAGAATTTGTAAATGGAAAAATAAAAGAACGGATCTGCGGAACTTTCCGGCTGTATCCGCAGGAAAAGGCAACGCTTACGGTGAAGTGCCGGGATGCCGAGATTACGGTTGCCGGTGAAAAAGCACAGGAAGCACTGAGCCAGCCGATGAGCAGAGAGCGGATTGAAAAGCAGCTGCGCAAGACGGGAAATACGGAATTTGAATTTTCCTTTTTAAAGGCCGAGATCGGAGAAAAAGTATTTCTTCCGATGCAGAGCCTGAACGAACTTCGAAGAGAAGCACTGGAGACGCTGGAAAAAGTGATCTGTGAGAAATACAGAAGAAGTGGTGAAGTGAAAGATCCGGAAGAAGATAAGACAGAGCTTTCAATGGAAGAAGAGGTACTTTCCGGATGGACGGCATCGGTAAGAACCGCAGAACAGATGGAAGTGATTCTGGAAGAAGAAGCAATCGGAAGAATCTATGTGGATTGTACCATGTTCCCTCGCATCTGGGAGAAGGACAGCTATGTGGAGTGGATTACAAAAGTACATGCAGCAGGGAAAGAAATTTATCTGGTCATGCCGTATATTTTCCGGGAAAGAACCAGAAAACAGTATGAAGCTGCATATAACCGGATATTCGGAGCCGGATGGGACGGCATTCTGATCGCCAATTATGAAAGTTTTGCGTTTCTGAAAGAGCATGGTTATACCGGAAGGATTATGACCGATTACAATCTGTATGAATTTAATCAGGAAAGCAGGAAATTCTGGAAGGAAAAGGGAGTTTTTGAATTTACAGCGCCCGTGGAACTGACAGAAAGAGAACTCCAGGATCTCCGGGTAAAGGATGGAGAAGTGATCGTATATGGTTATCTTCCGATGATGATATCTGCAGGATGTATTCAGAAAACGACCAGAGGATGTCTGAAAAAATCCGGACAGACGACAATAACTGACAGATATCGTAATCCATTTGTGGTAAAAAATGAATGTGATTACTGTTATAATATCCTTTACAATTATGTACCATTATATCTGGGAGACCGGATGGAAGAGGTATATCAGATCGGTCCTGGGCGGATCCGACTGATGTTTACTACTGAAAGGCAGCAGGAGGTAAGGCAGATTTTAAGTGCGTATTTTGAAGGAAAAGAGCTTCCGGAGGGAACGTACACCAGGGGACACTGGAAAAGAGGAATAAAGTAGGTGGAATTTTGATCAATATAATTGTAGAGCTGTCAAAATATCTGATGATAGCCCTGATGCTGGTCTATACATTTGAATGTTTTGCAGTATTTAATTACACAGATGAGTATACACAGAGAAGTATTTTCAGAAAGCAGAATGTGCTGATGTTTCTGCTTCATATGATTGCATTTCTGGTGATGTATCTGCAGACAAATGAAACAAAAATGATCGGATTTTACGGGATGCAGGTGGTACTGTTTCTGGCGGTCATTTTGCTGTATACAATAATTTACCCGCGGGTGTCGCGGCTGGTTGTAAATAATATGTGTATGCTGATGGCAGTCGGCTTTATTATGATCACCAGACTTTCGTATTCGCTTGCAGTAAAGCAGTTTCTCATTGTCAGTGCATCTGTAGCGATAAGTCTTGTGATCCCGGTCATCATCCGGAAGGTAAAAGCTCTGTCAGAATGGAAAATATTCTATGCAATTGCAGGTGTTGTAATGCTTGGGGTCGTTATCATTGTAGGACGTGTGACTGGAGGAGCGATGCTGAATGTTGCAATCGGAGGTTTTACCCTTCAGCCATCTGAGCTTGTGAAGATCATTTTTGTATTTTTCGTTGCGGCGAGTCTGAAGACTGATACTTCATTTAAGAATATTGTGATCACAACGGCAGTGGCAGCAATGCATGTGCTGATCTTGGTTCTATCAAAAGACCTTGGTGCGGCGCTGATCATTTTTGCTGTATATCTGGTGATGCTCTATGTGGCAAGCAGACAGCCACTTTATGTACTTGTCGGACTGATTGCAGGAAGTGGGGCATCAGTTGTGGCATATAAATTATTTAACCACGTCCGTGTGCGTGTACTGGTATGGAAGAATCCATTTACCGTTTACAATGAAGGTGGTTATCAGGTGGCACAATCCTTGATGGCGATCGGCACAGGAAGCTGGTTTGGAATGGGACTTTTTCAAGGGGCGGCAGATCAGATACCTGTTGCAGAGTCAGATTTCATTTTTTCGGCAATTGCGGAGGAAATGGGATTGATTTTTGCACTTGGTCTGATACTGGTATGTGTCAGTGTTTATATGATGTTTCTGAATATTGCGATGCAGCTTCGGGACAGCTTTTATAAACTGGTGGCACTGGGACTTGGAACCTGTTATATTTTTCAGACATTTCTGACGATCGGAGGTGTGACAAAGTTCATTCCGTCTACCGGAGTGACACTTCCACTGGTAAGCTACGGTGGAACCTCCGTCCTCAGTACGATCATTATGTTTGCGATCATTCAGGGACTGTATGTATTAAGAGAAGACGAGGAAGAAGACATTGAAAGAAAAAAATTACAGAGAAGACGAACTTCCAGATCTGGATCAGCAGCTGGAGAGCCTGCCAGACGAGAGCGGGTATCACGACCAAAAGAAGAAGGCAGAAGGAAAAAGCCGCAGCAGACGAACGGATGGCGAACCGAAGAAAAAGGCCGAACGCAGCAGCCTAAAAAACGGACAGCGGCGTCCGAAAGAAGCACAGGCAGAAAGAAGCGGAGCCAGTAAGAAAAAAGAGAAGCAGATGACCAATAAAGAACTGACGAGAGTTACTTATATTTTTGTAACACTGTTTTTGGTACTGATGGGATATCTGGTTTATTTTAATGTGGTAAAAAGTAAAGAGGTTGTCAACAGCACGTACAATATCCGTCAGGATCTTCTTGCGGACCGTGTGCTGCGTGGCAGTATTACAGATAAAAATGGAGAAGTGCTTGCACAGACTGTGACAAATGATGATGGATCGGAAACACGGGAATATCCGGAAGGAGAAGTGTTTGCACATGTTGTCGGATATGCCGCAAAAGGAAAATCCGGACTGGAATCATCACAGAATTTCAATCTTCTGACTTCAAATGCCTTTTTCCTGGAAAAGCTGGCGAATGAATTTAAAGACCAGAAGAATACGGGAGATACGGTGGTCACAACCTTGGATGCGAACCTGCAGAATGCAGCATATAATGCACTGGGAGATAACAAAGGTGCAGTTGTCGTGATGGAGCCAAGTACAGGGAAGATCCTGGCAATGGTATCGAAGCCGTCTTTTGATCCGAATAATGTTTCGGAAAACTGGGATGCACTGAACAATGACGAGAACAGTTCGCTTCTTAACAGGGCTACACTTGGACAGTATACACCGGGGTCGACATTCAAGCTGGTGACAACACTTGCTTTTATGCGGCAGAATCCAGATTATAACAATTATTCGTTTGAATGTAACGGAGAATTCTCACAGAATGGGGCAACGATCCACTGTTATAACAGTACTGCCCATGGGGAAGAGAGTCTGACGGATTCGGTTGCAAATTCCTGCAATTCTTCGTTTTCAAATATCGGGCTGCAGCTGGATAAGGCAGAATGGAGAAAGACTGCCAAACAGATGCTGTTTAACAGCAAGCTTCCGGGTGATGTGAAATATAATGAAAGCAGTTTTCGCCTGAAAACAGATGCAGGAGATGCAGATACGATGATGACTGCAATTGGTCAGGGAGAGACACAGGTCAGTCCGTACCATATGGCGATGCTCGTTTCGGCGATCGCAAATGGTGGAAAGCTGATGAAGCCGTATCTGGTGGACAAGATTACAAATTATGCAGGCACAACGGTGAAGAAATATATGCCGGAAAGCTACAAAGAGCTGATGACATCATCTGAAGCTGCACAGCTTACGGAATACATGAAGGCGGTTGTGGATTATGGTACCGGAGCTGCGCTTTCAGGTGCGTCTTATACAGTGGCAGGAAAAACCGGAACTGCTGAGGTCAGTGAAGATGGAAATACAGTACATTCCTGGTTTGTCGGATTTTCCAATGTGGATAATCCGGAGCTGGCGATCAGCGTCTGTGTCGAGGATGCGGATACGGCGACCATTACAGGTGTTAGTGTCGCAAAGCAGGTGTTTGATTCTTACTATAATAATTAAAGGTCAAGGTGACAGCGCACATGAGGTTTCACAAAAATCTTTATGTCAGCGAGAGCATGACAAAAAAGAAAGAAAAAGTGATTGCAAAACTGAATAAAAAAAAGTATCCGTTGAATACTTATGTGATTGCGCTGATCGAAGAAGGGGAAAATCAGCTGGAATTTTATTCGACGTTGATGTTCCGACAGGGAAGTGTGATTGATGATGATATTTTCGTTGTCGGTATAGCGGGTGGATATGATGATGCGCTGTATCTGGTAGAAGAGATCGCGAAGGAAGTTTATGAAAAAACAGGGGATCTGGATATCCGGTCCTACATCAGAGAGCGGGAGAGGGAAGAAGCATGATTCTACATATCATTGGATTGATTTTGAAGATTATCGGAATAATTCTTCTGGTGATTCTGGGAATTCTGCTACTTGTGATCGGTGTCCTTCTCTTTGTACCGCTGAGGTATGAACTGCGTGCCGAGTTTCCGGGGAAGCTGGAAGATGCAGAGGGGAATCTTAAGATTTCATGGCTGCTTCATCTGATTGCAGGAAGAGTGGAGTATCGGAACGGCGATGTGAAATGGCAGGGGCGGATTGCCTGGAAGAAGTTGGGAGATGTTCTGGAAGCGGAAGATAAACCGGTGAGAAAGAAGGAGAAAAAGCCGGATGGCGGAAAAAAAGCCGGTGCGGAGAAGGCCAGTGAGAGAACGGCAGAAAGAAATGATGCGGCAGATGTAAAGAAGCCGCAGACGCTGCCGGAAAAGAGAGCCGAAAGCGGAACGTATGCAAAGCCAGAGCATACGGACGTGAAAGATGAGAAGTCCAAAACAGAAACACAGGGAAGTCCTGACACGAAGGTGAAAACATTTTCAGAAAAAAAAGAAGAGAATGCTACACCGGAAAAGGAAAGTGAATCCAGAGAAAAAAAGGATGTTCATGGCGAGAGAGGATTCGGAAAGGCTCACAAAACTCCACGAAAGCGGAAGAAACCAGTCAAAGCATTTGGAAAACTGATCCGAAAGCTCAGTCAGAAGCTTCGTGAGATCCTGGAAAAGATCAAATGTACATGGAAGAATTTATGTGATAAAATAAAGAATATTGCAGAGAAAAAAGATAAAATTCTGGAATTTCTGGAACAGGAAAATCATAAAGCAGCTTTTGCACGTGGCAAAAAGGAACTGGTCTGGGTGAAGCGTTTTCTGAAGCCGAAAAAGCTTCGCGTAAAACTGCATTTCGGTTTTGAAGATCCTTACCATACCGGACAGGTACTGGCACTTTGTGGAATGTTTTATGCATTTATCGGAGAAAATATGGATCTGGAACCGGATTTTGAAAAGCGGGTACTGGAAGGTTCCGTTTATGTAAAAGGAAGACTAAGAACAGTTCATATGGCAGTATTTGCAGCAAAGATGCTGCTGGATAAGAATATCCGCAGCACTTACCATGATATCAGGGAGTTTAAATGGTAAAGCATTTGATAGAAAATAACAGGAGGAATCGAAAAAATGGCAGTAGATAATCAGTTTAAAGAGACAGTAGATGCATTGTTTAAAGGGATGAACGGCGTGGTATCATCCAAAACCGTTGTAGGAGATGCAATCCACATCGGAGATACGATCATTCTTCCGCTTGTTGATGTATCTTTTGCAATCGGAGCAGGGGCATTTCATGCGGACAAAAAGGACAGAGGAGCCGGCGGACTCGGCGGAAAGATGATCCCGAGTGCGGTGCTTGTGATCCAGAACGGAACAACCAGACTGGTCAACATCAAGAATCAGGATACCATGACCAAGATCCTGGATATGGTCCCGGATGTGATCGACCGTTTTAAATCCCCATCTGAGGATAAAATGACCGAAGAGGATGTGGCAGATCTGTTAAATGAAGCAGATTCTCCGGAAAATCAGGAATAGACGTAGGTTTCTGGCATATATTTATTGTAAAAGAGGAAAAAGCAGGAACGAAGATGAAACGGGTATTTGGTTTTGCACTGTTTTTTGTGGCACTTGGTATGGTGATCATGATGTTCATTCCGAGCATATTTATCGGAATTCTGATCGTTCTGCTGTGCCTCCTTGTCGGATATCAGCTTTTTTGCTGCTGATTTTGAAAAAATATGAGAACCTGCAGGGGAAACCCTGAAAAAAGCCTTGCGTATGCAGGGCTTTTGTGATACAATGCTAACGTTGCAAAAAAACACGTGTGTGGTTTATCCCGGTGGTGCCAAAGCTGACAAGCATGGTTCGCGGACATAAGCACACGGAAGTAAAAAACCAATGGAGGAAAGAAACATGAGCGTTATTTCAATGAAACAACTTTTAGAAGCAGGTGTTCATTTCGGACATCAGACAAGAAGATGGAACCCTAAGATGGCAGAGTACATCTACACAGAAAGAAATGGTATCTACATCATCGACCTTCAGAAATCTGTAGGTAAAGTAGATGAAGCTTACCAGGCAGTATCTGACATCGCAGCAGAAGGTGGAAAGATCCTTTTCGTAGGAACAAAGAAACAGGCTCAGGATGCTATCAAGACAGAAGCAGAACGTTGCGGAATGTACTATGTTAACGAAAGATGGCTTGGAGGAATGCTTACAAACTTCAAGACAATCCAGAGCAGAATCGCTCGTCTGAAAGAAATCGAAGCTATGTCAGAAGACGGAACATTCGATGTACTGCCGAAGAAAGAAGTTATCGAAATCAAGAAAGAATGGGAAAAGCTTGAAAAGAACCTTGGCGGAATCAAAGAAATGAAGAGAATCCCGGATGCTATCTTTGTAGTAGATCCTAAGAAAGAAAGAATCTGTGTTCAGGAAGCTCACACACTTGGAATCCCGCTGATCGGTATTGCTGATACAAACTGTGATCCGGAAGAACTTGATTATGTAATTCCAGGAAACGATGATGCTATCAGAGCTGTAAAACTTATCGTATCTAAGATGGCTGATGCTGTAATCGAAGCAAACCAGGGCGAAGCAGAAGAAGTTTACGAAGGCGAAGACGTAGAAACAGCTGAAGAAACAACAGAAGAATAATTCGAACAATCCAAAAGATCATATTGAAAGATGGAGGAAAAAATCATGGCAATCACAGCAAGCATGGTAAAAGAATTAAGAGAAATGACAGGCGCTGGTATGATGGACTGCAAAAAAGCTCTGAACGAATCTAACGGAGATATGGATGCAGCAATCGAATACCTCAGAAAGAACGGCGAAGCTAAGGCTGTTAAGAAAGCCGGACGTATCGCAGCTGAAGGTATTGTTATGGCAGACGTTAAAGAAGATAAGACAGCAGCTATCGTAGAAGTTAACTCTGAGACAGACTTCGTTGCTAAGAACGCTGATTTCCAGGCATTCGTAAAAGCAGTTGTTAATCAGGCACTTACTACAAAAGCTACAGATATGGAAGGATTCATGGCTGAAGCTTGGAACGAAGATGCTTCTAAGACAGTTAACGATGCACTTACAGAAAAGATTTCTGTAATCGGAGAAAAGCTCAGCATCAGAAGATTCGAAAAGATCGTTACAGATGGCTGTGTAGTATCTTACATTCACGGTGGCGGACGTATCGGTGTTCTTGTAGAAGCTGATACAGCAGTTGTTAACGATGCTGTTAAAGAAGCTCTGAAAAACGTAGCTATGCAGGTAGCAGCTTTAAATGCTAAGTATGTAAGCCAGGCAGATGTAGATGCTGATTACATCGCACATGAGAAAGAAATTCTTCTTGCTCAGATCATGAACGACCCGAAAGAATCTCAGAAACCGGAAAAGGTTATCCAGGGAATGATTTCCGGACGTATCAACAAAGAGATGAAGGAAATCTGTCTGTTAGATCAGGTATATGTAAAAGCTGAAGACGGAAAACAGTCTGTAGCTAAATACCTTGACGAAGTTGGAAAAGCTAACGGAACAACTATCACTCTGAAGAAATTCGTTCGTTTCGAGACAGGTGAAGGTCTTGAAAAGAAAAATGAAGATTTCGCAGCTGAAGTTGCAGCTCAGATGAACGCATAATCTTACAGTTCGCATAAGAATTTGAACCGTATGATTATCATGTAAATCAACGAAAAACCTTGAATTTCCTATGAAAATGGGATGATTCAAGGTTTTTTTGCGTTGCCAAGCATGCGACAAAAAGGTCCGGTGGACCTTTTTTAGTGTTGAGGAATAAATTTTGACTTATCGAAAATTACCGCTATTTATGCATGGAATTGGGTAAAAGTTGGGGAGTGAGTTGGGGAATTTCAATTTCCCAACTGGCGTGTGAAACTTCGCCTCATTCTTCTAAAATAAGTAGGCGAAGATTGCCTGTTTTAATTTGTTAGATTCTGTTCTTGCAAGTACGATGATTTCCAACAGTGAGTATATCGTGATGCTTAATCAGGCAGAGCCGGACAGAGCAAAACTGGCAACACTACTAAATATCTCCACAGAACAGATGGGATATATGCGGTGAAGAGTTGAAGGTTATGGACAAAGTTACGGAGCGATTGTTGTGGGGAGATTATTTATGTAGAAATAAAAGAACGAGAGTTCAGTCAAAAGATTATATGACACAGAAATGAACGAAAATTTAAGAAAATCTAAATAGTATTTCCAACTGTTTTCCAGTATACTGAAACTATAATTGGACATTGGAACTTAAGTTATGTGGTGAGGGTATAGTGCGATAACTTAGAGGGACAAATTGGATCTGGAAAGTGCTGCGGCTTCCTTATTGAGGCAATGGAGAGGAAACTCAGGAATCGTGGAAGCCTTTGCTGAACACGATTCCCGCTTTCAGAGGTTCCGCGGAATGGTTTGCCGAAGGAAAGCCGCAGCACTTTCTATATACACTTTGTCGGACTAACTTCAACAAACTTTTACACCTTAAAAGTAGAATGATGAGGAGGGAATGAAAATGAATGTAAATGGGAATTTCAAAGACAATCTGATGGGGAAGAAAAAGGTGATTTTTATTGGATGCCTTATTTTTGCAGTCGCTCTGATTGCCGCAATCCTGCACATGGTTTCGGGAGGGGGAAAGGATTCCGCGAAGAACATCCTCTACGCGGATAAGGTCAGCGTGATCACCGGAAACGGAAGCGGAACCGTGAATCGCTTTGCAGGCGTTGTGGAGGCGCAGGATACTTTAAAAATCTCACTTTCAGAAGGACAGAAAGTGAAAGAGATTTTCGTGGAAAAAGGGCAGGAAGTGGAGCCTGGGACGAAACTCTTTGAATATGATACAGAGGAGCTTGCGATGACACTGGAGCAGGGAAATCTGGAGCTGGAAAAGATAGGAAACAGTATTTCCAATCTGAATTCACAGATTGCGGCCTTAACGACAGAGAAAAAGAATGCATCGGCAGGTGAGCAGCTTTCTTATACAACGCAGATCCAGGAGCTGCAGACGAATGTAAAACAGGAAGAATATAATTATAAAGTAAAAGAACTGGAAGTGAACCGGACGAAGAAGAGTCTGGAATCATCCACGGTGACATCCACGATTGCAGGAATTATCCAGGAGATCAATCCGGATCCTGGTTATGATGATTACAGTGGAGAAAAGCAGGCATTTATGAGCATTCTTTCTACCGGAAAATACCGAATTAAGGGAAAAATCAGTGAACAGAATATCGGTGAGCTTCAGCCGGGAATGGATGTGACGGTGCGGGCAAGGAATAACCAGGAGGAAATCTGGAAGGGATCTGTAGATGTGATCGACACAGAAAAACCGGAGAGCAGTTCACAAAGCGAGATGTATTCCGGTTCGGATTCTTCTGCCCGGGCAACTAAGTATCCATTTTATGTAACGCTTGAAACCAGTGATGGTCTGATGCTGGGACAGCATGTATATATCGAGCCTGGAACCGGAGTAAATACAGAGGGATTACATCTGATGACTGCTTATATTGTAGATGCAGACGGGAAAGAGCCTTACGTCTGGGTAGCAAATAAAAAGGACAGACTGGAAAAGAGAAATGTAAAGCTTGGTGCTTATGATGAGGAGCAGGATACATGGGAAATCACAGAAGGACTGAAAGAGACGGATTACATTGTCTGGCCGGATGGAGAATGTAAAGAAGGAGCAGCCGTTCAGAAGAACGAAAATGTACAGGCAGGAGGCATGGAAGAGGGGGAATAAAGGATGACTTTTCAAAAAAGAAATAAGAAAAAAATTCTTCAGATCGGGATTGCTTTGGTTGTCTGTGTATGTTTCATTGGAGGCGGCACTTTATTTGCAATGAAAAAAAGTGAAAAAGCGGTCAAGGTAGCACCGGTAGCCAGTATGAGTAATGGTGGATGGTATTCAGAATCGGATATTTATGATTATGCGAAGGTGCAGGCAGGTGCGAGCCAGGACATTTACCATGATGATACCCTTACGATCAAGGAGATTTATGTCAAATCAGGGGATACGGTGAAGATCGGCGATCGTCTGGTTGCCTATGATACTACGCTTGCAGGACTTGAGCAGGAAATGAAGCAGATGGAGATTCAGGGGATTGAACTGAATATTCAGAATCAAAAGGCAGAATTAGAGCAGTTGAAAAATGCAAAGATTGTTGCGTCTGTTGAAAGAAGTCAGGATGAACTACGAAAAATGACTGCAAAAGGAACCAGACCTGGAATAATACGGACTGCAGATGCAAAGAAAAATGAAGGGGAAAATCCGGATACTTCCGAAAATCCTGAGCAGCCGGAGACACCAGAAAATCCGGAAGGACCGGAAAAACCATCAATCGGGAAACCGTTTCCGGAAGAACTGAAGGATAAGATCATTTATAAAGAGATTACAAAGGACGCTGCTCCTTATAATGAAGATGGAGATGGAACAAAGGAAAAGCCGTATCGCTATCTTTGTGCGCCGGGAGCAACGGTGAATGCGGAGTTCATGCTGAAAATGCTGGAAGAGAGGGCAGTCTGTATCTTTGATGTAGTGGATCAGGAGAAGGAACCGACGCTTCTTTTATACTCCTGGACGCTGGACGGAAAGACCGGACAGGTGATAAAGCCCGAAAATCCGGAACAGCCGGAGACACCGGAAGAGCCGAAAATTCCGGACGAACCGGATAATCCTGGTGGATATGAGGAGCCGGATCCGGGAGATGCAGATGGAATGACCAGGGAAGAGCAGGCAAAGCAGATCCAGGAAAAAGAACAGAAGATCAAGGACCTGGATCTGGAAAAGCGAACAGCACAACTGGAATTGAAAAAGCTGGATAAAAAAGTAAATAATGGTGTTGTAAAAAGTACAGTAGAGGGAACGGTAAAATCTGTACTTGACGAAGAAGAGGCAAAGCTGGAGAATAAACCGGTTATATCTGTGACCGGAAAAAATGGTTGTTATGTAATCGGAGGGATTGCCGAAAGCAGCTATGATAAATTAAAAGAGGGTATGAATGTGATGGTGACTTCCTGGAATACGGGGAACTCTTATGAGGCAACGATCACCAGTATCGGTAATTCACCGGTTGAAAGTATGAAGAGCAGCGAGAATCCTAATATGTCCTACTATCCGTTTACTGCAGTGGTTGAAAAAGATGCAGATCTTTCATCTGGTGAGGGTGTCAGTATTTCCGTAGACGGACTTTCGGGTGACAGTGGGAATTCGATTTACCTGGAACAGATGTTCATAAGAGAAGACGGAAACCGCTCCTATGTATACAAGAAAGGAAAACATGGAAGGCTGGAAAAGCAGTATGTAGAGGGTGGAAAAAATATGTACGGTTCCATTGAAATCGTTTCCGGACTTACCATGGAGGATGAGATTGCATTTCCGTATGGAAGAAATGTAAAAGAGGGTGCGAAGACAAAGACAGTGGAGTCATTGTATGATTATAATTAATGAGGGGGTGAGGAGATGCTTGAAGATATCAGGCTGGCATTTCAGGGAATCTGGAGTCATAAGTTGCGGTCTGCGCTGACGATGCTTGGTATTATTATCGGAATCGGATCGATCATTGCAATTGTTTCAACGATCAAAGGAACCAATGAGCAGATCAAGAAAAATCTGGTTGGCGCGGGAAATAATGCGGTCAATATCCAGCTTTATCAGGGAGACTGGACACTGGATCTGTCTTATCAGGAGGTTCCGGATGGAATACCGGAGATTTCAGATCAGGTACTTGGTGAGATCCAGACACTGGATGAGGTGGAAAGTGCAGCCCTTTATCACAGACGGAATGAATATGATGCTGTATATGCAGGCAGTCAGAAGCTGGCAAGCTGTAATATTTTTGGAATAGATTCCAATTATCTGGATGCCTATGGATTTCAGATCACAAAAGGGCGTGGCTTTTCCAAAAAAGATTTTACTGCAAACCGAAAAGTTGTGCTGCTTGATAAAACGACAGCCACAGCTCTATTCCCGGATGGAAATGTGATTGGAAAGATTATTGAGGTTAAAGGGGAGCCATTTACGGTGATCGGTATGATGGCGAGAAAAGAAAATTCACAGCCGGTGATCAATTCGATGGAAGACTATTATCGTTATGTATCCACGGATGGAAGTGGAACGATCTGTATTCCGGATACACTGTGGCCGATTATTTATCAGTACGATGAACCGCAGAATCTGGTTGTCCGCGCGACAAGCACAGATGAGATGACTGCGGCAGGAGAAAAGGCGGCAGATATCCTGAACAGTTACCTGACCGTGTCTGATGAGACGATAAAGTATAAAGGGGAAGATCTTCTGGAACAGGCGAACCAGATCCAGGAGATCAGCAGCTCGACGAACCAGCAGCTGCTCTGGATTGCAAGCATTTCACTTCTGGTTGGCGGGATCGGTGTTATGAATATTATGCTGGTGTCTGTGACAGAAAGAACGAGAGAAATCGGTCTGAAAAAGGCACTGGGGGCAAGAAAAAGAAGGATCCTGACGCAGTTTCTGACGGAAGCGGCAGTACTTACCCTTCTCGGAGGTCTGATCGGTGTGGCAGGAGGGATTGCGCTTGCCTATATTATTTCCGCAGTCTCGGCAGTTCCGGTGGCAATCAGCGGAGTGTCCATTCTGGTCGGAGTAGTATTTTCCACACTGATCGGAATTATTTTCGGACTCCTTCCGTCGGTGAAGGCGGCGAACATGAATCCAATCGATGCACTGAGAAGTGAGTAGGTTTATGTAGAGAAGAATTATTTGTCGGATCCAAGATTGCAGATAAATAGATAGTATCTGTTCTGCAGGAAAGTGGCGTGCCTTACTGGCACGCCATTTTTAAAAATTCTTCCATTGCCCTTGTCTGGTAGCGACCATTTTTCCAGTAGAACCGGATGTCACGGCTGCTTTCGCATGCAGGAAGCTTATAGTACACCACATCAGAGGTAAGAGGTACTTTTGAGAGCATGATATCTCCGATAAAAGAGATCCCCATGCCGGAGCAGGTGATGTTGTAAGAAGTCATCTGCTGATCCATTTCCAGGATGATATTTGGTTCAAAGAGATTGTTCTGGCAGATCATACGGGCACGTTTTCCAGTGTCGTTTTCCGGTTTCAGCATAATAAAAGGCTCACTTTTAAAGCGTGTCAGAGGAACGGGAGGACAGGATTCTTCCAGAAATTTTTTGCTCAGGATATCTTCTACAGGAAGCTGATAGGAGCGCAGCGTATTATTGATCGGGAATGCTCCCGGAACAGCAAGGATCAGGTGCTCTTCCTGAAATTTACGGTAGCCGTAGATGGTGGCATCCAGAACACTGCTGTCCAGCATCAGATCCAGCTGCCCGTGTCGCAGCATACGGGCAAGATTGGCAGTGGTTTCTTCAACCAGGCTGATTTGGATCAGAGGATATCTGCGGGCAAAATCCGCGATCAGCGAAG
This sequence comes from Coprococcus sp. AF99-45, assembly GCF_027663865.1. NCBI lineage: Bacteria > Bacillati > Bacillota > Clostridia > Lachnospirales > Lachnospiraceae > Coprococcus > Coprococcus sp. AF99-45. The sequence goes on from NZ_JAQDGZ010000001.1 coordinate 224,317, forward strand.
GCAGGATCCAGGAGGAAAACAAGTTGCTTCCTCCGAGGGTGAGTGTTCCTTTTTTTAGGTCGCCCCAGTCATTTGCAAATCCTTCAAATTCATTCTGGATACTTTTTATTTTTTCTACCGCTTTGATATACTGTACCCCACATTCGGTAAGGGAAAGTGGTTTGGTACTCCGGTCAAAGATCGGATATCCGATGTGATGCTCGACACGCTTTACGTTGGCACTGAGTGAAGGCTGTGAGATAAATAACTTCTCAGCCGCCTTGGAAAAGCTTTTTTCCAGATAAACTTCATAGACATATTCCATTCCCTGAAACATAGGTATTCTCCTTTGACATAGTTTTAAAATTATAGTTACTATAAAAATATATGTATTAGATTATATTGTAACACAGAGCTATAATGAAAACAACAAAGGCAATACGCCAGAGAAAAATGGAAAATCGAGGGATTTTGAGATGGAAAATGGAAAAGAAAACAAGACAGGTTATCGTGTAGAACAGGATTCAATAGGGGCAAAAGATATTCCAGGAGATGTATATTACGGGGTACAGTCACTGCGTGCTGCGGAGAATTTCCGTATTACCGGGCTGAATATGCATCCGGAGATCATCAACAGTCTTGCGTACATAAAGAAAGCATCTGCGATCACCAACTGCGAGAGTGGGATTCTGGAAAAGAAAAAGGCAAAAGCAATCGTACAGGCATGTGATGAAATCCTTACAGGAAAATTGCATGAGTACTTTATCGTAGATCCGATCCAGGGAGGTGCGGGTACTTCTCTGAACATGAATGCAAACGAAGTCATTGCCAACCGTGCGATTGAGATTCTTGGCGGGAAAAAGGGAGATTATTCAGCAATAAATCCGAATGATGATGTAAACTGCGGACAGTCCACAAATGATGTTATTCCGACAGCTGGCAAGATGACTTCACTCAGACTTCTTCAGAATCTGAAAAAAGAACTGCTCAGACTTCATGGAGCGCTCTGCAAAAAGGCAGAGGAATTTGACCATGTGATCAAAATGGGACGCACCCAAATGCAGGATGCAGTTCCGATCCGTCTGGGTCAGGAATTTCAGGCATATTCCGATGCCATCATGCGTGATATCCACCGTATGGATAATGCGATGGACGAGATGCGTACCGTCAACATGGGTGGAACGGCAGTCGGAACCGGAATCAATGCAGATGAAGCCTATGTAAGCCGCATTGTTCCGAATCTTTCAAAAATATCTGATATTCAGTTTGTCCAGGCTTTTGATCTGATCGATGCAACCCAGAACCTGGATCCGTTTGTGGCAGTATCCGGTGCAGTGAAAGCGTGTGCAGTCACACTTTCCAAGATTGCCAATGACCTGCGTCTGATGTCATCCGGACCAAGAGCCGGATTTGGTGAGATTAACCTTCCGGCAAAGCAAAATGGTTCTTCGATCATGCCGGGAAAAGTGAATCCGGTCATCCCGGAAGTAGTGAACCAGGTCGCATTTAACATCATTGGAAATGATGTGACGATCACGATGGCAGCAGAGGGTGGACAGCTGGAACTGAATGCGTTTGAACCGATCGTATTCTACTGTCTGTTCCAGTCGATCGATACACTTGCATATGCAGTGCAGACTTTTATTGACAACTGTGTGACAGGAATCACAGCCAATGAAGAGAGATGCCGTCAGCTGGTAGAGAACAGCATCGGCGTAATTACTGCAATCTGTCCGCATGTAGGCTATGAGAAAGCAGCGGAAATTGCGAAAAAAGCAATGAAGACCGGGGAATCCATCCGTAATCTGATCCTCAGAGAAGGTCTTTTAAGTGAAAAAGAGATGGAAACCGTTCTGGATCCGGTCAATATGACAGAGCCAGGTATTTCGGGAAAAGAACTTCTCAGAAAATAAAGAATAAAATTTTTCTAAAAGACATGATTTTCTCCTTTTAAGGGTGTACAATGAAACATACGCGTTTCATGAGTTACAACTTAAAAGGAGAATTTTTATGCTTCAAATTCAACATATCTGCAAAGAATACCGTACAGGTACGCTGGTACAGAAGGCACTGGATGATGTAAGCCTGAATTTCAGGAACAATGAATTTGTTGCGATCCTGGGACCGAGTGGTTCGGGAAAGACGACGTTTCTTAACATCATCGGTGGACTGGATCGGTACGATAGTGGTGATCTGATCATCAACGGGATTTCTACGAAAAAATATAAAGACAGAGACTGGGATTCCTATCGGAATCATACAATTGGTTTTGTATTTCAGAGTTATAATCTGATTCCACATCAGACGGTGCTTGCCAATGTGGAGCTGGCACTGACTATTTCTGGGATCGGGAAGGAAGAACGGAAAAAGAGAGCGATTGAGGCTCTGAAAAAAGTTGGTCTTGGGGAGCAGTTGCATAAAAAACCGAGCCAGATGTCAGGCGGACAGATGCAGAGGGTGGCAATCGCCCGTGCGCTGGTCAATGATCCGGATATCCTGCTTGCTGATGAGCCGACAGGAGCGCTGGATACGGCGACCAGTGTGCAGGTTATGGAACTTTTAAAAGAAGTGGCAAAAGACCGGCTTGTTGTAATGGTTACACATAACCCAGAGCTTGCTGAAGAATATGCGACCCGTATCGTAACACTCAAGGACGGAAAGATCCGTTCGGATACGGACGAATTTTATGTCAATGAAGCGGTCATGAAGGAGCCGGAGCATAAGAATATGGGAAAAGCTTCCATGTCATTTCTGACGGCTCTTTCCCTGAGCTTTAATAACTTAAAGACGAAGAAAGCAAGGACTCTTCTGACATCTTTTGCCGGTTCTATTGGAATTATCGGGATTGCACTGATACTGGCACTTTCCAACGGAGTCAATGCCTACATCAAGTCAATTGAAGAAGAGACTCTTTCCGAGTATCCGCTTCAGATCCAGAGTACCGGATTTGATATGACATCGATGATGGTAGGCAATATGGACAGTGGTTCGGGCAGTTCGGATAAGAAGGAGACAAAAAAAGACGGGGAAGTCAAGGTTATGCAGATGATGACCAATATGTTTTCCACGATGGATTCCAATGACCTGAAGTCTTTAAAAGAATATCTGGATGGAGGAAAAAGTGGAATTGAGGACTATACCAGTGCCGTTGAATATTCTTATAATATTTCACCAAGAATCTATCGGCAGAACAAGGATGGTTCCATTCGCCAGGTGAATCCGGACAAATCCTTTGAGTCGCTTGGAATCAGCTCTGGCGCAAGTACCAACAGTTTGATGTCATCGATGATGAGTACGAATGTTTTTTATGAAATGCCTAAGACGGAGGGACTTTATGAGAACCAGTATGATGTGAAGGCGGGACGCTGGCCGCAGAATTATAATGAATGTGTACTGGTGCTGACTTCGGACGGAGGCATGAGTGATTTTCTCCTTTATACTTTGGGACTGCGGGATCAGATGGAACTGGACGAAATGATCCAGGAATTTATCAATGAAGAAGATGTCAATACACCGGCAGATATTGGAAATTACACATACGAGGATATTTTAGACAAAACGTTCAAATTGGTCAATGTATCTGAATGCTATGAATATGACAGCCAGTATAAGGTTTGGAAGGATAAATCCGATAATAAGGAATATATGAAGAAACTCGTGGATCAGGGCGAAGAACTTAAAATCGTCGGAATCGTACAGGCATCGGAAGATGCAAATGCTTCCGCTCTGACACCGGGGATTGGCTATCCGCAGAGACTTACTGAGCATGTCGCAAAAGAGGCTGCAAAAAGTGAGATTGTAAAGGATCAGCTGAAAAATCCGTCAAAGAATGTATTTACTGGAGAACCGTTCGGGACGACAGAAGAGAAGAATGGACTGGATGCGGACAGCCTGTTTACGGTCGATGAGGATGCACTTCAGAAAGCATTTGGTTTTGATAACAGTGTACTTTCCGGTGGATTTTCCGGTGATCTGTTGTCAGCAGATTCAGTGAATCTGGAAAATGCATTCCGGATGGGTGGGGATTCTCTGGATTTGTCCGGGATGATAAATCTGGATCAGATCAGTCTTGACGTGTCCGGTATGCCACAGATGAATCTTGGCGATATGATCGGAAGCCTGGATCTTACCGTAAAACCGGGTGGAATGCAGAAGTTGTCTGAGGGTGTTATGGAAGGTTATCAGGAGTATGTGAAATTCCATCCAGAAGCAGATTATTCAAATCTGGCGAAAGATTTTATGGATTACCTGATGACGGATGAAGCGCAGAAGATCCTGAAAGATAATCTGCAGGAGATCATTGAGAGCACCGGTGGGTTTAAGATTACAATTGATCAGATGCAGGAGCTTGTACAGCGTGTGATGGAAGGATATCAAAAGTATGCTGCGGAAAAAGGATATACAGATCCGGATAAATTTGGAGAATATCTGGCGGAGTATTTACAGACCGAGGAAGCAAAAGAGATTATGAATACCTGGCAGCAGGAGATTTTTGGAGATACGGTGATAAATATTACTTCTGACCAGCTGAAAAAACTGACAAAAGAACTGGCGAGTAGTTATCCGGCATATGCTGCAGCGAATGGAAAAGCAGATCCGACCAAAATGGGAGATTATTTTCTGAACTACCTTGCTACAGCAGATGGAAAACAGCGTCTGATGAACGGGCTTTCCGAGGTGATCGATATGGATCAGCTGGAGAGCCAGTTAAGTGCGACAATGGGAAGTTACATGGCAAAGGCAATGGGAACTTATACCCGAGCAATTTCGGATGTGCTTGAGACACAGATCACTTCGGCAATGAATCAGATCGTCACTCAGATCACAGAAGAAATCGGGAACGCCATGCAGGCTGCCATGGGAAATGTGGGAACCCATCTGCAGAACATGCTTGGAAGTTCGATGAAGATTGATACCGATGCATTTGCAAAGGCATTTCAGATGAATATGACAGAAGATGATCTGAAAGAGCTGATGACATCCATGACAATGAGCGCGACTGCTTCCTATGACAATAATCTGCAGAAGCTTGGATACGTGGATTTTGCGAACCCGAGTCAGATTTCCATATATCCGACGGATTTTGAGAGCAAGGAAAAAGTGGTGAAAATCCTGGATTCTTATAACAGCCGGATGGAAAAAGAAGGAAAAGAGGAACAGATCATCACTTATACCGATATAGTCGGAACACTGATGTCTTCCGTGACAAATATCGTGGATATCATCAGCTACGTGCTGATTGCGTTTGTGGCGATTTCCCTTGTAGTATCTTCAATTATGATCGGGGTTATCACCTACATCAGTGTACTGGAACGGAAGAAGGAGATTGGAATCCTGCGCGCGATCGGGGCATCTAAGAGAAATGTATCGCAGGTATTTAATGCAGAAACCGTTATCATTGGTCTGTGTGCCGGACTGATCGGAATCGGACTGTCACTGCTGCTTCTGATCCCTGGAAATATGATCATCCATGCGGTGGCAGATAATAACAAAATTAATGCATTTTTACCAGTGCTTCCGGCAATTGTGCTGATTCTTTTGAGTATCGGGCTTACCCTGCTCGGTGGAATCATTCCGTCAAGGAAAGCAGCAAAGAGCGATCCGGTGACAGCGCTTAGGACAGAATAAAAAAAGAGAATGAGGGAAAAGGAAAATGGATAAAGAGAAAAATACAAAAGCAGTGAGTGAGGAAAATATTTACTGTCTGAATGGAAGAGTGCCGGTAAAAAAGGCGATTCCGTTCGGACTACAGCATGTTCTGGCAATGTTTGTGTCGAATCTGGCACCGGTGCTGATCGTGTGCAGTGCGGCATTTGTGAGAGGATCGGAGAATCACTTAAGTGCTGCGGAAATTACGCAGCTTCTGCAGTGCGCGATGTTTGCAGCGGGGATCGGGACCTGTCTGCAGCTTTACCCGGTATGGAAGATTGGCTCCAGGCTTCCGATCGTTATGGGAGTCAGTTTTACCTTTCTTGGTAGTCTGCTGATGATCTGTACCAATCCGGAACTTGGATATGAAGGGATGGTAGGTGCGGTGATCGCCGGAGGTATTTTTGAGGGACTGGTAGGAATGAGTGCCAAATACTGGAAACGGCTCCTGACACCGGTAGTATCGGCATGTGTGGTGATTGCGATTGGGCTTTCCCTCTTGTCGGTAGGAATGGATTCCTGGGGCGGTGGAAATGGAGCCGAAGATTTTGGAGCGTGGTATCATCTTCTGGTCGGATTTTTCACACTGGTTGTGTGTCTGGCTGCCCGTTATCTGTTAAAAGGTGTATACAAGAACCTGAATGTACTGGTTGGTCTGGTCTGTGGGTATCTTCTGTCCATTATATTTACTGTGGCAGGGATTGCACCGATGGTTGATTTTTCAGGAATTACAAAGACGATCGAGCAGGTTGGTGTATTCAGCCTTCCAAAGCTTGTATTTTTTACTTCCCATAAACCGGTTTTTGATCTGGGAGCATTCTTTACTATTGCAATTGTATTCCTGGTATCGGCAGCGGAGACAACGGGTGCAACTACTGCAGTGTGTACCGGTGCACTTGGACGGGATATCAAGATGGAGGAACTGCAGGGGTCTCTTGCCGTGGATGGATTTTCCAGTGCGATTTCAGGATGCTTTGGATGTCTGCCGCTTACTTCTTTCAGTCAGAATATCGGGCTCGTCACTATGACGGGAGTTATCAACCGTTTTACTATTCTGATGGGGGCTTTGATTTTGATCCTTGCTTCTCTGTTCCCGCCGCTTGGAGCTTTTTTCAATTCGCTTCCGCAGGCGGTACTTGGAGGATGTACGGTTATGATGTTCGGATCGATCATGTATGAAGGAATCAAGATGCTCAAAGGGTGTGTGTTTGATGACAGAACTATGATCATCGTATCGCTGGCATTCTGTATCGGTGTCGGACTGACACAGACTTCCGGAAACTTCTTTTCCGCATTTCCGAAGGAGGTAGGAGATATTTTTAATGGAAATGCAGTTGCAGGGGTGTTCGTGGTGTCATTGATCTTAAGTATCTGCCTTCCGAAGAAAAAAACAACAGATTTGTAAAATGTGATAAAAATAAGTCAATCAGAAGGAAGAGATGAACGAGGATGAGGACAAAAAGAAAGATCGAAGCGCAGGCGTCTGAACAATTATAATCGAAAAATGTTGAGCAAATAAGGAACTGCGTGCCGGAGATGCGCACTTGCACGAAGATGAAGAATGTCGCAAGCGACCGCGCTCGGCGCGAGAATGTGCCGAGGCACATTCTTTTTTAGTGTGGAAGTGACCAGTTCCAGAAGCTTGTTCATTATATTTGACCAGCTTGGAAGTATTTGCTGTATAGAGCATTGGAATCAATGTAGCAGCGTCCTGGAATTGCTGCATTTCTCCTGGTGAAAATCCGGTTGTGCCGCATACCAGGGCTTTTTGTGTTTCACTACGAGGGAGAGTACCTCCAGACTGGTTTCTCTGGTAGAAAAATCGATGATGACTTGACCGGATCCGCACCGAATATTCAGTAAGCTATGATTCCAATTGTAAGAACTAAAAAAGCATGCTATACTTACGGCAGATGAAAAACTGACAGGATAAGACAACAAAGGAGAGACACATGAATTCTAATTTTGAATATTATAAAGTTTTTTATTATGTGGCGAAGTATGAGAACCTTACAAAGGCATCCAGCGTTCTGAAGACGAGCCAGCCGGCGGTGACGAGAACGATACACAACCTGGAAAATGAACTGGGATGCCGGTTATTTACCAGAAGCAAATCCGGCATGAAGCTGACACCGGAGGGAAGAACCTTTTACAGCTATGTATCGGCAGGGTGCGCCCAGTTTTTTAAAGGGGAAAATGATCTGAGCAATCTGATCAGTCTGGAGAACGGGACAATCTATATCAGTGCGACTGAGACAGCCTTGCACTGCTTCCTGTTCCGGGCAATGGGAGAGTTCAACAGCATTTATCCGAACGTACATTTCAAAATCTTAAATAACAGTACCATGGACTCGGTCAACGCGGTAAAAGAAGGAAAGGTAGACCTTGCATTTGTGTCAACGGATCTGCAGGTAAATAAGCCGCTCAGGATGAAGAAACTGCGGGAATACCATGAGGTGCTGATCGGCGGCAGTCGTTACATAGAATTAAAAGGAAGAAAGATTTCATTGGAGGAGCTTTCGACTTATCCCTGGATCAGCCTGACTTCGGAGGCACTGACCAGAAAATTCCTGAATAATTATTTTGCAGATCATGGTCTGCAGTTTTTGCCGGATATGGAGCTTGCGACGACAGACCTGATCTTGCCGGCAGTCCGTCACAATCTTGGAATTGGATTTGTCCCGGAAGAATTTGCCGAAGAAGAGAAGAAGGCAGAAAATGTATTTGAAATCGAAGTGGAAGAGAAGCTTCCGACCAGAAATATTATTCTGATCTATGATACTGAGTATCCTCAGAGTATTGCATCGAAGGAGTTTCAGAAGTTTCTGAGCAGTCAGAAGAACTAAAGAAGAAATAGATTTTCAAAGTGGATTGTGCAAATCGGTATCCTTTGTAGCCGGGATGTGTATCTGCAAAGAAAAATATAAGGAGAATGCCCCGGAATTTTTTATGTGTGGATCATAATTCCGGAGCATTTTTATATTTGTAAGTATAAAGTTATAAAGTAGAATTTTGGATTAGAAAACGATTGATATTATTTATGCCATTCCCAGTTTCTGATTTCTTCCAGATCCTGTCCATATTCAGCGATGTACTGCTTGTGCTCAACCAGTTTGTCGTTCATCTTCTGAATCAGGAATGATCCCTTATTGCCAAGCTGTGGCAGATGCATGATTGCATCTTTTACAAGGTTGAAACGGTCAATCTGGTTCTGTACACGCATGTCAAATGGAGTAGTGATCGTACCTTCTTCCTGATATCCATGAACAGAAATGTTGTGGTTGTGACGTTCGTATGTCAGCTCATGAATCAGTGTCGGATATCCGTGGAATGCAAAGATAACCGGTTTATCTTTTGTGAAGATTGCATCGTATTCTGCATCACTTAATCCGTGTGGATGTTTGTGGTCTGATTCCAGTTTGAACAGGTCAACTACATTGACAACGCGGATCTTGAGCTCTGGCATTTCATCACGAAGGATAGTAACAGCAGCCATAACTTCAAGAGTAGGAGTGTCACCGCAGCAAGCCATAACAACATCTGGTTCTTCACCGCAGTCATTACTTGCCCATTCCCAGATACCGATACCCTGTGTACAATGCTTTACAGCCTGTTCCATAGTCAGCCACTGGCAGCTTGGATGTTTAGACGCTACGATTGCATTGACATAGTTCTTACTCTTGATGCAGTGGTCGAAGCATGAGAGTAAGCAGTTTGTATCCGGTGGTAAATACATGCGGACAACGTCTGCCTTTTTATTGGCAATGTGATCCAGAAATCCTGGATCCTGATGTGTAAATCCGTTATGATCCTGTTGCCATACATTAGATGTCAGGATAAAGTTCAGCGAAGCAATCGGCTGTCTCCATGAAAGCTGGTTGCAGACCTTCAGCCATTTTGCATGCTGTGCTGCCATAGAGTCAACGATACGGATGAATGCTTCATAGCTTGCAAAGAATCCATGACGTCCTGTCAGAAGATATCCTTCCAGCCATCCTTCACACATATGTTCACTTAACATACCGTCCATGATACGTCCGTCTCTTGCAAGGCAGTCATCAGTGTCAAGCAAGTCTGCCTGCCAGTCACGTTTCTGTTCTTCAAATACTTTGTACAGACGGTTGGACATACTTTCATCTGGTCCGAAGATACGGAAGTTCTTACTGTCTTCATTTAATTTGAAGATGTCGCGGATGTATCCGCCAAGTTCGATCATATCCTGTGCTTTTGTCTTGCCAGGTTCTACTTCGATTCCGTATGAGCGGAAATCCGGAAGACGAAGGTCTTTCAGAAGAAGTCCGCCATTTGCATGCGGGTTTGCACCAAGACGGGCATCTCCCTTTGGAGCAAGTTCTGCAAGTTCCGGAATCAGACGTCCTTTTTCATCGAAGAGTTCTTCTGCATGGTAGCTTTCCAACCATTCTTTCAGAAGGTCAAGATGTTCTGGTGATTCCATAGAAAGCGGTACCTGATGTGCACGGAAAGATCCTTCAATCTGGAGTCCGTCAACAACCTTTGGTCCTGTCCATCCCTTTGGAGTACGAAGAACGATCATTGGCCAGAACGGACGGGTAGGATCATTGTTTTCACGGGCATTTTTCTGGATTGCTTTGATTTCTTCGATGCAGGCATCCATAGTCTCAGCCATTTTTCTGTGCATAGTCATCGGATCATCACCTTCTACGAAGTAAGGTTTCCATCCGCAGCCCTTGAAGAAGTTTTCTACTTCCTCATGAGAAATACGTGAGAAAATGGTCGGGTTACTGATCTTGTATCCGTTCAGATGAAGGATTGGAAGAACAGCACCGTCTGTGATCGGGTTCAGGAATTTGTTGGACTGCCATGAAGTAGCAAGCGGCCCTGTTTCAGCTTCACCGTCACCGACAACAACTGTAGCGATAAGATCTGGGTTGTCCAGAACAGCACCAAAGCCGTGAGCAATTGAATATCCAAGTTCTCCACCCTCATTGATAGAACCTGGTGTTTCTGGAGCACAGTGACTCGGAACTCCGCATGGGAATGAGAACTGCTTGAACATTTTCTTCATGCCTTCCTCATTCTGGCTGATGTTCGGATAAACTTCACTATAAGAACCTTCCAGATAAGTGTTGGCGATCAGGAAGTTTCCGCCATGTCCTGGACCGGAAAGAAGAATCATATCCAGATCATAACGTTTGATGACACGGTTGCAGTGTACATAGATGAAGTTTTGTCCAGGTACGGTTCCCCAGTGTCCGACGATTTTTTTCTTGATCTGATCCATGGTCAATGGCTTTTTCAGAAGCGGATTATCAAGAAGGTATAACTGACCGGCTGACAGGTAGTTGGCAGCACGCCAGTAGGCATTCATTTTGTTGAGCAGTTCATCAGATAATGGCTGCTTTTCAAGACATAATTTATTGTCTTCCATTTTTGTACCTCTCTCTTTCTCTAGTTCATTTTTGTTATTTTTTTAACTGAGTTCATCATATCATGAGTAAAAGATAACGTAAAATAGCAATAATGAATTATATTCATATCAAAATGTTATGGATAGGAAGAGGGGGAGTTCCTTAATTTCGTAATAGGTGGTAGACATTGTGGAAAAATTGAAGTATAATTACGAATAGCTGTTTTTATGTAAGATTTTTGAATAAAGCGTTTAAAATGTTAATGTTTTGACGGAGAAAAACAGTGTATATAATGTAGATTGACAGTTTTTTAGTGAGGGAGAATTTATTATGAAGACTACTCTGATTATTATGGCAGCAGGAATCGGTTCAAGATTTGGAACAGGAATCAAGCAGCTCGCCAAGATGTCTCCGAATGGGGAGATCATTATGGATTACTCTATTTATGATGCAAAAGAAGCTGGTTTTGACAAGGTTGTATTTATTATCAGAAAAGATATTGAAGAAGAATTCCGTTCTGTAATCGGGAATCGTATCGGAGATCAGATCGAGGTGGAATATGTATATCAGGATCTTGCAGATATTCCAGCTGGTTTTGAAGTTCCGGAGGGACGTACCAAACCTTGGGGAACTGGTCAGGCAGTCCTGTGTTGTAAAGATGTAGTAAAAGAACCGTTTGTGATCATCAATGCAGATGATTATTATGGAAAGGAAGCGTTTAAGCTTCTCCATGATTACTTGATTGCGCACGCAGAGACAGCAGATAAGATGCAGATGGGAATGGCTGGTTTTATTCTGAAGAATACGGTTAGTGAAAATGGAACAGTTACCCGCGGCGTATGTGTGGTAGATGAAAATGGAATGCTTGAACAGATCCATGAGACGACTGGAATCAGTATCCAGGCTGACGGGGTACACTGCGACAGCGAAGCGGTTCAGAAATGGATCACACCAGATTCTAATGTATCCATGAATATGTGGGCTGGTTATCCGGATTTCATTCAGGTTCTGGATGAGAGATTCGCAGAATTTTTAAAAGATGAAGCAGGAGATCCTTTAAAAAAAGAATATCTTCTTCCAAATATTGTAGGAGATCTTTTAAAAGAAGGAAATGTGGATGTAAAGGTTCTGGAAACACACGATAAATGGATCGGTATTACTTATAAAGAAGATACAGAACTTGCACAGGCCGGATTCAAGAAGATGACAGAAGATGGCGTTTATCCGGAAAAATTGTGGAATTAAAGAACAGAAGAGGAAAAAAACTATGAGTGAGTTGAAACAGTTAGAAATGCAAAAAGATGATGAGATGGAGATTGATCTCGGAGAAATTTTTCATTTGCTGATGAATAAATTGTGGATAATTGTTTTGTGTTTTATCATAGGAGCGACACTTGCGTTTGGTGGTACGAAACTGCTGATCACACCGAAATATTCCGCTTCCTCAATGATTTATATCTTAACAAAAACAACAAGTGTGACATCCCTTGCAGATATTCAGATGGGTACGCAGCTTACAGCAGACTTTGAGATTTTGGCAACGAGCCGTCCTGTTCTCGAAGAAGTAATTGAAAAATTAAATCTGGATTATACATATGAAGAGTTAAAAAGTATGATTCAGACAGATAATCAGACAGATACCCGTATTTTGAGATTTACTGTTTTGGATGCAAACGCTAAAGAAGCAAAGAAAATTGCAAATGAACTTGCGGATGTGACAGCTGAGAGAGTGGCATATGTAATGTCCAGTGACAAGCCGAAGGTTGTTGAAGAAGCTGTTGTGCCAAAATATCCTTCTTCACCGAATACTAAGAAGAATACTGCAATGGGTGGACTTGCATTTGCGTTTGTGGCAGCTACTGTTATTGTACTTCGTTATCTCATGAATGATACAATTCAGACAGAAGAAGATATTAAAAAATATCTTGGACTTCATATGCTTGCAGCGATTCCGACAGAAAAGAGGGAATCGATTTGAAAGACAGGACAAGAAAGATTATTGTTGCGGTGTTGCTTGTGATAGCAGTCTGCTGTGCAGGTTATCTGATTTGGTATTACGCCACGGCGGCAAAGACGAAGCAGTCGTATGATGATGCAAAAAAGCTGGCAACGGAAAATGTGAAACCGTCAAAAACAGATAGTGATGACGGAGAGCAGACAAAGCCGGAGATACCGGTTGATTTTACTGCTCTTCAGGAAAAAAATCCGGACATTTACGCATGGATTAAGATTGATGGAACAACCGTTGATTATCCGGTTTGCCAGAATAATGAGGATGATAATTATTATCTATCTCATACCTGGGAACGGGTAGAAGCGGCGGATGGTGCTATTTTTACACAGGCATGCAACAGTAAGAATTTTACAGATTTCAATACGGTTATTTACGGACATCAGATGGGTGAGGGTGTAGATACCATGTTTCATACACTGGATCGTTATCTGGAAGAAGGATATATTGAAAAATATCCAAATGTGATCATTTATACACCAGATCATGTTCTGACTTACCGGATTTTTGCGGCAGTTATTTATGATGACCGTCATCTGATCAACTCTTTCAATTATGTAATGGATGACCAGAGACAGGCTTTCCTGGATTCACTTCAGGATTCCAGAGACCTGAGAAGCCGTTACAGTGATATCGAAAGCGTAGGAACAGAAGACCGGATCCTGTCGCTCAGTACCTGTGTGACGGGAGAATCAAACCATAGACTTCTTGTGGAGGCGGTTCTGACAAATGAAGAATAGAAATCTGGTAATCGTGATACTTGCAGTTATCTGCGCAGGGCTGTTGGCAGGTGTCGTTTATACGGTTACAAAAGGGAAAAGCGGTACGCAGAAAAAACAGGAGGCATCGGCAGAAGCGGGTGCAGACGAAACGGAATCACAGTCCGGAATCATCGAAGAAGACGGAAAGAAATACAAACTCAACCCGGATATCAAGACCGTTCTGTTCATGGGTGTTGACAAGGAAGAAAAAGCAGATCTTGGTAATAACCCGGGAGAAAACGGACAGAGCGACAGCCTGAATCTTCTGGTCCTTAATAAAGAAGAGAAGACGGCACAGATCATTCAGATTTCCAGAGATTCTATGGTGGGAATCGATATTTATGATGTGACAGGTAACAGGCTGATGACGGAAAATGGGCAGATCGCACTTCAGTACGCATATGGGGACGGGGCAGAAGAGAGCTGCCGTCTGACATCTGAGAAGGTATCAGAACTGATGTATGGCGTGAATGTGGATTCTTATTTTTCACTGACGCTGGAGGGGCTGGTTGCAGCAACCGATGCGGTTGGAGGAATTACTCTTACCGTGCCAGAAGATTATACAGCTGTTGATCCTGCATTTGAAAAAGGTGCAGAAGTTACTCTTAATGGGGAACTTGCTGAAAAATATGTCCGTAAAAGAGATATTGAAGTCCTTGACAGTAACAATCAGCGCATGGAACGTCAGTCACAGTTTATGGATGCTCTGATCGAGAAGATGCAGAGTATTCAAAGCGAAACAGAGTATCTTTCTCTGTACCAGAAATTGGAGGATTACATGACAACAAACATGACTGCGGATGAGATGGAAGAGCTGACAGATTATAAGGTTGCAGAGGACACCGTGAAAGTTCCGGGTGAGATTATTGAGAAAGACGGACATGCGCAGTATCTGGTAGACAATAAAGAATTAAAAAAAATAATATTAAAAATGTTTTACAAAATAATGTAATTGTAGTATAGTATAGCTTGATATAGCGAATATCAAATAAACTATGTGAGGAGGTCAAAGAAAATGAAGTCAAGAATCTTAAAGACAGTTGGTCTTATTGCAGCTATGGTATCCTGCATTGGAATGACGGCATTTGCAGCACCAAGCCCGGCAGCTTCTACAGTTGTTACAGCTGTAAGCAACGCAACAGATACAGATGGTAATGCTGTGAATGTTTCTATCACATCTGAGATCCCGACAGAATACACACAGGCAGTTGCAGACATTAAGACTGAAGCAAAATTGAAAGAAGTAATTGGAAGCGATTTTAATGCGAATATGACAGTTGCTGATGTTAAGGAAGTTACAGCGCCGGAAGGAGCTAAATTCCCACTTAAGATCACATTCGTAATGAAAGGTGTAACAGCTTCTTCTAAAGTTCAGATCCTGCATTACAATAGATCAGCATCAGCTTGGGAGAAGATTGATACAACTGTTGCAGATGGAACAGTAACAGGTACATTTAGTTCACTGTCACCGGTTGCATTTGTTGTTGACAAGACAACTCTTACATCCGCTACAGGAACAGCTACTTCACCGGCTACAAGCGCAACAGCTGTATCAGCAGTTGCAGTACTTGGACTGGCAGCAGTAGCAGCAGTATTCGGTCTTAAAAAGAAAGCTGTTAGATAATTTACAAACATATGTTGAAAGCGCTTCTTTGTGGCAGTAGTCACCGTGAGGGGCGTTTTCTTTTTGACAGGAGAGATACGTTTTGATGTTGGTAGATATTCATTGTCATATTCTTCCGGGAGTGGATGATGGAGCACCGGATATGGAGACTTCCAGAGCAATGATACGGGATGCCTATGAGCAGGGAGTACGTTATATCATTGCGACTCCACATTACAGACCGGAGATGTTTGAGCCTTCCATGAAAAAGGTGATCCGGGTATACCATGAACTTCGCGATTATGCTGAAGAAGTTGGAATTGGACTGAGGCTTGGCTGCGAGTATTACCGGAATGAGCAGATGATCCGGCATCTTGATAAGAAGCTTCGGCCGACGATGCTTGGAAGCAGATATGTTTTGGCAGAGTTTTCAACCAATGACAGTTTTGTCACGGTCCGTAATTACATTTATGAGCTGATCACCAAGGGATATCGACCGATCGTTGCACATGTTGAAAGGTATTTTTGCTGTCAGGAACCGGAGAGAATCCAGGAACTGAAAAAACTTGGAGCACAGATCCAGATAAATGCAGATTCCGTATTGGGATATGAAGGACATACGATTAAAAAGTTCTGTGCCGGCCTGATGAAAGAGGATCTTGTGGATTTTATAGGATCAGATGCACACAATCTGGAGGGGCGGAAGATGAACCTCGGGAAGTGTGCCACTTACGTCAGAAAAAAGATGGGACAGGATTACGCAGAAGAGATTTTTGTAGATAATCCAAGACGGATATGGAAGAGCAGATAAAGAGATTCAGATAGCCCCGCGTGGGGAAGAAAGCAGGTGTTTTGTTGAAAAAGGTTAATTTATCGATTGAAAAGAAAAGCTACGGGGTGCGTGAAGCAATCCGGACATTGCGTACCAATCTGCAGTTTTGCGGAGATGATAAAAGAGTCATTCTTGTAACAAGCTGTGTGCCGAGAGAGGGGAAAAGCTCTGTTTCTGTTGCGCTGGCAGAATCAATTGCAGACATGGGAAAATCTGTTATTCTTGTTGATGCGGATATCAGG
Source organism: Coprococcus sp. AF99-45 (assembly GCF_027663865.1). Classification (NCBI taxonomy): domain Bacteria; kingdom Bacillati; phylum Bacillota; class Clostridia; order Lachnospirales; family Lachnospiraceae; genus Coprococcus; species Coprococcus sp. AF99-45. Next base: position 240,784 of record NZ_JAQDGZ010000001.1, read on the forward strand.
AATTCTGTTATGGCATCGAAACTTCAGATTACCGGTGCAGATAAAGGGCTGTCACACTTCCTCTCCGGACAGTGTGTGCTTGCAGATGTGATTATGGCGACAAATATTCCGAAATTTCATATTCTTCTTTCCGGACCGGAGGCTCCGAATCCGACAGAGCTTCTGGAATCCAAACGTTTTACCGGTATGCTGGAGTCCATGAAGAATGTCTATGATTATATTATCATTGACTGTCCGCCGCTTGGTCTTGTTATTGATGCGGCAATCATCGGACATCAGAGTGATGGCGCGATCATTGTTGTCGAAGCAGGTAAGACCAAATACCGTCTGGTGCAGAATGTAAAAGACCAGCTGGAAAATTCGGGAGTGTCCGTTCTTGGTGTTGTCCTTAACAAGGTAGAGCGTAAGAACCAGAAGGGATATTATAACAAATATTATGGCTCACAGAAGTATGAGGGCTATTATGGACACAATGAAGAAACAAAAAATGCATAAAAGTGAAAATAACACTTGCAATTGTTAAAAGTTTCTGTTAAAATAACTATTGTTGTGAGTCTGCAAGATTTGTAAGCGGACATTTCAGATCGTTAGGAGGTGCAATCATGGCTAAATGTGCTATTTGTGAAAAGGGTGCTCATTTCGGAAATAACGTAAGTCACTCTCATAGAAGATCATCTAAGATGTGGAAATCTAACGTAAAATCCGTTAGAGTTAAAACGGAAAACGGCGGAACACAGAAAATGTACGTATGTACAAGCTGCCTGAAATCCGGACGCGTTGAAAGAGCTTAATCTGAGCGGAATGATAAGAACCGAAGCTTTTAAGCTTCGGTTTTTTGCGTATACGATGAGTCAAATACGGAGTTATCCAGATTTGTGCTCGCACAAAAATCTGATTAGATCTGTATTTGGCGAATGTACGACAGTGGACTGTTAAGTGAGCTGCCGTATAATCAGGCAGGTGTCAGCATGCCTGATTATCGGGCTGCATTGGTTGTAAAAGCATTGGAAATAGAGTATAATATTTTCAACGTTTAAAAATAGATTTATTGATATGAATTTTGAGAATTGGAGGATGGCATATGAAGGGAAGTATGAGTACTGATTTAGGAATCATCACGATCGATCCGGAAGTGATCGCAAAATATGCAGGATCTGTAGCAGTTGAATGTTTTGGAATTGTCGGTATGGCAGCTGTCAGCATGAAAGATGGTCTGGTAAAACTTTTGAAAAAAGAAAGCCTTACAAAGGGAATCCAGGTCGGAATCTCTGATGAGAATAAGATTACACTTAATTTTCATGTGGTCGTAGCTTACGGAGTAAGTATTTCAGCAGTAACAGACAATCTGATCAGCAACGTGAAGTATAAAGTTGAAGAATTTACAGGTATGAGCGTCGATAAGATCAACATCTATATCGAAGGCGTCCGCGTGATCGATTAATTAAGGAGGAACTTGTTGTGGCAACAAAGAGTATCGATGTAGAACTGCTTGCGAAGATGTTTCTTGCAGGCGCACAGAATATAGAAGCAAAAAAGGAATATATCAATGAACTGAACGTGTTCCCTGTACCGGATGGTGATACAGGAACCAATATGTCTATGACAATTATGGCGGCAGCGAAAGAAGTAACTGCACTGGAAGGCATGGATATGGCTTCTCTTGCGAAGGCAATTTCATCCGGTTCTCTCCGTGGTGCAAGAGGTAACTCCGGTGTTATTCTATCCCAGCTGCTCCGCGGATTCACAAAATCCATCAAGACGGAAAGCGAAATTGATGTACCTGCACTTGCAAGAGCAGCTGTACGTGCAAAAGAGACAGCATATAAGGCTGTTATGAAGCCGAAAGAAGGTACGATTCTTACCGTTGCAAAAGGGGTGGCTGAAAAGGCTCAGACACTTGCAGAGGAGACAGATGATCTGGAAGAATTTCTCCCGAAGCTGATTGAAGAGGCAGAGACTGTTCTGGCAAAGACTCCGGATATGCTTCCTGTATTAAAGGAGGCAGGTGTTGTAGATTCCGGCGGACAGGGACTTCTGGAAGTACTGCGCGGGGCATATGATGCATTCCTCGGTAAAGAGATTGACTACAGCGCACTTGCACCAACTCCTCAGGCTGTTAATGCAACAAAGGTTGAAACTGAGGGTACAGTGGATATCAAATTTGGATACTGTACCGAATTTATTATTCTTCTGGATAAAGAATTTACAGAAAAGGATGAAATAGAATTTAAGGCTTATCTGGAATCCATTGGTGATTCTATCGTATGTGTAGCAGATGAAGACGTTGTTAAGATACATGTTCATACGAACGATCCGGGACTTGCAATCCAGAAAGCACTTACTTATGGACAGTTATCCCGTATGAAGATTGATAATATGCGTGAAGAGCATCAGGAAAAGCTGATCAAAGATGCAGAAAAGCTTGCAGCAGCCCAGAAAGAGAAAGAAAAAGCCAAAGAGCCACGTAAAAAGGTCGGATTTATTGCTGTTTCGATCGGAGAAGGATTAAATGAAATCTTCAAAGAACTTGGCGTGGACTACATTATCGAGGGTGGTCAGACCATGAACCCGAGTACGGAAGATATGCTGACAGCGATCGATCATGTAAATGCAGACTATATTTACATTCTTCCGAATAATAAGAATATCGTAATGGCTGCAAATCAGGCGCGTGATCTGACAGAAGACAAGGATATTATTGTAATTCCGACAAAGACCGTTCCGCAGGGAATCACAGCAGTTCTGAATTACAATGCAGAAGAAGATGTGGATACAAATGAAGAGACGATGCTGGAAGCGATCAAATGTGTAAAAACAGGTCAGGTGACTTATGCTGTCCGTGATACCCACATCGATGATAAAGAAATCCATGAAGGTGATATCATGGGAATTGGTGATGCAGGTATCCTTGCAGTTGGCAAGTCTGTCGATGGTACTACAAAGGACATGCTGGCGCAGCTGGTAAATGATGATTCTGAACTGATCAGTCTCTATTATGGAGAAGAAGTTTCCGAAGAAGAAGCAGAAAAGCTGACAGCAGAGATTGAAGAATTATATCCGGATATGGACGTAGATGCACACATGGGCGGACAGCCGATTTATTACTATGTGTTGGCGGTAGAATAGGCTTATGAATGAGCAGTCAGAAATCCGTAACCTGAAAGGAATCGGGGCAAAAACCGAGGAACTGTTTCACAAGATGGGAATTTTTACCATCGGCGATCTGCTCCGTTATTATCCCAGAGGATATGATGTATATGAAGAGCCGGTAAGCGTAGGAGAGCTGGAAGAAGGAAAGATCAGCACGGTAAAAGGTGTGATATACGGAAGAGTACAGGTTGGAGGAGGAAAGCGTATGCAGATTACGACAGCATACGTAAAAGATCTGACTGGTACTTTGAAGGTGATCTGGTTTCGTATGCCATTTCTGCGTAATACATTGAAGCAGGGAATGCCGGTTATCATAAGAGGACGGGTAGTTTCAAAAAAGGATCAGCTGATTATGGAGCATCCAGAGTTATTTTCACCACCGGATAGTTACGATAAAAAGTGTGGAACTCTTCAGCCAATTTATCCGTTAACTGCCGGTATGACGAACAATGCGGTAGCAAAAGCGGTTAAAGGTGCGATGGAATATCTGGATCTCGTCTCTGATGATCTACCGAAAGATCTGCGCCTTCGATATCATCTGGCTGAGTATAACTATGCGATCCGCGGGATACATTTTCCACTGGATAAGGCAGAATTCTACCATGCAAGAGAGAGACTTGTATTTGAAGAATTTTTAGTTTTCGTGCTTGCTCTTCGCAGGACGAGGGAGCGAAATGAGCGTGCCGAAAACGGATTTATGATAAAAAGGCGGTCGGAAATCGACCGCTTTCTTGCAAATCTGCCATATGAACTGACCGGAGCGCAGAAGAGAGTCTGGGAACAGATCCAGGAAGAGATGTGCGGAAAGCTAGTGATGTCACGCCTGATCCAGGGGGATGTTGGCTCTGGTAAGACAATAGTAGCGCTTCTGGCTCTTCTTCTGGCGGCACTGAACGGTTATCAGGGCGCAATGATGGCTCCGACAGAAGTTCTGGCCAAGCAGCATTACGAATCAATCATAGAGATGCTGGAAAAGTATCAGATTCCGGTGAAAACCGAGCTCTTGACCGGGTCGATGACAGCAAAGGAAAAAAGGGAAGCTTATCAGAGGATTGCTGCGGGAGAAGTGCAGATTGTTCTGGGAACCCATGCACTGATCCAGGAGAAGGTGGAATACCAGAATCTGGCACTTGTTGTTACCGATGAACAGCACCGATTTGGTGTCCGTCAGAGAGAGGCACTTGCCGGGAAAGGACAAATTCCTCATATTCTTGTAATGAGTGCGACACCGATTCCTCGAACATTGGCAATCATTTTATATGGAGATCTGGATATTTCGGTGATTGATGAACTTCCGGCAAACCGTCTGCCAATCAAGAACTGTGTGGTGGATACCAGTTACCGACCGACTGCTTACCGCTTTATGCAGAAGCAGGTCGCCGAAGGAAGACAGTGCTATGTGATTTGCCCGATGGTAGAAGAGAGCGAGGCAATGGATGCAGAGAATGTTCTTGACTATGCGCAGCTTCTGCAAAGTGAGATGGGTGACAAGATCCGGATCGCTGCGCTTCATGGGCGGATGAAACAGGCAGAAAAAGACGAGATCATGGGAGCATTTGCAAAGAATGAGATCCAGGTCCTGGTGTCGACAACAGTTATCGAGGTTGGTATCAATGTGCCGAATGCTACGGTGATCATGGTGGAGAATGCTGAGCGTTTTGGACTGGCACAGCTTCATCAGCTCCGCGGGCGCGTAGGACGTGGCAGACACCAGTCCTATTGTATTTTTATGAGTGGTTCGAAGACGAAAGAGACAAAAAAACGACTTGAGATCCTGAACAAATCCAATGATGGATTTTTTATTGCGAATGAAGATCTGAAGCTTCGGGGACCAGGAGATCTTTTTGGAATCCGGCAAAGCGGATTAATGGATTTCCGGATCGGAGATGTGTTCCAGGATTCGGAGCTTCTGAAAAAAGCAGGAGAAGCATCGGGGGAAATCCTGAGGGAAGATCCACTGTTAGAAGGCGAAAAATATAAACTGCTTGGTGAAAAGCTTGCGGCATACATTTCGGGAAATAATCTGGAAACGACGTTGTAGATAAAAAGATAGTGGGCAAATTGTTCTGCCCACTATCTTTTTATTCATAAAACCAGTAAATAATAAATTTGTTAAGGGATGCTTCTTCACTGTATGAATAAGAAACCTGCCAAAGCCCATATAGCTCACCCAGGTATCCTGCACCTTCTTCCATGAGGGTTTCGTGCATTTCATCCACGACCTCCTGATAGACTGCATCATCTGACATTTTAAATATCGTATAAGCCTCCTGGCTCTCAATCGATCTGTCGATCACTTCTCGCAACATACCAGGCTCATAGGTATCATAATACATGCCGTTCAGCTGATAATAGTTCAGATTTTCAGACTGACATGACGGATATACATAGTCCGTGCTGATCATATGTGTTTTTTCTAGCTCTTTTTCACTGCAGCAGAGATAATCGTAAGCAATCAGGTTCGGTATCTGATAGCCATTATCTTCGCCGAGAAAAATCGGATCTCCCCAGGTTGTATCTACATAATAATACTGACCATTGCACTGAACAATATTCCATGCATGGTCTGCGACGCCTCCATTTGGATCTGTAGTCTGTCCGGTTACATAGATACAGTAAATACCCAGTTGTTGCAGCAGATACTGGCAGCTTTTTGCATAGCCGGCACAAACCGATCTTTTTCCGACAAGAGCACTGTAAATATTCTGGTTATCCGGTGCATCAAGATCATAATCTACGTTATCTATGAGATAGGTGTAAATGTATTTTATCTTTTCGTATTCATCTGAAAGGTCTGAAATGCCAGAAAGACAGGAGGTTCTTGCCGATTCAATCTCCTGATTCCGTTGTTCTTTTTCTTCTCCCTCATAAAGATAATTGGGCTCTATTACTACATATCGGCTCTGCCCTTCAGACTGAGAATATTCTGTGGAAGTCGCATTTCCATCACACCAGAAAATTTCCGGTCTGTCATTTAACACATTCTGAAATACTTCATTTGCAGTATTCGCGTTGCTGCAATGCAGATAAATTTCTTTTTTATTTTCCTGGATACCCTGAAGAATTTCCCGGTAAACCGTTTGCTCTTCATCAGAAAGCTGTTCATAGTAGAATTCTCCGGTAACCTCTGCATCCGTAATTTTTTCCTGTTCATAAGGAACTTCTTCCGGCGCGGAACTCTCTGCTTTCGGAGTGGCTGACATTTGTCTGCCGATCAGGATTCCTCCGGATATAAGACAGAGACAGCCAAGTCCCAAAAGAATGAACGAAAAAAATTTCCCTGTTTGATGCATCTTTTTTCGCATAATCTATTTAATTCCTCCAAATACTCATCTGTATGTTTCATCATAACATACCCTTCATTTTTGCACAACACGGACATTTTTTACATATAATGTTTCTGACAGTATAAAAAGCCTTGAGGATATCAGATATGAGATTTTTGAAAGCCATGCAGACTTCTGATCGGGGAAATTTGCAGATACAGATTACTTCGTCTATTGATTCTTTTCCTGTTCCAGATGCGTCAATCCGTATTTCCTATACAGGTATTCCTGAAAACACACTGGAAGAACTGACAACCGATAGCTCCGGACAAAGTGAAACTATTGAGCTTGACGCACCGCCTGTGGAGTATAGCCTGGATGCAACAAATGAAGAACAGCCATATGCGGAATATACCCTGGAAGTAAACGCTCCGGGATTCGAGCCGGTCAACATCGCAGGAACGGAAATACTGGCCGGTGTGACGGCAATTCAGAAGATTCGTCTGCGTCCACTTGTCACGGAAGACCAGACCCCGGAAATCTTTGTGATTCCTGCACATACTCTGTACGGTGTGTATCCGCCGAAAATCCCGGAAAACGAGATCAAGCCGGTAAACGAAACCGGTGAGATTGTGCTAAGCAGAGTTGTCGTGCCGGAATACATTGTTGTTCATAATGGCTCACCACGCGATTCTACCGCACAGAATTATTATGTAAAATATAAAGATTATATTAAAAATGTTGCTTCCAGTGAAATCTATGCAACATGGCCGGAAAATACGATCCGGGCAAATGTACTGGCAATCATGTCTTTTACGCTGAACCGGGTTTATACCGAATGGTATCGCAATCAGGGCTATGATTTCACAATTACATCTTCTACGGCTTTTGATCACAAATGGATTCCGGAACGAAATGTTTTTGACTCCATTTCTACAGTGGTGGACGAACTGTTTGCAGATTATCTTTCCAGACCGAATGTAAGGCAGCCGATTCTGACACAATACTGTGACGGAAGACAGGTTCAGTGTCCGAACTGGATGACCAAATTGCCACAACCGATAAAGTAGCCGGAAAGCCCGTAAATACGTGGGTTTCCGGCATTATGAGTGGTATAAAAAGAAATGAATTTTCAGAGTATCGGATTCCCGATCGTAAACAATCTTATCTATAATCTGCTTTAAAGCTTCATTTTTCTGGACAAGAGAGTAAGAATCAGAAACCAGAATATCATGGACGGAGCTTACCCGATCCAGCATTTTAGGAGTAGGATCATCCGGAATCTTATCCGGTGTATTTTCTTCCAGCTCTGCAAGCTGCCGTTCCAGAGAGTCTCTTTCTTTGGCAATCAGAGCTTTATTTTCTTTATATTCTTCCAGTGTATCAATACCCTCTCTGTATGACGCACGTATCCTGTCCTCTTTGCCTTTCAAACTGACAAGGCGTTCACTTATAAGGGTACGCTCATTAGAAAGCTCCTGTGGGCGAATTTCGCGCATTTCATAAACAATCGAATTGGAACCAAGAGCTTCTTCTAATGCTTTCAGGACTTCCTTTTCGATCACCAGAGAGCTTACACCGTGTGGTTTATCACATTTTCCTTTGCTGTATCCGTAGCAGGAGAAGTACGCATATTTTTCCCCGTTGGCTCGCTTCATGGTCGTAGCGGTCAGTGTGCGCCCGCATACCGGGCATTTCAGAAGTCCGGACAACCAGTGCTTATATGTAGAAGAGGGGCGCTTTCCAACCGGTTTATAGATCTTTTTCAGGCGTTCCTGGGCGGCATCGAAGAGTTCTTTACTTATAATCGCCTCCTGCATTCCGTCAGCAATGATCCACTCGTCCAGGTCTTTGATCCGGTTGGTGGCGTTTTCCATCCGGTTCCATCGGATCATACCGCAGTAGGATGGATTTTGAATAATATATTCGATACTGCGCCGTTCAAAAGCTTTCCCGTGGGACGTTTTCAGTCCGAGAGAGTTCAGATGTCGGGCAATATCAAAGAAACTCATTTTCCCATTTACATATTTATCAAAGATCATACGGACAATCGCAGCTTCTTCCGGAACGATAACCGGAGGCTTGCCACGTTCTATAACTTTATAGCCAAGCGGCGGTCTTGCCTGGTATGCACCGCGGGTAGCGTTTTCTTTCATGCCACGGAATACCTCACCGGATAAGCGAATGGAGTAGTATTCATCCATCCACTCTATGATACGTTCGATCAGAGAACCGAACGGACCGTCTGCCAGTGGCTCGGAGATGCTGATCACATCTACATTATGTTGCTTCTTTAAAAGAGATTTATACACAATGGATTCTTCCTGATTCCGGGCGAACCGGCTGAATTTCCATACCAGGATGCAGTCAACCGGATGATCGGGACCTTTGGCCAGACCAATCATTTCTTGAAAACCGGGACGTTTATCGGCTTTTCTTCCGGAGATACCGAGATCCGTGAAGATCTTCAGGATTACAATATTATTTTTGGCTGCATAATCCCGGAGGAGATGCTCCTGGGAATCCGGAGAGATTTCTTCTTGATCGTGCGTGGATACACGGATATATCCGTATGCATATTTTAGGCTCATTGTATCAGCTCCTTTGTATTTTATGTAAAAAAGGGTACAAAAATAACAGCCAGCAGAAGAACATGAGTTCTGCTTGCGGTGGCTGCCCGAAGATGATACACTATATTTTGAACGTACTGGTGTATCCTTCGGGGCATTAGTCTTGAGCCGTTCCTGTTGGCGCAGGAGCGGTTTTATTTTGAAAAAATGTTTATATAACGTAAAAGACCTCGCATTTCTACGAGGTCTTTCAATAAATACGGCTCGCCAGATGACTGGGAGCATTGTCTTGTATACTGCCGGTTAACGGCTTTGTTTTAGCTTATTTATTATATACCTCATTATATGAAAATGTCAATAAAATATGTTGATTTTTAAATTTTTCTATTTGTAAAGTTAGAAATAATTTCCTGATCTATGCGATCAAGCTTTTCGTTGGAAAGCTTTACATTGCTTAAAATATCGAAATTAGTTTTCGGATCATAAATTCGTATTTTGCTGATGGTTGTGATTTGTCCAACTAAAGCAATACTACCAAGTTTTGCTTTATTGATTTCGTTTCTCATTCTTTTTAATAACAATAAATCCCTTGCACAATCCTCTAAATCCTTTTGGAATTTATGCATGTCTTCTGGATGAGTTTTGTAAGTGGCGTCAACTTCTTTCTTGAGGTCAAAGACTTTCTTTTCCAGAGGTCTTTGAATATAAGTAATTTTGGAAACTAACCCTGTGTATAGTTCGTTACCTAAATAGATACAACCTTTATGAAGATGATCTACATCAGATTTCTTCTTAACAGAGGTAAGCGGAACAACAGTTATTACAGGGGAGTTCTTTGAATTATTTTTTTCGACAACAACGCAATAGTGCAACCCACCTTCTTCGCTACCAATATTATAACCAAGATGGACTTTTATGATTTCACCTCGTTTGTATCTTCTTAAACTGGATGGGGAAAAACGAGATTCAAAATCGAGAAAAGTAGACCAATCTTCAAGCCAATAACTTAATTTGTCAGCTTTTCCACGGGTTTTAGAATCTGGACTATTGATCAAAGAGTCGATATAGTGTTCCATTTTTGCCAAAGCCTTTTCTTTATGTCGTTTAAGCTCTTCTTTTGTTAAATTACGTCCCATATATTCACCTCATTTCTTTTGGAAACAAAAATGTAATTGTTTATATAGTTACGATTAGTTCTCTTGCGCGGCTGCTCCGGAGAGGATACAATATTATTTGGATTTAGGTATCTCTTCGGAGTGCTTAATAGAGAAACATATTGGCGTATGTTTCATCCTATGACCGTTCCTGTTGGCGCAGGAGCGGTTCTTTTATTTATATTATTCTATCTGATCAAGGGTTATAGTTTTTGTTATTCCGGAAACTGTTACCTGATAGGTAATCTGCTTGCTTGAATCGGAATAAGAAAACTCTTTTGTATCGTCCAGAGAGGCGAGAAGAGCGGAATCGGTTGCTTCTTTGTCTCTGGTAGATGTCCAAGTATATTCTTCAGAATATTCTGTAGGAGCAGTATAGGTTCCAACCCAGTAAACAGCAGTCGTGTTTCCTTCATCCATGATCCAGTTTATTGTGATGGTATCCTCTGTAATATCTGCCTGCATCCAAGTACCGTCATCGTCTTTATATTCCCATTTTCCAGTCAGCACGACAGGTTCTTTGACTTCTTCCTTTGCTTCCTCTTTTGGAGTTTCGGCAGATGCTTCTGTCTTCTTGGATGATTCTTTTGTTCCTTTTGATGAATCGGAGCTATTGCCGCAGGCTGTAAATGACAGTGCCATGCTTCCGATCAGAATCAATGCTACAAGTTTCTTTTTCATAATTTTTCCTCCTCATATAAAGTGGTTCTATATAATCGCATATGCGGTTATACCAATTTCATCACCGATAACTGTGGTATAAAATACACCACATAATTATCCACCTGTTTACAGATCCCGTACTTATTACTTTTTTTTATAAAATGACAGAGTGATCATTACATTTCCGCAATCTATGGATTCGTATGTTGCTATTACATAACGGTTCGGAGAAAGATAATCGTGTATCATGTCCTGCAATTGACCTTTATGGATATAACCGATATTTGTATTTTTCCAAGTGAAAAAAATTGCACGGCTATCGTATTTGTTTGTTGGTTCCGGCTGAATACCAAGCGAAGAACCGAATGGAATATCGAAATAAAAAGGTTCTTTAGTGCAGAGGTTAACCTGATTATAATTGTACGCTAAGTTATAAGAATTATCATTAATATGTAATATTCCAGGAACAGAAGGCGCGATATACTGCTTTAACTGGAACGATGAAGGTGAAGAAGAAAAAGCTTTAAATATATCGTAAATCCATCCAATTCCGAATAAACCAAATGTGAAAAGGTAAAGAATCCCCATTCCAATTTTTTTATCAATAAATTTATGAAGACCAAACCATCCACCCAAAATAGTTACAATAATTCTAACTGTTTTATTCATAAAATCCTCCAATTTGCGTTAAAAATAAATACATGAATGTGTGTTTGTATCCGCTTAAAATTTTCGCCGTAGTTCTACAACTTTCCCGATAATTTTAACAGGCTTCTCGCTGATTTCTTTTTGGCTGAAATACATAGGTTCGTAATTAGGATTTAGCGAAATAAGAGCAATACTATCTGCATATTTCTTTAGCCTTTTACATACGCCATCGTTTCCGTTGATAAGAGCAATAACGATTTCGTCAGACTCGGCATCATCTTGTTTTCTAACAATTACTGTGTCTCCGTTATGAATATCTGGTTCCATTGAGTCACCACTAATTTTTAATCCAAAAAACTCACCTGTTTTTGCTAATTCTTCAGGGATTTCTTCTTCATCTACAATATCCGTAATGGCTTCTAGTGGAATGCCGGCGGCAACGCGTCCAAGAACTTTTATTATATTAGATTTAGGAAAAGGTTGCTCGGTATGTTCGTCTATTAAAAAAGATTTTTCAATATGGAAATAATCGGCAAGTCGTTGAACTTTTCCCATTCTTGGCAAAGCTATACCTTGACACCATGTATTAAATGTTTGCGGAGAAACAGATATCGCATCAGCGACTTCTTTTTGGGTTTTATTTGCTTTGGACAAATAAAAGTTTAAGTTCTTAGAAAAAATTTTTTTCTGTTCTATATCAGTCATATTTTGTCACCTCTTTCATAATCACATACTACAATATAATTTGACTAAAATCAACTAAAAATCAAAAAAAATTGTATTTTAGTGTTGACATCAAATTAAATTTGACTTATAGTATAAGCGTAACGAGGAAAAATAAGATTTGTGGGAGGTGAATAAATTGAATAAGTTAAAAATTTCCCTTGCGGCGGCTAGAGTAAATGCTGAAATGACTCAAGAAGATGTAGCAAAGGAGATGCATGTCTCGAAAAATACAGTGGTAAATTGGGAAAAAGGTAAGTCAGAGCCTACAATTTCACAAAGCAGAGAACTTAGTAAGCTTTACAATATGCCATTGGAGTATATTTTTTTACCCTAATAATCAAATTAAATTTGATGCAAAAATAGATAGAGGAAGAGAGGTAAGAATGTGAAACTAAGAAAAATAATTGGTTGGATACTGGTTTTTGTGCCATTACTTCTTGTGACTGTTGGCGAACGTTATTTTCCAACAGACATAAGCATTATGTTGATGCGGATATTGATGGGGCTTGGTTTATTGAGCATCAGCGTTGTGGGAACGTGCCTTATATCAAATGAATTGCCGATAAGAATAATTGTTGAGAAAGATGAAGAGAAAATGAGGTGAGGAAATGGGAATAGTGGTTGTCCTGTATATTGTTGGAATTGCTTTGATAATGGGATACCTGATAAACAGATATCCCAGAGAAAGAGTAGCTATTATATTCCTTTGTGCAATCGTTGTATTACAAGTTATCCAAAAATGTCTTCATCAAAAATAAAAAGAACAATGCATATGTAACAGCTAAAAGACGCGGAGATGCGAAACCGAGTAATAGGCTAAAAAATGCAATTGCTGGTAGTTCAATCCATATAAGAGCGAATATCATACGAATTTTAGAACGATATTGCCTGTAGTTAATTCGATAAGAAATACTGCGAACTGGGAGATGGGCTTGTTTACATAATTTGTCATATGTTTTGGAAATCTGATCGCAAATTTGGAACCATTGATTATAGCCATATTTATCCTCTTGCAGAGCAGATGGTTTTTCAAGCCAGCGAATCTCTTGACGTAAAACAGGATCAATAAGAAGAGAATGTGAGTTTTCTAATTCATAGTATTTAGAAAGAAAAGCATTTATGTCGTTAAGAGATACTTTTTTGTATAAAAAAGGTTCGATTTCTAAAAAGAGTGGATGGTATACCTTATCTAGTCTTTCACGAGCTAAAGTAGATAAATTAGAGTTTCGACTAATTAGTAATGTAAAGATGCCAAGAGTAAGAGTGACAGATGGCTCTAATAAAATATTTATAATTTTTTCTAAATCGATATTTGATACAAACGAAAGCATGATGATTATCCTTTCATAATTTGATACGGAAATTATACCAGACAGTAGTAGGACAAATCAACAAGTACAATCAGTATCGCATAGTTTAAAGAGAGGTGGTGGATTTGCAACATATTTTTATTGCAGAAATTGATGGAAAAGAAATTGACATGGCAGCCATGATGCCGGAAGAAAAGCAGAAGGCAATCATGGAAATGACCAGAAAGTTTGTAGAACATTTAGGATACCAGCAGGAGAAAACCGCGTAAGCGGTACCAGTTGGACAAGCAAAGGAGGGATAAGAGATGTTTTACAAGATCGCAAAGATACTCAGCGTAACGGCAAGCATTACCGGAATCTTGATGATGGCTGGTGCGTGCTCAGTGAAAAGTCAGGAGCTGTTTTACTTATATGCAGCACTTGGAATCACAACACTTACTACCGGAGCATTTGCACTGGAATACTTCCGGATCCGGGAAAGCCTGGAACGGAAAAGAAAAATAAGGGAGGCGAGGGAGCATGCCAGAAGAGAAGCAGCGTAAAAGGCGGATCAGAGTGGAGAAGCTGGATGAATGGATTGAGACTATGAAATCAATAGAAAGAGTCAATCGTGAATCCGAATATTTCAAACAGAGTGCGATCCCGTATTTAGAACAATATGTAGACAGCCTGAAAGAAGCAGGCAGAAAAACAGTAGTATTGGAGGACAAGCAGTGAAAACAGTAAAAGTAACACCGGATAACATTATATCGGTAATTGATGTAAACTTTGATGATTTCCGTGATCTACAGAAAGCAGTAGGCGGGCGTTTTGAAATCGTAAGCACGAAAACCTTATTTGAGACATTTAAGATGCCTATGATCATGCTAGTGGATGAGGACGGAAGAATGAAACAGAAAGAAGTCAACCGCCTTGGATCGTACTTTTATGATACAGATAGGCACGGATGGCCAATCTTAGGAGACGTTGTATTTGCAATCGCAGCCGGAGAGGATATCGAGGCACCATCAGATGCAGAAGCCTTAAAGATATTCCTGAAAATGAATTTTTCATATTTAGAAGAATAAAAAACGCTTGCGAAAAGAAATATCGCAAGCGCCGCAACCATAAAGGTACACGAATAATCTAAGCACTTATAGTGTACCTTTTAGCGGCTGGAAAGTCAAGTATTTACAGGGCGACTGCCCTTTTTAATAACTTGATAAGACTATTAAAGTTATGAGGACACGCTATGAGAATCAGACGAGTGACATACGATTTGGGAAACGTAATAGAGAGACAGGAATATCTGGACGGAAGGTATGGAGCACCGGGAGAGAAGAGAGCCAAGAAGAAGAAAGCCACACCGGAGGAAGTGGAGCAGGTCAACCAATGGACCAGGGAAAGGAAAGCACGTCACAGACTCCGGATGTATTTTAAGGTCAATGACTACTTTTTCACATTGACATATCCGAAAGAGGAACGTCCGCCGGACATGAAGCAGGCAAAGCAGGATTTCAAAGAGTTTTACCTGTTCTGCAAGAAGGAATACAAGAAAAGAGGACAGGAGCTCCGCTGGATCCGCAATATTGAATGTACCCCGTCCGGTAACTGGCACATCCATGTGGTTCTGAATCGAATACCGGATACAGATCTGATCATAGCTGTAGCCTGGAAACACGGAAAGGTTCGTAATAAGCAGTTACTCTATGAGAAAGGCGAGTTCCGGAAGCTGGCGCAATATGTTACCAAAAACGAGAAAACCCAGAAAAAATACGTGGATGAGGGCGTACTGGATCATGAGATTGCAGAAGCCAATTTTTCTACGTCTCGGAACATGCCGCTTCCAGAACCCAAAACAAAGATTTTATACCGGTGGCCGAAAGAACCAAAACCGCCGAAGGGATATTACATAGTAAAGGATTCTTTTTACGAAGGGATCAACAAAGCAACCGGATTCCCGTACAGACACTACGAAATGATCCGGATAAGGAGAGAAGATGAAGATAGAACTATACACAGAGGTAAACTTCCGGGGACCAACCGCAAAAAACGGAAAGTGCATCGCTCTGGTGGAGTGCGAGACTAAGAAAGGACCGGCAGTGAAAGCACAGATCGAGACCGAACAGAACACGACCTACCACAGAATGAGCATGATCGCTATCCTTGTCGGTCTGAGAATGCTCCGACCGTGTGAAGTGACTGTCTACACGCCGGATCAGTTCCTGGTCACCACCATAAACGAAGGAAACATGGACAAATGGAAACGGGAAGAGTGGCGCAGACCACATGGAAAAGAGATCAAGAACAAAGAGCTCTGGCAGGAGCTGTCGGAGCAGATGGAAAAACATCGTGTAAGCTTAGAGTTTTCTGAGTCTACGCGGTATTCCGATAGACTACAGTCTAAAATGCGGGAAAAGGAAGAAAACAATGAAATATAGGCAATGGAAAAAGAATTACAAGAAAAAGTATGGAGCAAATCCTCCGTTCGAGCTGGATAAACGAAAACAACGGCGGTATGAAAGGAAAATGGCGAGGCAGATAAATATAACATTGCCGACAATGATGGAGACGTTAACAAAAGAGATTGACGGATGGATGAAAAGCCTAAAATCAGCACTTATTACGATGTGCGAAAGTATGGCAATAACGCTTAATGATATAGCAGGACATTTAAGAGAAGAAAGGGAGGAAAAAATAAAATGACAACCAGTGGAATAACGAATATCAACGCCAAGCTGATTCACCAGCATCCGGATAACCCACGAAAAGACCTGGGTGATCTGACGGAGCTGAGTGAGTCAATCAAGAAAAAAGGGATCATGCAGAACCTTACGGTCATTCCGGGATACTGGGACGAAAAACGTACACACCATGAAGAAGGATACACGCTGATCATCGGGCACCGCCGGTTCGCCGCCGGAAAAATGGCAGGCGTAACTATGTATCCATGCCGGATCGTAGAGGACATGAGCTATAAAGACCAGGTCGGAACCATGCTGGAAGAGAATATGCAGCGCATCGACCTGACACCATTGGAACAGGCAGAAGGATTCCAGATGATGCTTGACCTTGGAGATACAGAAGAACAGATTGCAGAGAAGACCGGATTCTCCAGGACAACCGTGCGCCGGAGGCTGGAGATTGCGAAGCTTGACCGGGATCTGGTGAAGGAAAAGACGGATGAAGACGGGGCATATCAGCTAAACCTAAAAGATCTTGCCCAACTGTCGAGAATCGAGGATGTTGAAACCAGAAACCGAATCTTAAAAGATGCAACAGACTCCAGACAGATTCAGTGGAAAGTAGAAGCAGAGATTAAAAACAGGGAGAGGGAGAAGAATAAAAAGATTATTGTCGAACTCTTGAAGGCAGCAGGAATCAAGAAAGCACCAAAGGAGATTGAAAAAAAGAAGTATACGGCAGAACTAAAAGAGGTAAAAACGTTCAATCTGGAGAAAGAACCACCAAAGAGAATCAATATCCGCGGAAAAGAACTGTATTATCTGGATGGTTGGAATGGGATTGATGTAGTGAAAAAACTCCCGAAATCAGAAAAAGTTGAAACAGAATGGGACAGGCAGAGAAAAAAGATAAAGCAGTTGAAAGCTTTACAGAAAAAAATGAATGAAAGAAAAAAAGAATTCATCCGGACAATAGCGGACGGGAAAATCGAACTGCTAAAAGATGAGGAACGCCAGAAAAATATTGAAAAGATGATCCGGAACATGATGGAGAAGTCCTGTTGGTTAGGAAATGGAATGGTTCTAAAATTTTTTACCGGGAAAAGCCTGTATGATGCGGATGAGAAAGAAAAGGAAGAAGCAGAAGAAAAAATACAAACACTGGATACACAGGTTTTATTACTGATTGCAATGAACGACATGATGGATGATCATACCGGGGATTTGGTAGGGTATTCCGGAGAATACAAAGAGGATGCCGGAAAGAGATACCAGGAATGCTTCAAAATTTTAATGCGTTATGGCTGGAGTTATGAAAGAGAAGAGGCGGATTTGGTTTACGGCAACCATGAGCTATACAAAAAGGAGTCCTAAGATGGAGCAGTTAAGTGTAGAAGACTGGAAACCGGATGCCTGCCCGAAAAATATAACCGTAGAAGAATATCTGGCCACATTTCCCAAAATCAAATTAACCCGCCGGGAATATCTCCGGACACTTCCATTGTATCACGCGGCTCTGTACCTTGCAGAGACAACCAAAAAAGTACACAGTTCACAGGACTGGTATTTATACCTGAATGAAAAAGTAGACCAAAGCGGGGAGGTGTTGATCAATGAATATGATGTTTCCGAAACCAACCAAACAGAAGAAACGTAAGAAGCACAAAAAAAGCATCATGCAGCCAAAAGGCGACCGCCGGTGCTACCTGTGCATGTTACTGGATGGAGATTTTACATACAAGCCATATCTGGAAGAGCATCATGTTTTGTTTGGTAACACCCATGCATTTGCAGAGGCGGAAGGGTTAAAAGTCAATCTCTGCCTGGAACATCACCGAAACGGACCGGCAGCAGTCCATAACAATGCCAAGAACGCGCGGATCCTGATGGCGAAAGCTCAGGAGGTTTACGAAAGAACCCATACAAGGGAAGAATGGATGAAAAACGCCGGAAAGAATTATTTATAGGCACCACAGGAAGTTAATATATCACAATTTCGCAGAGTGCATGGCTGCCCGGTGCGGCAGCCAGAAAGGAGCGACAATGAGGAAAGAGTTATTTGAGCTAAAAAGAACTATGAGAATAGATTTATGTAACATCACCAAAATTACCGGGTACATCGTAGACAACGCCCGGGATTGCCGGCTGGAATTTACCAAGACCTTTTCAAACATCCCAGAAACGGAAAGATTCAAATATCTGGACATTTTTGAAAAGGTTTTATCCGGAAAGCCGGGAAAAAATATGTTCCAGTTGGATTTTCTGGACAGAGAAAGAGCCAGATATTTAAATGCCATTACAAATACGGAGCTGAAGGATGATGAAGTGCGCCAGATCTTTCTGGAAGAGATTGCAGAAACAATTGACGTATCGAATAAGACCTATACACTGATTTTAATTGCCAGCGGAATCTATGATATTCCAAAGATTGCTAAAGATGGAACGGATCTGGATGAAAGTGAAGAGGTATACCGGTACATGATCGGATGCTTATGCCCGGTGGGGTTATCGGCAGCAGGATTATCTTATTCGCCAGATCTGGCAGATATCCAGGAACGGACAAGGGACTGGACGGTAAGTATGCCAACACAGGGGTTCTTGTATCCGGCATTCACGGACCGCCACAGTGATCCGGATCACATCTGGTACTACAACAAACGTCCGAACAATCCGGACAAAGGATTGATCACACAAATGTTATGGTGCAAATTACCGTCTACACCAGAAGAACAGAAAATTGCATTCCGGGAAAGCCTAAATGCAGTGAATGGAAAAGTAAGCATGGAACAGGCGAAGGATTTATATCATTCGCTTGGAAGAATTAAAGATATTAAATCGGATTCGGAAGATAGAAGACTGAAAGCGAGCGAGATAGAGAATGTCTTAAAGAACATCGGAATTGATCCGGAGGTGGCAGCAGAAAGTGCAAAAGGTTGCAACACTGCCGAGATTGACACAGAGAACACCGTAAATACAAAGCGGTTTGAAATCGGACTTCTGGATGCACATGTGACTGTGAATGCTGATCGGACGGATCTGGTATCAACCAGAGTGATTGATGGTGAAGAATACATTCTGATCAAAGCAGACGGTGGTATCTGTGCAAATGGAATCATTTTAGAGAACCGGGAGAGTGAGAAAGATGAAGAGGAAGACGACTAAACCGGGAAATATGCGGGCATTCATATATCCGGTAAGCAAGAAAATGCGCAAAGTAAGACGGAAAGGAACAAAAAAATGAAAATTGGAGACAAAGTACAGTTAAGACGTAGGATCTCCCAGAAAGGTGGAAAGAGCAGACTTGCCACGGAAAAAGTCACGATCCTTGGGATTTATCCGCATCATGTGCAGGTCAGGAATCAGAAAGGGATTGTGAGATCATATATAAACTGGGAGTGGCAGCAGTTAACCAGCAAAGAAGGAATGGAAGGCGTGGAATCGTGGCGCAGGAAGGGATAACGATGGAAAGATTAACAGAATGGATCGGAGAAGGAGAAGACCGGTGCGCTGTACCGAGAATGGATTTAAGGAAAAACGGACATCAGAAGTGCTGCAATAAGCTGGCAGAGTATGAGGATCTGGAAGAGGCTGGAATCATTCAAAAATGGATTCCGGTGAAATGGCATGTGATATTGGATACCGAACGGGAAGAGGAAGGAATTCCGGAAGACATAATCTATTATCTGGACTGTCCAATGCCGGAAGATGGAGAAGAAATCATAGTAACAGACGGAAAAAGAGTATGGACCGATGAAAACTGCATTGACATTGTAGGACATTGTTTGGAGAGCGGAAACGATTGGAAAGACATGAAAGCATGGATGCCATTTCCGAAGCCATACAAGAAAGGCGGCAGTAATGACTGAAAAAGAAGTATGCCTGATGTGCGAAAACTATTCTGAAGACACAAAATGTGATCAGCATGATAGCTGTAAACTCATGGCGGTATTAAAAGAAAATCGGGCACTAAAGAAAAAAGTAAGCCAGTTGAAACGTCAATTGGACGAATCGGAACTGAAAAGATCATACATGGTAAATCCAAGTGCAATTGGATACCGTAATGATATGGGATGGTAAAGGAGAAGGAAAAAATGGGAAGATTATCGAAAAAAGATATGGAAGAGCTAAGAGAAGCCTGCAGTTATGATTGCGGATATACCGATACAGAAGAAGTTGTAAAAGATATCACAGCACAGGTCCTTGAAGAACTGGATTCAGATACGACGTATGGTGATGAGGTTGGACTGGTAGACAGTGACAGAGGCGAAGAATTTACAACGCTGGATGAGTTTGTGAGGATCTTCTGGGATAAGGCAGCAGAAAAGATCCTGAATGTTGTAGAGACGCAGGGGAGATAAGAGAATGGAAAATAGAGAATTAAAAGAGTATCTTGCAGAATTTGCTGATAATGCACAAATGAGCATTATAATAGCGAATCCAAAAAAAGAAAGGTGTACATTCTTGAAGAGCTGTTTATGATCAAAGACGAAAAAATAGGACAACCGGTGCTTTGCATCCAGATCGCAGAAGAAAGAGATATGGACGAGGACGAAAGAAAAGCAGCCGAGCAGGATGAGAAAGGAGAGTAAATGGGGCGCAGTATTTACTTTACAAATCAGGAAATCGAAAAGCTTATTGATTATGTAAGTAATTCGGTTGAACTGTTGGGAGAAGCAGAAGGTACATGGGAGCAGACTGCCGAGGATATGGAAAATGGACTTGGATCGGCAATAAGAAAATTATATAAAGGCAGAAGAGGCGAAAAGATTTATGCAAAATACAAGACGAAAAGAGGGAAAGGTAAGAGATCAAATTTCTGAAACTTTTATTTTTCAATTTCCAAAAGAAGAGGAGGCTGAAGATGAATAATCAACAAGCAATAGATAGATTAGTGGAACATCTTGGATGGGGCTGGACTGAGGAAACAGTAGAAGCCATTGAAATGGGGATACATGCACTAAAAGAAACACAGTGGATTCCATGCAGTGAGAAGATGCCGGAGGATAATACGGATGTAATTGTATGCTTTTACAGCGGAACAGTAACAGAGATGAGATATTGGGGAAATGGAATCTTTCAAGGAATCTATGAACACACGGCAAAAACAATTGTTGCATGGATGCCGTTACCGGAACCGTATAAGGAGAAAACAGAATGACAAATAGGGAATATATGATAAATCTATTGCTGGACGGTTTGGAATCACGCTTGAACCGAGCAAACATTGATGATGGTGGTGCAAGCGAAGAAGCTATGATTTATTACAACATAAATTGTCCATATTATGCAGGCGATAAAAGAGCATATTGCCGAAAAGAAGGTAGTCTAGTATCAAGTAGAGAGGTATGCGTAGATTGTAAAGCACATTGACTTGAACAGGAAGTTGATGAATAAAAACAAAACGACAAAGGAGTTGAGGACGATGAGACTAATTGATGCAGATAAGCTAGCACTCCACTTGAATGATTATGCTTTGCAAGAAGCTCCGTTCGGACGCAATGACAGTAAAAATCAGAAAGAAATCTACGAGACAATAAAAGAGTGCATGAAAGCGGTAGAAGAACAGCCGACAGCGTTTGACGTGGAGAATGTTGTCTCTAACTTAGAGCAGCTAAAGCTTGATGAAGCTTGCAATTATAAGGGGTGTGCAGATTGCCAATATCTCGATAAATGTTGGGATGGAGAAATGAGGGAAGAGCACGCTATGGATATAGCAATTGAAATCGTGAAAAGAGGTGGCCTAGATGAAAGTTAAGATCGAAGACTTCTTACTGGCAATGGGAGATTATTGCAGAGAGCATAGTCCTGAAGAGTGTGCTTCTTGCAAAATGAGTGTAGATCATGGAGATCCGGGCGATGGTACAGTTTTTTATGGATGCGCTATGTTTGGATGCGAGTATCCAAAATATGCCAAGATGGTGAAAAAAGAAATTTTGAAGTACATGAAAGAAAGGAAGAAGGATAATGGGTAGAGAAATATTATTTAAAGCCAAGGGCGGGGTGAGTGGTAAATGGGTTGAAGGATTGGTTTTTAATGCAGGTAATATGCAATATATTTATACCAAGCCGAAATCAGACGGCAGCAGACAGGAAATATATGAGGTTGATCCGGATACGATCTGCCAGTACACTGGACTCATGGATAAGAATGGAAAGAAGATCTGGGAGAATGATATCCTTATGTGCCATGATAATCCGGTTGATCTTGTAAAAGCAGTATTCGGAGAGTTTAACGTCATAGAAGCGAAAAGCGAAAAAGTAATAGACAGTGTAATTGGATGGCACTACGAAACGATTCCGACGGATGCTCTGAGCAAATGCGAGCCGTTTTGCTATTCAATGCCATTAACGGAAGATTATGTAAAATTGTGTGAGATGAAGGCTATCGGGAATATTTGGGATAAATCGGAGGATGCAAAACCAAAGGAAACCGATAATATTATTTATCATGATTTCATGAAGAAAGGAAGAGAATAATGAGTAATGGATGGATTCCAACAACAGAAAGACTCCCAGATCAACGGGAATTTATTGAGGCTTATGTCCGGCATGCATATGCAGCGGAGTTTCTGACCACGATCGAGGGAGCTGATAAGGCAACAACGCTGTATTATTCCCAGACTGGTGTCTGGTTCGATGAACAGGGAGAACCATATAAGGTTGTGGCGTGGATGCCGCTTCCGGAAAGGTATAAAGGATAATGGAAGATAAATATACAAAGATATTTGTATGGATAATTACGGCAGTTACAGTAATTATTGGAATGAAATGGACGGGATCGGCGTGGTGCTTATGGGGGCTGTTCATTCCGACAATGATAGAGTAGGAGATGATGAAACATTGTATAAAAACCAGGAAGGATATCGTGATCCGACAGCAGGCAAAGCCATCCAGGATGCAAGCCGCATTCCACACCACGTAAAGGAAGCGCATAAAGCATTAAAAGATATAGCAAGTCTGCTTGGATTCGAGGTCTTAGTATTGAGAGACAGGAAGACAGGGAGGGTATACCGATGGAAACAGTGAAAGAAGAGAACGAGAAGAAAAAGGAATACCTGAAACAGTACGGCAAAGCATTACGCCAGGAGAAGCGGATCGAGGAAGAGCTGGAACGCTTAAAGCTGGATAGGATGCTTCCGGGAGCACTGGCAGCGGATGGACTGCCAAAAAGCAGCAACCTTTCTGATCTGTCGGATTATGCAGCAGAAGTAGACGAACAGGAACGGAAAATGGTGGAACAGAGGAAGAAAAGAGTCAGGATCCGGACTGAGATCAGGGAAAGAATTGAGCAGATGGAAGACGAGACAGAGAAAGATATCCTGACTTATCACTACATAGATCTTATGAGATGGAAAGAAATCTGTGCAAGAACCGGGTATTGCTGGCAGTATGTACATAAAAAGCATTCAGATGCATTGAAAAATTTTAAATATGCGATAGAATGCGACACTCAACCTGTGATATAGTATATGCAGGTAAAGAATTGAAACAGGGCAGCAGTCGAAAGATTGTTGCCTTTTTCTTTGCCATGAATTCCAGAAAGAGGTTTTGGCGGTTTACTCTGGAAAGAATTTATTCATACGTCGGTACATTTGTTTGTTGCAATTACTTTTTTAGAACTCCTTATTACAGATACAGAAACCGTCAGAGGAAAAGATATGAAGGAACAACGGAACCCAAGAAGTGCCAACGGGAATCTGAGAAGAAAACACCGGGCGAGGTTTAAAGCAATAGGTGGAGAATGCGGGATATGTAAAGGCAGGCTTGGCCCCATACATTACAATGAACCAAGCGATAGCAAACATCCGTTGTCTTTTGTTATAGATGAAATCAAACCGGTGTCAAGGTGGCGTGAGTTTGGATATAACTCACGTGAAGCAGCGGCACAGGACTGGAACAACCTGCAACCGGCGCATTACTGTTGCAACGTAGCGAAAAGCAATAAAACGTTGAATGAAATGCAGAGGAGCCAGCAAAAGCCCAAAATGAACGTTACAGATGGGGAATGGTGAGAAGTGCAAACAGAGGGTGGGGAGGGTACCCCGCCACGCGGCGGCGGCGACCACCGCTGTCCAGCGCCGATTTACACACAGGAAAATTTTTGAAAGGTGAATTTAGATGGGAAGAGCTAAGAAAATGGCAACTGTAACAAGCGAGGGAAGCCGCTTGGAACGCTTGGAAAATTTAGCACTGATTCTCGCAAAACAGATTGATATATGCGCGAAAGATGCTGTTGATGGTCCAAAGACAATGCCACAGCTCTCCAGGCAATACAGAGAAACAATCAAAGAAATTGAAGAAATAAAAGGAATGGAGAAAGACGATGATGAAATCGGAGAAATCCTGTCGGCACGAAAAGCTGATGGGAAGCCAGACACCGTCCGATAGAATTGTTCCGGATTACGCTTATACGGATGGCCCCGATGCGGTAAAAGTGCTTGCGGTCGGGAAATTGATTGTGGATCCGTGGCAGAGTGAAGTGCTGAATGATTGGATGGGGCGTACAGAGGATGATGTTTGGTCAGCGCCGACATGTGGCTTATCTGTTCCAAGACAGAACGGGAAAACACTGGATACTTCCGGACGGATTGCATCCGGAATGATTCTGTATGCAGAATGGGTTATATACACAGCTCATCTGCAGAAAACTGCAACAGAAACCTTTATGGAATTGCGCGGCTTGTTTGAAAGCAGAGGACTCCGTAAGTATGTAAAAGAAATTAAGGCGGCACTCGGAAGAGAACAGATTATTCTAAAAAATGGTGGAAGAGTAGTATTTGTTGCCAGAACAAGGAATGGTGGTCGAGGACTGCATGGCGACTGTCTTGTGTTTGATGAAGCACAGGAATTGACAAGCGAGCAGCAGGCATCTTTTTTGCCGGCAATATCAGCGTCAAGGAATCCACAAACGATTTATCTTGGAACACCACCGGATGAAAATTGTACCGGCACAGTATTCCGGAAGATAAGAAAACGGGCAACGGAAGGTGAGAGCAAATCCACAGCCTGGACAGAATATTCTGTGAAAGAGATTGGAGATGTTACTGATCGTCAGAGATGGGCGGATTGCAATCCGGCACTGGGGCGAAGAATGACAGAAACAACCATAGCTGCAGAGTGCGAACAGATGGATGCGGACACGTTTGCAAGAGAGCGTCTCGGCTGGTGGTCGCCAATCAACAATGATCAGGACTATGCAATTGATAAGAAGAAATGGAAAGAATGTGCTTCGGAAAAAGAAAAACCGGAAGGGAAAACTGCTTACGGTGTAAAGTTTTCACTTGACGGTTCGATGGTAGCATTATGCGGAGCTGTCTGTCCAGAGGTAGGGGAAGCGAGAATTTCACTGATCGAGCTTAAAACAACGGACAGAGGAATCCAGTGGCTTGCGGACTGGCTGAATCAGAGATACAAGATGGCAAGCTGTGTGGTGATCGATGGAAGAAATGGAGTTGACTTCCTGATAGAGAAGATAACACCGGTGTGGAAATATAAGCAGTCAATTGTTCGGCCGGCAGCAAAAGAAGTGATAGCAGCGGCGAGTCAGCTATCACAGGAAATCAATGAACAGACTGTAACATGGTATAAATACCAAGAAATACTGAATGAGTCAGCAATTACGTCTGTAAAAAGACCGATTTCCGGTGGCTGGGGATTTGGTGGAGAAAACTCGATTCCGATTGAAGCAGCAGCACTTGCACTCTGGGGATGCAGAACATCGAAACGAAATCCGAACAGAAAGATGAGGATAGGATAATGGAGTTAAATTTTGGAAGAGTAGAAGGATTACCACCGGAAGAACAAGAGTGGCTGAAAGAATTGAAATATATATACGACTATCACCGAAGTACAAATCGAAAAAAACGTCGATATTACAACGGGAAAATCACGTTGAATGAGGTAAATTTGGGAATTGCACTACCTTCGGGTCTTGGAAGACTCGAAATCGGATGCGCCTGGGGTGCAAAAACGGTAGACGTGCTTGCCGGTAGATCAATGTTTGATGGCTTTGTTACGGAAAATGGAACAAAATCAGAAGATATGGATCAGATCATGAAAAGGAACCATCTGATTGCAGAATACAATAAAGCGGTTAAAGAAGAGTTGAAATATGGATGTGCATTTGCGGCAGTATCTGGACAGGAAGATGATGCAAGAGTACGTTTTTACTCACCGCATTGCGCCACAGCTTCGTGGAATGCACACGAAGGACGCATCCGATATGGATTTGCCTTTGAAGATGCGCGAAGAGACGAGTCGGATGTTACATGGTCTCCGGAACACGTAAATTTCTATACAGACACAGACATCTGGGAACTGGATCGGATTGGAGGTACATGGTATGCTACGCAGAATCCCCATGATTTCGGAGAACCCCTTATGGTGGCTCTGATCTGGGACGCAACAAACGATAAACCATTTGGTCAGTCAAGGCTAAAAGAGCCGATCCGCAGGCTAATCCAGGGATATGTAAGAACAGTCGCAAATGCAACGATTGGACTGGAATTTGCAACTTCTCCACAGAAGTATCTGCTCGGGGTGTCAGATGAACAATATGATATGCTGATTGATAATAAATTCAAACAGTATGTTGGAAGTATTCTCTACAGTACAAACAATCCGGAGACTGGGGAAAAGCCGAATTTCGGGCAACTTTCGCAGGGAAATATTGAACCACATGTTCAGATGCTCCGGATGCTTGCTACACAGTATTCAGCGGCAACGGGATTGGCGGTTACGGATGTTGGTGTGATAAATGATGCAAATCCGACTTCCAGTGAAGCAATTATTGCACAGTCACAGACCTTGATCCTTATGGCAGAACAGTTGAATAAATCAAATGGTGATGCATTGTATCGGATTGGACGGATGGCACTTGCAATTGAACTTGGAACGATTCCGGATGAGCTTCCGGAAGAAACACATGAGCTGATTGCACATTTTAAGAATCCGGCAATGCCAAGCGTGGCATCTACTACAGATGCAGCACTCAAAATTGCGACAGCGCGACAAGGATTTGCACAGACAGATATTTTCCTTGAAATGATTGGTTTTGATCAGGCGGATATCCGGCGAATCAGAGCGCAGGAACAGAGAGCAAAAGGAGATGCTATCTTGACGGAGGAATTTGGAAATGCAGATAACGGAGAAGGCGTGGGTGGAATACATAACGAAGATGTCACAGATTAGCCAGAAAGCAGCGGATCTGATGCAGTCCTGGGTTCAAAAGAATGGACTGGAAAATGATAAAGCACTTTTGGACTACGCCTATGCATTGTCACAACACTATGGACAGGCTATCGGTGCATTATCGTGTCAGATGTATGAAGCGACAGCGGCGGCACAGGGAGTAATAGTCCCTACGGCAGAAGTAGCAGATCTCCCGGACTATGGGGAAGTGGCGAAAGCAGTAAAAGGAACAAAAAAGCAGTCTCCGAACAATATTCCTGGAACGCTTGCAAGGCTTGTAAAACAGGTAGGTGCAGATACGACACTGAAAAATGCAGAGCGTGACGGGGCGCAGTTTGCCTGGGTACCACACGGAGATACCTGCGCTTTCTGCATTACGCTTGCGTCAAGAGGATGGCAGAATATGTCAAAGAAAGCTCTTAGAAATGGTCACGCGGAACACATTCATGCGCATTGCGATTGCGAATATGCAGTCCGGTTTGATGGAAAAAGCACGGTTGCAGGATATGATCCGGATAAGCATCTGGAGGAGTATCAGGAAGCAGGCGGTGACATCAATGCCATGCGCCGGATGAGATACAAAGAGAATAAAGAGGCTATTAATGCGAGGAAGAGAGAACTGTATGCAGAACAGGCTTACCGAAAGGTTAAAAGAGGAAAAGCAGAAGAAATTTCATTGACCAGAGGTGGCAAAGAAGTGGCGGTTTCGGTTAGAAAAGTGGAAAGCTATGATACATCTATGTATATATCAGATCAAGCACAGATAAAGCCAAAAGCATTGAATGCAATTAATCAGAACACAGAAAAGGCCTTGAAAGAATATGGTGTTCCAAGCGAACGGAAGCCAACAATTGTGATTCTGGCAGATGATGAACTGAAAAATGCCCTTGGTTTGTATGATCCGTGTACAAATACAGTATATTATAGTCAGTCAATAGCAAAGCAGGAAATACAGAAATTAGCTGGTGGAAAAGATGCTGTTGAAAGGCATGAAATGTGGCATATGAAACAGGCAGAAGAATTCCGAAAAGTGGGTTGGGAGATTACCAAAGAAAACCGTAGTGAATATCTGAAAGAACTGTGCAAAAAGGCAAAGAAAAATCTTGACGCATTAGGAATTACGCAGGATAATGTAAGTGAAATAAGCGATTATGCATATCAACAATATCAATTAGGACGATATGATGAAACGGAAGCAGAATATATGTTGATTTATAACAGGAGATAGAGAGAATGAAACTCATAAAGTATCCGGATGAGATAGAAAAGTTAATGAAAGTATACGAACCGTATGTCAATCATATTCATGATGGGAAAATTGAAAACGTGCCGGAAGAGGTTAGTGAAGCGTTTGAAAAAGTAAAAGCCTGGGCTTGGGAGCAAGAACAGTAACAGAGGGAAAAGAACCGGCAGGTTTTATGAAAATACGAATTCCGGATGGAGAGATTGTAGAGCATGAAAATACAAGCATGTTTGCAGCACCACACGTGAGGCGAGAATTGAAAAGGATTGCAAAGATGGATAATCCACCAAAAGAAAAAACGGTAATATGGTATTAAAAGCCACTGATCGGAAACGGTTGGTGGTATTTTTATACTCATTTTTAAGAAAGGAAGAAAGAACATGAGATTTGACGAGGCATTTAAAAGAATGAAGCAGGGTAGCAAAGTGAAAATTCCATCTTGGGGCGGTTATTGGTTTTGGTCAAAAGAGAAACAGACTATTATCATGCACACAAAAGATGGCGAAGAGTTGGATATCAGAGAGACAAAGATTCCAGATTATACATTTGGAAATATCTGTTCTGATGAATGGGTACTGGCAGACGGAGAAAATTGTCCGGAACTGGGCGGAGAAGCTCTGTTTTCATTTGGAGAAGCAATTAAATATCTGAAACGTGGAATGAAAGTGGCACGTAAAGGCTGGAATGGAAAGGGACAGTACATCCAGCTTGCAACCGGAATTTCATATAAAACAGAAGATGGGGATATTGTAAATTGTGAGCATGATGTCATCGGAAACATGGCTATTGCATTCTGCGGAACATCTGGTGTTCAGATGGGATGGTTAGCGTCCCAGGCTGATATGCTGTCAGAGGATTGGAAATTTGCAGAATAGGAAAGGCGGTGATCCAGATATCTCCCTTTAAGGCGCAGGGTTACGCGTCTTATTTTTATGGCAACACGTGCCTTAAACGTGGCAACTAAAAACACTCAAATCAGGAGGGAAACAAGATGGCAGATGACAAAACATTTACTCAGGCAGAAATGGATTCAATCATAGAGGGACGCCTTGCGAGAGAAAGACAGAAATATGCAGATTATGATGACCTGAAAGAAAAGGCAAGTAAGTACGATGAGTACCAGGCGCAGAATAAAACGGAACTTCAGAAGGAAAAAGAAAAGTCCGATGCGCTTCAGGCAAGATTAAGCGCACTTGAAAAGAAAGACACTGTAAGACAGGTAAGAGAAAAAGCAGCAAAAGACACTGGTGTACCGGTAGAATTACTGACAGGGGAAGATGAGGAAACCTGTAAAAAACAGGCAGAAGCGATTATGAAATTTGCGAAGCCGAAGAGTTATCCGGGGACTAAGGGGAACAGAAAAAAGACAACAGAATACAACTCAACGGATGATGCAATGAGGGAATTTGCACATCAGATTTTTGGTAAAGGAGAATAAAGAATATGGCAGCACTTATTAGTTCAGATTTTGAAATTCCGGCAGAGATTTCGCAGGGGATTTTTGAAAAAGCACAGAAAGGATCTACTCTGGCGCAGTTATCCGGAGCAAGACCGCAGAAATTTGGAAAGCAGCAGGTGTGGGTACTTACATCGCCACCGAAAGCAGAACTCGTAGGAGAGGCAGGGCAGAAATCGCCAACCCCAACTGCATATGCTTCTAAAACAGTAAATCCGTTCAAACTGCAGGTTACCATGAGATTTTCGCAGGAAGTACAGTGGGCAGACGAAGATGTACAGATCGGCGTACTGCAGGATCTGGCATCAAATGCGTCAATCGCACTAGGAAGAGCATTGGATCTTGTTGGAATTCACAAAATCAATCCGCTTACAGGAACGGTATCAAGCCTTGTAAAAGAAGGGCTGGTTGACACGAAACAGAGTGTGCAGCTTGCAGGCACAAAGTATGATGAAGCAATCGAGGCGGCAGCAGGAATGATCATCTCATCTGGTTATGTACCGAGTGGTATTGCAATGGATCCAACACTTTCCTTTGGCCTTTCCACTATGAGGGATGCGAATGGAAGAAAGATTTATCCGGAAATTGGATTCGGACAGAATCTGACAAATTTTGCCGGAATGACTGTGGCAGTATCTGATACAGTTTCTGCAAAAAATGAAATCACACCGGATACGAAGTTACTTGGAATCGTAGGACAGTTTGATGCGTTCAGATGGGGAGTGCAGAGATCAATTGGCGCTCACTTGATCGAATACGGTGATCCGGATGGGCTTGGAGACCTGCAGAGACAGAACCAGATTGCAATCCGTGCAGAAATTGTATACGGAATTGGAATCATGGATCAGGCAGCATTTACAAAGATCGTGAAGGCGGAAGAGTAATATGAAATATTTATACAAACAAACTGGAATAGTAGTGGAGTCTGACGATGTGTTAGACTCCACAATGTTTAAGCCGATTATTGAAGAAAAAACCGAGGATTTGATCGAGGATAGCGAAACAGAAACAGGAGTTACAGAAGCTAAAAATACAGAAGAACCTGTGGAAGAACTCAAAGAACCGACAGAAGACTCAGAGATTCCAGATATAGAAGAACCAGTCGAAGCAAAGAAAGAGGCATCAGCTAAGAACACCAGAAAGAGAACACAAACAGCGAAAAAGTAGGTGATACAATGATATACGCATCAATCGAGGATATTTGGAAACGAAAAGGAACAGATATTTCGGATACAGATTATGTAACGGCACTCTTGGAGGATGCCGCGATTATCATTGATGCATATAACCGCAATGCTACAGACGAGGCAAAGAAATTAGTGTCATGTAATATGGTTATCCGGACACTCGGAAGCAGAGAGGAAGGTGTACCTATTGGAACGACACAGACAACTACGACAGCAATGGTATATTCGCAGACCTGGACAAATGCAAATGGAAGCGGCGAATTGTATCTGACTAAATTGGATAAGAAAATCCTTGGTGTCGGGAATCGAATTGGCTATTTTAATCCATATTCGGATTTGATGCAGGAGGAAGAGGCTAATGATTAAAGGAATACCGGTGAAGCTCTACGAACGGACCGCAAGTGGGACAGATACATTCGGACATCCGATATATACAGAGACACCTGTGACCGTGGAAGACGTGTTGGTTGCTCCGGCATCGACAACAGAAGTGCTGGATATGCTTAATATTACTGGAAAAAAAGCAGTCTACAATATCGCAATTCCAAAAGGAGATACGCACGACTGGCAAGACTGCAGAGTGGATTTTTTTGGCACATCATGGCGGGTAATTGGATTCCCACAGCAAGGAATTGAAGAAAATATTCCAGGAAGATGGAATCAGAGATGGATGGTGGAGCGTTATGGTTAAAACGAAAGTTGAGTTAAATCGATCCGGTGTAAGAGAGTTGATGAAATCTGCAGAGATGCAGGCAATTTTACTGGAACAGGCAAATCAAATATCATCAGATGCAGAGAAAGAGTCGTATGTTGCGCAAACAAGAGCGGTTGTAAAAATAAATGGAGACGACGGAAACAATAGCTTGCTGAAAGCAATGGGTAGAAAAAATGATCGAGGAAAAAGTTAGAGAATATCTGGAAGACAAGCTTGATATTCCGGTAAGGATGGAAGAAGAACCGGGACTTCCGGAGGAATATGTACTGATTGAAAAGACTGGATCTGGCAAAGAAAATCATATTGCATCAGCAACTCTTGCTATCCAGTCTTATTCAGGATCCCTTTATGGGGCGGCATCACTCAATGAAAGAGTGAAAGAAGCAATGGAAAAAATTGTTGAAATGGATGATATCAGTAAGTGCCAGCTTAACAGCGACTACAACTATACGGATACAACAAGGAAGAAATATCGGTATCAGGCTGTATATGATATGGTTCATTTCTGATGAAGGAGGATAAAAATGTCAGATGCTAAAAATGTAAGTACAGGTAAGCCGAAAGTAGGTGGCGCGATTTTTAGAGCACCGCTCGGAACAACATTGCCAACAGATGCAACCACAGCATTAGATGCAGCATTTAAGTCACTTGGATATTGCTCGGAGGATGGACTCACTAATTCTAATAGTCCGGAAACTGACAACAAAAATGCTTGGGGCGGCGACACTGTATTGAATATGCAGACCAGTAAGAAAGATAATTTTAAGTTTACGATGATCGAAGCCTTGAATGTAGAGGTCCTGAAGAGTGTTTACGGAGATGATAATGTTACCGGAACACTTGAGGAAGGGATTACGGTAAAAGTAAATGCAGATGAAGCGGAACAGAATGCGTGGGCTGTGGATATGATTCTGAAAGACGCAGTGAAGCGTATCGTTATTCCGTGTGCAAGCATTACGGAAGTCGGAGACATTGTATATAAGGACGATGATGCGATTGGATACGAGACAACGTTATCGGCAGTACCGGATGCGGACGGACAGACACATTACGAATATATTAAGAGGAATAAGAAATAATGAAGGGAAAAACAAGCAGTGGTTTTGAGTATGAGTTAGATGAAGCGGCGTTGGATGATTATGAACTTCTGGAAGATCTATGTGAAATGGATGAAGGAGACATGACAAAAACAATCAGCGTATTAAACCGTCTTCTTGGAACAGAACAGAAAGAACGTTTGAAAGAACATTTACGAATGGAGAACGGAAGGGTACCGGCGTCGGAAATGATGAATGAAATTGGAGAAATTTTCGGAAATATAAAAGAAGGAAAAAACTCTTAGCCCTCGCCTACATGCTTAATTTAGATAAGGACGCACTTTTGTGTGATCTTGCAGAAACATATCATATTTATGACTATAAGTCGTTACCGTGCAGAATGGTAGCGACTTTTTCTTGTGGGTTGAGGGAAAATTCAAGAATCAAAATGAAAATGGTAGGGATAGATCCTATACCGGAACAAATTCTTATGGCAGCAATTGCAGATGGAACACGTATGACCGCCTGGTTACAATCCGAGGATGGAGCGACTGGGATAAACCGTCCGAAGTCATTACTTGGAATGACCATAGGTGATGGAACGGAAAAATCCAAAGAAATTCAGACGTTTGATTCCGGAGAAGATTTCGACAGAGAATGGGCAAGATTGACGGGAAAGGAGGGATAAGATGGCTACAGAACTTGCAAAAGCGTATGTGCAGATCATACCATCAGCGGTAGGAATTCAGGGAAGAATTCAAAAAGAAATAGAGCCGGAAGCAGATTCTGCTGGAAGTTCTTTTGGCGGGAAAATGGTTGGCATGATCAAAAAGGTTATTGCCACAGCAGCAATCGGGAAAGCTCTGTCAGCAAGCATCAGTGAAGGCGCGGCGCTGGAACAGAGCCTTGGTGGAATTGAAACATTATTTAAAGATTCTGCCGATAAAGTGAAAGCAAATGCGGCAAAAGCTTACCAAACAGCAGGAATGAGTGCAAATGACTACATGGAACTCACCACAAGCTTTTCTGCGAGCCTTCTTAGTTCCCTTGCTGGCGACACCTCCAAAGCTGCAGATGTGGCAGATATGGCAATGGTAGACATGTCTGATAATGCAAATAAGATGGGAACCAATATGGAAGACATCAAAAATGCATATCAGGGATTCGCCAAACAGAACTATACAATGCTGGACAACCTGAAGCTTGGATATGGTGGTACAAAGTCGGAGATGGAGCGTCTCTTGGCAGATGCACAGAAAATCAGTGGCGTGGAATACAATATTGACAATCTATCAGATGTCTACAGCGCAATTCACGTGATCCAGGGACAGTTGGATATTACCGGAACGACAGCAAAAGAAGCGGCAACGACTATATCTGGATCGTTCAACCAGATGAAAGCAGCGGCTAAAAATGTAATGGGAGAAATTGCTCTGGGAATGGATGTAGGACCGGCACTTAATGAACTGGCGAATACGATCATAACCTTTGCAGCTGGAAATCTGCTTCCGGCAGTATGGAATGTTATATCTGCACTTCCATCAGCAATCGTTACATTTGTAACGGCACTTGGTCCACAACTGTTTGCTGCAGTGTCTGGACTGATTCCACAAATTGCAAGCGGAATCACAACAGGAATACCGACTCTTTATCAGAGCGCAATGCAGCTTATGGATCAGTTTAATATCGGAATTCAGGAGCAGCTTCCGACTTTATTGCAGAAGGGTGTAGATTTTATAAGCAACATCGTCAACGGAATTTTGCAAAATTTACCGCAAGTAATAACGATGGCAGGAAATGTGATCACGTATTTTGTCAACACGATTATTTCTATGCTTCCAACTGTTTTAAGCGCAGGTGCAAGACTGCTTTTAAGGTTAGTAAATGGAATCATAAACAATTTGCCACAGATCACCCAGGCAGCAGTGACTGCAATCGTGCGTTTTGTAGCGTCAATTGGTCAGAATCTTCCGCAGATTCTCCAGAGTGGTATTACAATTATCGCTAAGCTGGCAGCAGGTTTGATACGTGCCATTCCGAATTTGGTTGGACAGATACCGGCAATTATCAGCGCAATTGTGAATGCTTTTACGAGCCAGAACTGGGGAAGAATTGGAATCAATATCATAAGCGGTATCGCATCCGGACTTCGTTCGGCGGCACATATGCTATGGGATGCTGTAAAAGGTGTTCTTGGTGGATTTAAAGAAAATGTTCTGGCATTCTTCGGAATTCACTCACCGTCACGTTGGGGAGCTTATGTTGGAGAGATGATCGATACCGGAATTGCGAATGGATTGATTGGCAAGACAACATTAGTATCCAATGCGGCAGCAGAGCTTCAGAAGTCTGTAAAAAAACCAATTGGAACAAGTATGGACCTTGCAATTTCTGGCAAAAGCAGCACTGAAAGTCAGAACAGCACGATTGCAGAGAAGCTGGAAGCATTACTGGAATATTTAAAAACAACATCCAGACGTGGAGACGGCAGTATAGTTATAAATTTAAATGACAGAGAAGTAGCAAGAGCTTTGAGAGAAATGGGGGTTGTGTTTGAATGATCGAGATTAAATATGTATGCTCCAATGGAGAAAAATACAATCTGATCGGAGACAAAATGAGAGCAACTTCCGGATATTTCCATGCTTATGAGTGGACACCTAATACAACAGAAAGAGAAATGGGTGTAACGGTGAATGCTTTTGCAAAAGAACCGGTGATGTATGATATTACTCTTACCGTGAGAGGCAAAGAAAAAGAAAGAAAGCGGATCCTTAATAAGCTTACGAATGCTTTTGAGTACGATGTGGTCAATCTGACTCCAGGAAGAATTTACTATGGCGAATACTACATTGATGGATATGTAAAAAAATCAAGCAATGAAGTATCGGGTGAAAATAATAGTCGTACAGATTGCAAGATAGAAATATACTGCCCGTATCCATTCTGGTCGATGGAGCAACAGGAAAGCTTTTATCCTGATTCTGCAAATAAAGGAAAGCCATATACATTCTTAGACTATCCGATAACGTATAATTATGATTATTCAAGAAAGAGTGCCGGAACGCAGAACTGGATTATCGATCATTTCCGAGATAATAACTTTGAAATGGTAATATATGGTCCATGCGCTGATCCAAGAATACTGATAAACGGTTATCCTTATCAGATTTATGAGACGTTAGAAGCAGGTGAATATATATTAATCGCCAGCAGAGAGAAGACGATCACAAAGCATCTGAGAAATGGAACTGTGCAAAATATTTTCGCAAAAAGAGCGAAAGACAAAAGCGTATTTGCACTGATTCCGTCTGGCGTACTGACTCTTAACTGGAGTGGTGAATTCGGCTTTGATATTAAGGTATACAAAGAAAGGAGCGTGCCGGAATGGAACTGATCTATACGGATCCGATAGGCAAAGAGCTCGGATATATCTTAAATGCAAATGTAGACATGGAAATCGGAGAAGATGAGAAAAGCTCAATCAATGATTTTGAGATCGAATTTAAGAGATCCGGTTGGAATGGTACGGTTGAGTTCGGAAGTCAGGTGTATGTTCCGGACACAGAGTATGGCGGAATAGTTCGGGAGGTAACTACAAGCACAAAAGCGAATAGTATCACCGTAAAGGGATATACCTGGCGCGGAATGATGACGAAAAAAATAATCAAGCCGGAAGAGGGACAGGATTATGCGATAGCATCCGGAGAAATAAATGAAATCATCAAAGGAAAAGTAGAAGAAGCATTTCCGGGCTTTTTCTACGGAGTCGTTGAAGATACAGGCATTCAGTTGACGAACTATCAGTTTGATCGATATTGTACGCTACATGAAGGTTTAAGGAAGATGCTGCAATCCGTAGGTTACCGCTTGGAAATCAAGTATATTCAAGGCGATAAATACGAAATGGGCTATGTTCGAGTAAGGGCTGTTCCTATCGTAGATTATTCATCGGAATACGAATTTTCAAACGATCAGAACATGAATTTTACGATGGATGACAATAAAAGAGGCGTGAATCACTTAGTATGCCTTGGAAAAGGAGAGTTAAAAGACCGCCTGGTTATCCATTTGTATGTCGACGAAAAGGGAAACGTAGGACAAACGCAGTACTATCGAGGAATTGATGAAATCGAAGAAACTTACGATAGCTCCGGATCAGAATACGATGACCTACTCAAAAATGGAATTGCGAAACTTACAAATTCCAAGAATAAGACGGAATATGACATGACGATGGAGAAAATAGAAGGAAGTATGGATATTGGAGACATCGTTGGTGGCCGAGATTATCTAACCGGTGCCAGCATGAAGAAGCCGATCGGAAGGAAGATATGGACGATTTCAGCTGGCAAAGAAAAAGTAGAGTATAAATTGGAAGGAGAGTCTTAATGGATATAATTACAGGATATACCGGAAGTCCACATGTTACTGCAGAACAGGACAGAGATATCAATATTGGAATTTTTGGAAATGAATCTTATGTGCTGCAAACAGGATCACAGTTGACTGCGGAAGTATCGTCAAACAATGAGATTAAAGTAAGAGATGGTGTGATCATGCATCAAGGGTGTGCTGCATCGATTAAAAAGAACACATACGATTCTCTCACCATTACAAATGGATCACAGGGAATGAAAAGGGTAGACCTTATCGTTGCCAGATACAGTAGAGATCCAAGTACAAATGAAGAATCACTTACCTTGAAAGTAATCCAGGGAACACCAAGCGAAAACAGTCCGACTGTACCAGGTTATACAACAGGAGATATACAGTCAGGAGATCTTGTAGCAGACATGCCACTTTACCAGGTCATTCTCAATGGACTTAATATCACGGAAGTTAAGAAGTTGTTTAGTGTGCAGGGATCCATTGCTGAATTAAGTAGCAATTTGAAAACGGCAACTGCTGATTCTGGTTGGAAATATATGACTAATGCAAATAATCTTTCAGAAAAGCTAAAATTCCGCAAAATAGGTCATGTGGTATTTGTTTCTGGATCGATAAGATTTTTAGATGGTGGGAAATTTGCAAACGATCAGGCTCTCGGCAGTGTCCCGTCAGGAATGACACCAAATGGTTATGGCGATTTTGAGTGCCTTATTCCAATAGCTATGCATAATGGTGGACCTGCTGGAACACAAGCACGTATATACATAAAAAATGGTGGAGTATATATCGTCGGTACAGATAGTGCCTCATTCGTAATGATTGCAACAACGGCTTATTTTAGCTAATTAGCTAACTGGTATAAAAATAGCTCTTGTCACAAAAAGAGTCCATGTGCCTCCATTTTTGTACGAAGTAATATGAAGCTTATCGCCTTTGCTACATTTTCCTGTAAAAGTAGAAACTAATTTGTAATAGTTTCCGTTATTTCCCATATTTACATTGTTTAATGCGCAAGCGATTTCCTGTTTATAGCTTTCACTGCTGATATTGGAGGAAACTATAACGATGAAAGCATATGTAACGCCAGCTTTCAAAAAGCTATTGGTATCCAAATTTGCTGTTCCTTGCGCCGTTGAATCAATA
Organism: Coprococcus sp. AF99-45; assembly: GCF_027663865.1. Taxonomy (NCBI): domain Bacteria; kingdom Bacillati; phylum Bacillota; class Clostridia; order Lachnospirales; family Lachnospiraceae; genus Coprococcus; species Coprococcus sp. AF99-45. The sequence goes on from NZ_JAQDGZ010000001.1 coordinate 279,297, forward strand.
AATATTGGTTTCCTGTTCTCTAAAACAGTGTTAGTTTTGGTTAAATTGCTACTTAATTCAGTACGCCAGTTGATATACTGAAAGCAAAAAAGGAGCAATGTATGGAAGCGAAAATAATGGATGTATTGCGAAGAATGCAACCGGTTTTAGATGAAATGCAATTACGTGAGCTGAAAGAAGTGCTGCAGATGACATTTACCGGATGCAGAGTAATCCAGGAAACGGACCTGCAGGTTGTAGACAGGAGCTGGGAAGTGGATCTGGAAGAGTTTCTGATGAGTAAAGCACTGGAAGGAAAAGCATCAAAGACAGTGAAGCAATATCGGTATGAACTGGTTCGGTTACTGACCTATATCAATAAGCCAGTGAAGAACATAGATTCTGGAGATATTTCTGGATTCATGCGGGCTTATAAAATGATCCGCAAGGTAGCAAACCAGACACTAAAGAATGTCCGGGCAGTGTATAGCAGCTTCTTCGGATGGCTGCGAGATCGTGACCGGATTCGGAGAAATCCGATGGTGCTGGTGGAATCTATAAAAGTAGAAAAGAAGATCCGGAAACCATATACTGATGAAGAACGGGAGCGGATGCTGCGTAAATGCAGCAGTCTTCGGGATAAAGCGTTACTAGAATTCCTATATAGCACAGCAGTCAGAGTATCGGAGCTTTCAGAGATTAACAGGGAAGACATCCGGTATGCGAATAAAGAGCTGATTGTATATGGAAAAGGAGCGAAAGAAAGGACGGTGTACATCAATGAACGAACCAACATGTACCTGAAAGAATATCTGGAAAGCAGAAAAGACAATGATCCGGCGCTATTTGTCGGAAGCAAGAAACCGAATAGCCGGCTGACGAAAACAGGAATTGAGGATATCATCCGGCGGATCGGAGAGAAGGCGGGCGTAGAAAATGCACATCCGCATCGATTCCGGAGGACGGCTCTGACAAATGCACTGAACCGCGGAATGCCTCTGCAGGAGGCTATGATATTTGCGGGACACGCAAAGTCAGAGACAACCATGCGATACTGTACGGTGAATCAGGAAGGTGTACGGTATCATCACTTTAAATATTTAAGTGCATAAGTAAATAAACTTATTTATTTACACTCGGCATTGGTCGGGTGTTTTTGTTATGCGCTTTTATATATGTAACTTTATCAACCAGTCAAAGGAGGGATTCTGAACTAAGTAGCAATTTAGCAAAATCGGACGATAGTATTGCAACCATAAACAATAAACTGATTTCTATCGTAGAACGAGGAGTAAAGAACGGATACAACTACATAAAATATTCTAATGGAGATGCTGTTGTATGGTGTAAATACACATGGAATACTAACATTGATATAAGTTGGTATGGATTATATTTTGTTTCTAGTAAAGCTGTAGATTTTCCATTCACATTCAAGGAAGCACCATTGATTATAGTATCTCCTGGGACTACAAATGAACTATATTGGACAGGAGTCAATGAAGTAAGCACAACTGGATATAAACTTACAGCTTATTCGGTAAAAAAGGGAATGTGTTATTCACAATGTAATATGCTTATAATCGGAAAATGGAAATAATTTAGTTCTTTTTGTACAGAACAAATACATTCGCTAACGCAATACATGTTCCCGTTCCGAAATTGTGTCCTTTTATGTAAAGCAGATCCTCACTACTGTTATAATAACAGGACACGATATTTACCCATGCATCCCAATCTCCAACTAGGTCATATCCGATTACTCCAATAGGTGTGTAGCCATTTACTGTAGGCGGTTTTAAATAATAATTGAAATCCTTTCCTGCGCCAACGTTTATATTATTTGTTACAGTTACTTGCTTTACAGACAATAAACTTTTTAAATTATTGTTCATCGTTGTCTCTGCATTTTTTAATTTGCTATTTAGTTCAGAATCCCTCTAAAAAGAAGAAAGGGGCAAACAGAAAAATGAAAATCACATTCAATGATGGTCAGGAACTGCAGATCCAGCAGGTCACTGAGCAGACGGATGGCGCACTTCTGATCAAGACCATTTCAGCACACGAGGATCAGCTGAAGACTTTATTCTCTGATCAGACAACAACTAAGAGAATGTCTGTGAGCGAACGGGATGCAGATACCGTTGTGTATGAAAACTACACAAAGCTCGATGCAATCGTGAAGTACACGGCCGGCATTCTTGGTGTGTTAATGTACCGGGAAGGAGAGGATCCGGACAGCCGGATAGCAGCTCTGGAGGCAAGACTTAAAGAGGCAGAAGAGAAAAATACAGACCTGCAGTCAAGAGTCGAAAAAGCGGAGGAGAAAAATGAAATGCTCGAAGGATGCATTTTGGAAATGTCTGAAACGGTATATCAGTAAAACGATAATTGTATTAACCATTTTATTTTTATTCATATTATTACAAATTTCAGGAGGAAAAGAAATGATGGCAATGTTATGGGCACAGCAGATTATGTTAGGAAAGAAAACTTATTCACAGGTACCGAGACTTTTAAAGGACAAGGTAAAAGAGGTCCTGATTGATTCCGGAGCAGAAGATCTGGTAACAGAAGACAAGCAGTAGAGGTGAAGCGTAGATGGCAGTAAAAACAGTTCAATATATATTTAATGGTCAGGCATACAATCTGACCTATAATTCGACCTCCGGGAAATGGGAAGCTACGGTTACGGCTCCAAGTAAGTCGAGCTATAATCAGCCGGATCATGTTCTTGGCGGAACAGTAAAGGCTACAGATGAGGCCGGCAATACTACCACGGTAGATCAGAGTCATGCTACTCTCGGCGCATCACTTAAACTCCGTGTAAAAGAAAAGACAGCACCGACTATCACGATCACGTCTCCGTCTGCAGGAGCTTATATCACAAATACGACTCCGACTATCGAATTCCAGGTAAAAGATACAGACTCCGGAGTAAATGCAGGAACAATTGCAGTCACAGTTGATGGTACAGCTGTATCGACGGTAACAAAGACTGCTATTGACGGTGGATATAAGTGCACATGCACATCACCGACGTTAAAAGATGGATCACATACGATTTCGGTCAAAGCATCCGACAACGATGGTAATGCAGCTGCAGCTAAGACAGCAACATTTACAGTTGATACAGTGCCTCCGACACTGCAGATCACAGCTCCATCAAATAACCTTATAACCAACAAGAAGACAGTAACGGTAAGTGGTAAAACAGATGACGTATCATCTAAGCCAGTTACAGTAACGGTAAATGGAGCAACTGTAACGGTCGGAACAGACGGAACATTTACTAAGGACGTGACTCTTGCTGAGGGTGCAAACACCATCACAATCGTAGCTAAAGACAAAGCCGGAAAGACTACTACAGTCACACGTAAGGTTACTGTCGATACGTCAGCTCCGGTGATTAAGTCAGTGACTCTTACTCCGAATCCAGTAGACTGCGGAAAGACATTCATTATTGCAGTCGAGATTACCGACTAGGCGGTGCGCCTATGGTAGTAAAGGTAAGCGGTAAGATAGATGGAAAAGAAGTAATATTCGAAAGAGCTGAAGGGGACCGGTGGAATGCCATGGTCCCTTATGATTTAGATGGAATGTATGTGGTGGAGCTGACGGCAGAAAATGATGCAGGCAATATCGCATACTGCACGAAGATGCTGTTGATCGTTGATCCGGCTACTCTATGCGTAAGACTTGTTCCACTTGATTATATGGTGGAAATTGTTCCGGAAGACTGTAAGGTTACAGTTATTCCGGAAGACTATGCTGTAGAGGCAGTTCCGGAGCAGTATCAAGTTATCGCAGAGCCAGATCCGCTCTTTGTGGAGGTAATTTATCCGATACATGGAAGGGGGTGTTGTTGTGAACAAAATTAGATTTATCCTGGGCGAAGACAAGCACGTTAAGCTATTGGTGCGAAGTCCTAACGATGAGCCATTTACGATTCTGACAGCATCTTATGAGCTGGCACGTTACACAGACATCGTGGTGCAAGGAGAGTGCGATATCAATGAGCATTATCTTGACTGCAAGATTGCTCCGAAAGAAAAAGGAACACATATATTGGAAGTGACTTATACGGTTGCGGATTCGATCAGGAAAGCAAGGATAGAAGTTGAGGTGGTTTAATGCTTAAAATTACAGATGTGAAATTAAGCAAAAATACGGTTGCGACCGGGGAAAAATTTACGATTTCTGTACAGATCCAGGAAACGGTTGATTATCCGTATGACTATCCATACGATTATCCGATATCTTATACCGGAGCAGCAAAGCCGGTAAATTCATAAAGAAAGAATGAGGAATATGAAAGTGGAACAGGCAAACTATATCAAAGCAATTTTTACAGCAGTATTTGCTTTCCTGTCAGCGCTTCTTGGAGTGCTTGCAGTGCCGGTGATCCTGCTGGTGGTATGTAATCTGATTGATTATGCTACCGGACTTATGGCAAGCAAATACAGAGCACAGGATATCAATTCCTATAAAAGTATCAGAGGAATTTTCAAAAAGGTATCTATGTGGCTGTTGGTAGTTGTGGGAGCGATTATTGATGAAATGCTTCTATATGCATCAACTTCAATTGGTTGGAAGTCACCAGTCACATTTCTGGTGGCATGTGTCGTGGCAATGTGGCTGATCTGCAATGAGATTATCAGTATTTTAGAAAATATTCAGGACATGGGAGTGAATATCCCGGCATTTATGCAGCCACTTGTGAAACACATCCGATCGCAGGTGGAAGATCAGGTGAAAGTAGATAATGATTCAGGGGGCGAATAGTCGCCCTCTTTTTGAAAGGAGAAACATTATGGCAATGAATGGAATTGATATTGCAAGTTATCAGGCAGGAATCGACCTCAGTGTAGTACCGTGCGATTTTGTGATCGTAAAGGCAACAGAAGGAACAGGCTACGTGAACCCGGATTTCACAAGAGCTTACGCACAGGCTAAGAACGCCGGAAAGTGTCTCGGTATCTACCATTATGCGAATGGTGGAGATTACCAGAAAGAAGCAGATTACTTCCTTGATAGAATCGGAAAACGTGTAGGCGAATCAATTCTCTGTCTTGACTGGGAGGGGAAGAGCAACCCGGCATTCGGTAGCTCGGATTTTGCATGGTGCAAGAGCTGGCTTGACTATGTATACCAGAAAACAGGCGTAAGACCTCTTTTGTATTGTTCGCAGTCTGTAGCCTATAAATTCAACAATATCGGCAATTACGGACTCTGGATTGCACAGTACGCAGACATGAACGCCACAGGATACCAGGATAAGCCGTGGAATGAGGGAGCTTATGCTTGTGTTATCCGGCAGTATAGCTCTTGTGGTAGATTGAATGGATGGGGCGGTAATCTCGATCTGGATAAATTCTACGGCGACAAGGACGCATGGAACAAATACGCCGGAAAAGGAAACACAACCAAACCGGCAGAAACACCGAAACCGACAGTGAATACTCCGGGCGGATCCACGCTCGATCTGGTTGTTGGAGTCATGCAGGGCAAGTACGGTGATGGTGACAACCGCAAGAACGCCCTCGGAACACGGTATACGGAAGTGCAGAGCTTCATCGACCATATCTATTCTGCATCCGTAGATACACTGGTGAACGAAGTGAAAGCTGGTAAATATGGTAACGGTGACACAAGAAAGGTTGTTCTCGGTAGTCGTTACACAGAAGTACAGAACAAGATCAACGCTGCGTTTGCCAGAAAATCAAATGAGCAGATCGCACAGGAAGTTCTTGCCGGTAAATGGGGCAATGGAAACGACAGAAAGAATCGTCTATCAGCTGCCGGGTATGACTACAATACGATTCAGAATATCGTGAACGGTAAGTCAGGTGCTTCATCCGCACAGTATTACACTGTCCAGTCTGGAGATACGCTTTCCGGTATTGCAGCTAAATACGGCACCTCCTACCAGAAGGTTGCGCAGCTGAATGGAATCAGCAATCCGAATGTGATCTATGTTGGTCAGAGACTGCGGGTGAAATAAATCACGGTTGACAGCACCAAACATGAGGACTTAGAATTCCCTTAAAATAAGAAGAAATAACTTTATAGGTTGTGGCAAAATGGATGACCCAATGGGGTTCTAAAGCACTTGGTGATCAGGGGTATTCTCCGTCAGAAATCCTCCGCTATTATTACGGAGATGATATTTACATCAATACCGCTGAAGAAATTTCAGGCATTCCGTCTTCATGGCCAGGGTATACCCTTTCACAGGGCTCTTCTGGTACAAAAGTCCGGCAAATGCAGGAACAGCTAAATGTCATTGCCGGTGCATACCCGGCAATTCCGAAAATCACAGTTGACGGTATTTATGGTCCGGCAACAGCATCGTCTGTCAGAAAATTCCAGTCGGTGTTCGGTCTTCCGGTAACCGGAACTGTTGATTACCGTACATGGTATAAAATTTCCGAAATTTATGTAGGTGTATCCAGAATTGCAGAATTGTCCTGACTTGGATTTTATATTATGATCTAAGTTTTCTCACAAAGTCTGCTTTTATGCAAAGAATACCAAATGTGTCATGCTTCAGTTTAAAATGTTTCATACTCATCTGATGCAGATTACTGCAAAATAAAAAATGCTAAAATTAACAAAACCTCCCAGTGTAATCTGAATTTATTCTCCATATACTAGGAGCGTAACACAAAACAAAATGTTACAAAAAAGGAGGAAATGAATATGGCAAGTCGTTCATCAAACAGAGCAGCCGTGCCAGAAGCAAAAGGTGCACTGGACAAATTTAAATACGAGGTTGCAAGTGAACTGGGAGTACCGTTATCAGACGGGTACAACGGAGACTTAACTTCAAGACAGAACGGATCTGTCGGAGGTTATATGGTCAAGAAAATGATCGAAGAACAGGAAAAACAGATGTCCGGTCGATAGGGACGGTCAGTGAAGGTATCACAGGCATTTCTGCCGGATACAAAAAGGGAATGTCTGATAAACAGGCACTCCCTTTTTCTCTGATCACTAAGCTGGAAATCGGACTTGAACCGACGACCCCTTCATTACGAGTGAAGTGCTCTACCGACTGAGCTATTCCAGCATTCGTACTGCTTTTGCAGTCACGAATTATATTATATCAAATTTTTGAATAAAAGCAACTCTTTTTTAAAAAAATTACACTTTAAAATAAACATAAAAAATAGGTATTGAAATCTGTAACCAGATATGGTAAACTTTTTACAATTTGAGAAAGTGTGGGCGCTCTGGAATTGAAAAGACTCCAAGAGTGCCCCTTTTTTGAGAATAAAAGAGTATTACGAAGGGATAAGGTGAACATATGAAAGCGTTTCTAATTTTAGAAGACGGAACTGTGTTTGAAGGCACAAGCATCGGCTCAACAAAAGATATGATTAGTGAGATTGTATTCAATACTTCAATGACTGGATACTTAGAGGTGCTGACAGACCCTTCTTACGCCGGACAGGCCGTTGTCATGACATATCCGCTGATCGGAAACTATGGTATTACACCGGATATGGAGTCCAAGAAGGCGTGGCCGGATGGTTATATTGTAAGAGAATTGTCCAGAATGCCAAGCAACTTCCGTTGTGAAGGTACAATTCAGGATTTCCTGAAAGAACAGGATATTCCGGGAATTGCAGGAATTGATACCAGAGCACTTACCAAAATCCTCCGCGAAAAGGGTACAATGAATGGTATGATCACAACGAATGAAAATTACAATCTGGACGAGGTACTTCCGAAACTTCATGCATACAAAGTAGGAGATGTAGTTTCCAAAGTAACTTGCAGTGAAAAATATGTCTTAGAAGGCAATGGACCAAAAGTTGCATTGATGGACTTTGGTGCTAAGAACAACATTGCAAGGTCTTTAAATGATCGTGGATGTGAAGTTACCGTTTACCCGGCAAATACACCTGCAGAAGAGATCATTTCCGCAAATCCGGACGGTATCATGCTGTCGAACGGACCTGGCGATCCGGCGGATTGCACTTCCATTATTAAAGAAATCAGAAAATTATACGACTCAGATATCCCGATCTTTGCAATCTGTCTGGGACATCAGCTGATGGCACTCGCCAACGGTGGTAAGACCTATAAGTTGAAATACGGACACAGGGGCGGAAACCATCCGGTAAAAGATCTGCAGACAGGAAGAGTTTATATTTCTTCCCAGAACCATGGGTATGCTGTAGATGCTGATAGTATTCCGGAAAGCGTTGCAGTACCTGCATTTGTGAACGTCAATGACAATACAAACGAAGGAATGTCATACGTTGGAAAGAATATTTTCACAGTACAGTTCCATCCGGAAGCTTGCCCGGGACCACAGGATTCTGGTTACTTGTTTGACAGATTTATGGATATGATGGGAGGAACAAAATAATGCCAAGAAATAAAGACATAAAGAAAGTATTAGTTATTGGTTCCGGTCCAATCGTAATCGGACAGGCAGCAGAATTTGACTATGCCGGAACACAGGCATGCCGTTCACTGAAAGAAGAAGGACTTGAAGTTGTACTTCTGAATTCGAATCCGGCAACGATCATGACAGACAAAGATATTGCAGACCGCGTTTATATCGAACCACTTACGGTAGAAGTTGTAGAACAGCTGATCCTTAAAGAAAAACCGGACAGCGTACTTCCTACCCTTGGAGGCCAGGCCGGACTGAACCTTGCAATGGAGCTGGAAGAAGCAGGATTCCTTAAGGAACATAATGTGAGACTGATCGGTACAACGGCGGAAACCATCAAGAAAGCAGAAGACCGTCTGGAATTTAAAGATACCATGGAAAAGATCGGTGAGCCGGTTGCAGCTTCACTGGTCGTTGAAAATATAGAAGATGGTGTCGCGTTTGCAGATAAGATCGGATATCCTGTTGTTCTTCGTCCGGCATATACCCTCGGCGGAAGCGGTGGTGGTATCGCACATGATCAGGAACAATTGGAAGAAATCCTTGAGAATGGACTCCGTTTGTCACGTGTAGGACAGGTTCTTGTAGAACGCTGCATTGCAGGATGGAAAGAAATCGAGTACGAAGTAATGCGAGACAGTGCTGGAAACTGTATTACTGTATGTAATATGGAAAATATCGATCCGGTCGGAGTTCATACCGGTGACAGTATCGTTGTTGCACCTTCCCAGACTCTTGGAGATAAAGAATATCAGATGCTGCGTACTTCGGCACTGAATATCATTACAGAACTGAATATTACTGGTGGATGTAACGTACAATATGCATTACATCCAGACTCTTTTGAATATTGTGTAATTGAGGTAAACCCGCGTGTAAGCCGTTCTTCTGCACTGGCTTCCAAAGCGACAGGATACCCGATCGCAAAAGTTGCTGCAAAGATTGCCCTTGGATATACACTGGACGAGATCAAGAATGCAGTTACAAAGAAAACTTATGCAAGCTTCGAGCCAATGCTTGACTACTGTGTTGTTAAGATGCCGAGACTTCCGTTCGATAAATTTATCAGTGCAAAGAGAACGTTGACGACACAGATGAAAGCTACCGGAGAAGTTATGAGTATTTGCGATAACTTTGAAGGAGCTCTTATGAAAGCGATCCGTTCTCTGGAGCAGCATGTAGACTGCCTGCTTTCTTATGATTTCTCAGCACTTTCCAAAGAAGAAATTCTGGAAAAACTGGAAATCGTAGATGACCGCAGAATCTGGATGATCGCAGAAGCACTCCGCAAAGGAATCTCTTATGACGAGATCCATGCGATCACAAAGATCGACAAATGGTTCATCGACAAGATCGCAATCCTTGTTGAGATGGAACAGGCTCTGAAGACACAGGAACTCACACCGGAACTTCTGAAAGAAGCAAAACGTATTGAATTCCCGGATAATGTTATTGCACGACTGACCGGAAAAGATGAGAGAGAAATCCACGATATGCGTCATGCAAACGGAATCGTTGCAGCATACAAGATGGTTGATACCTGTGCGGCTGAGTTCGCGGCAGAGACCCCATATTATTATTCTGTATTCGGAAGCCAGAACGAAGTAGAAGAGACTTCTGGCAAAAAGAAAGTTCTAGTACTTGGATCAGGACCGATCCGTATCGGACAGGGTATCGAGTTCGACTTCTGTTCTGTACATTGTACATGGGCATTTGCAAAAGAAGGATACGAGACTATTATCGTAAATAACAACCCGGAAACTGTAAGTACCGATTTCGATATCGCAGATAAGCTGTATTTCGAACCACTTACTCCGGAAGATGTAGAGAGCATTGTAGACCTGGAAAAACCGGACGGAGCAGTTGTTCAGTTTGGTGGACAGACTGCGATCAAATTAACAGAATCCCTGATGAAGATGGGAGTGCCGATTCTTGGAACTTCCGCAGAAGATGTAGATGCCGCAGAGGACAGAGAGCTCTTTGACGAGATCCTTGCACAGTGCAATATTCCACGTCCGAAGGGAGATACAGTATTTACCGCTGAAGAAGCAAAAGAGGTTGCCAACCGTCTCGGATATCCGGTACTGGTTCGTCCTTCTTATGTACTTGGCGGACAGGGAATGCAGATTGCAATCAACGATCATGATATTGATGAATTTATCGGAATCATCAACCGTATTGCACAGGATCACCCGATTCTGGTTGATAAATATTTGGTCGGTAAAGAAATTGAGGTCGATGCAGTATGTGACGGAACAGACATTCTGATCCCTGGTATTATGGAACATATTGAGCGTGCCGGAATCCATTCTGGTGACAGTATTTCTGTATATCCTGCGCAGAGCATTTCTGAAGTGACAAAGCGTAAAATTGAAGAATATACAAAGCGTCTTGCAAAAGCCCTTCACGTAATTGGTATGATCAACATCCAGTTCATCGTATGTGGCGAAGATGTTTATGTCATCGAAGTAAACCCACGTTCAAGTCGTACCGTTCCTTATATCAGTAAGGTAACAGGTATCCCGATCGTTCCGCTTGCTACAAGAGCGATCATCGGACATAAGATCAGAGAAATGGGTTACACACCGGGACTTCAGAAAGAAGCTGATTATATTGCAATCAAGATGCCGGTATTCTCATTTGAGAAGATCCGTGGTGCAGATATCAGCCTTGGACCGGAAATGAAGTCTACAGGTGAGTGTCTGGGAATTGCAACTACATTTAACGAGGCACTTTACAAAGCGTTCCTTGGAGCTGGAATCAACCTTCCAAAATATAAGAACATGATCATGACTGTTCGTGATGAGGATAAGGGAGAAGCTGTCGAGATCGGACGCAGATTTGAGGCACTTGGCTACCGCATCTTTGCAACACGCGGTACAGCTGATGCATTAAAAGAAGGTGGCGTAAAAGCAATTCCGGTCAATAAGATTGAGCAGGAATCACCGAACCTGATGGATCTGATCCTTGGACACGAGATCGACCTTGTAATTGATACTCCTCCGCAGGGAGCAGATCATGCACGAGATGGATTTGTAATCCGTCGTAATGCAATCGAGACAGGTGTCAATGTACTGACAGCTATGGATACTGCAAGAGCACTTGTGACAAGTCTGGAAAATACAGATATCCGTCAGCTTACACTGATTGATATTGCGAAAGTTGAATAAGATGTTATGAATACGGACAGGCAGGGATTGGATTCTCTGCCTGTTTGTGTTATGGAAAATGCAGGGACGAGACGGACGCTACAGTGGCAAAAGAATGTGAAGCTGTGTAGAGAATTTCGGATATTGGCTGGAATTGCGGGGAAGGAGTTTTATAGTGTGAAAACTATTGTATGTGTGGATAACCGGATGGGGATATGTTTTAATGGCAGGAGAGTGAGCCGGGACCGGATGGTGTCAGAGGATATTCTTGAGATGACGAGAGGGAATGTACTCTGGATGGCGCCGGAGGCAGATAAGCTTTTTAAAGAAGTCTTTAAAGCAAAAGAAGAGGTATGCCGGGAAACTGGGACTGGGAAGAAAATACAGGACTCAGGGCGACTGGAGGATGAAAAAATGTGGAAGGTTGACCGGAATTTTCTGGAAAATGCAGAAGAAGAGGATTTCTGTTTTGTTGAGGGGGAGAATCTGGCTGGATATGAGGGGAAGATTACAGAGATTGTTCTGTATAAATGGAACCGGGATTATCCGGCAGATGTATTTTTTGAGGTAGATTTAAGCAAGTGGAGACTGGAAGAGAGAAAAGATTTTTCCGGTTACTCCCATGAGAAGATTACAAAAGAAATTTACAACAGGCAGGGATTGTTATGAAGAAGAAAATTGGGAAAATGAGAGGTGTGCTGCTTCTGACGTTTGCATTGTTTCTGACAGCGTGTGGCACAGGTGGAGCAGATGCGCAAAGTGCATCATATGGAAACAGTCAGGCAGCAGTAGTTGAAAGGCAGTCGGGTAGCGGAGAAAATGAATCGACAGCAGGTGGCAGCCAGGATCCGGTGAGCGCTACATTGGATAATATTCCGGCATACAGCGGAACACCGTATGTAGTGATTGACGATAATGAACCGGATTTTACCGAAGATGAGCTGACAGATCAGTCTTATGAAAGCTACAGTGATCTGGATGAGCTGGGACGATGCGGCGTTGCCGTGTCCAACATTGGGACAGATCTGATGCCGACCGGGAAAAGAGGAAAGATTGGACAGGTGAAACCGTCCGGGTGGCAGACAATAAAATTTGACAATGTGGATGGAAAATATCTTTACAACCGTTGTCATCTGATAGGCTATCAGCTGACGGCAGAAAATGCAAACGAAAAGAATCTGATTACAGGAACCCGCTATATGAATGTGGATGGGATGCTGCCATTTGAAAATATGGTTGCCGACTACATCAAAGAGACAGATAATCATGTAATGTATCGTGTCACACCGGTATTTGAAGGGGAGAATCTGGTTGCATCCGGAGTTTTAATGGAAGCAGAATCAGTGGAGGATCATGGAGAAGGTGTGAAATTTAATGTGTATGTCTATAATGTACAGCCGGGAATTACGATTGATTATGCAACGGGAAAGGCAGTGCTTTCCGATACGGATGCGTCAGTGGGTACGGGAAAAACCAGTGGAAATACAGAGAAAAAGATGTATGTGTTGAATGAAAATACAAAGAAGTTCCATACGCCGGAGTGCTCAGGAGTAAAAGATATCAAAGAAGGAAATAAAAAAACATTTACAGGTTCAAGAGAAGAACTGACTAAAGAGGGGTATAGCCCGTGCGGGAGATGTAAACCGTAAGAGGAAAATAAAAGAAAAACTGCATATTCTGCAAAAAATATAAAACAAACGGGAGATTTTTAAACAAAATCTCCCGTTTTCTGCTATAATAGAAAACATACTTAATGAATATACATTAGAGGAAATGTGTAAAAGAAAAAGGAGGAACTTTCTCATGAATACTTATCATATGGGAACAAAATGCGTGCAGGGAGGATATACACCTGGAAATGGAGAGCCGAGACAGGTTCCGATCATTCAGTCTACGACATTCAAATACAATACAAGTGAAGATATGGGAAAATTATTTGATCTGGAGGCATCCGGATATTTCTACACCCGTCTGCAGAATCCGACTAATGACCACATAGCGGCAAAGATCGCGGCGATGGAAGGCGGAACAGCTGCAATGTTGACTTCTTCCGGACAGGCAGCGAATTTCTTTGCTATGTTCAATATCTGTGAAGCAGGAGATCATATTGTGGCTTCCTCTTCGATTTATGGTGGAACCTTCAATCTGATCAGTGTGACAATGAAGAAAATGGGAATTGACGCAACATTTGTTTCTCCGGATGCAACAGAAGAAGAATTAAATGCGGCATTCCAGCCAAATACAAAGCTGATGTTTGGTGAGACGATTGCCAATCCGGCACTTACTGTTCTGGATATTGAGCTTTTTGCAAAGGTTGCGCATGCGCATAGTGTACCGCTGATCGTGGATAATACCTTCCCGACACCGGTCAACTGTCGTCCGATCGAATGGGGAGCAGATATTGTGACACATTCGACTACAAAATATATGGATGGACATGGAGCAGCAGTCGGTGGAGCAATCGTAGACAGTGGTAAATTTGACTGGATGGCTCATGCAGATAAATATCCCGGACTTTGCACACCGGATGAAAGCTATCATGGAATTACCTATGCTGAGAAATTCGGAAAAGAAGGCGCATTTATCACAAAATGTACTTCTCAGTTGATGCGTGATCTCGGATCGATCCAGGCACCACAGAATGCATTTATCCTGAATCTCGGACTGGAATCTCTTCATGTGCGTATGCCAAGACACGTGGAGAACGGACAGGCTGTGGCAGAATTTCTGGAGCAGCACCCAAAGGTTGCTTATGTCAATTATCCGGGACTTCCATCTAACAAATACTATGAAAGAGCAAAGAAATACATGCCAGACGGGGGCTGTGGAGTGGTATCTTTCGGATTGAAAGGTGGAAGAGAAGCTGCTTCCGTATTCATGCAGAATCTGAAGCTTGGAGCGATTGAAACCCATGTGGCAGATGCGAGAACCTGTTGCCTGAACCCGGCAACATCCACACATCGCCAGATGAATGATGAGCAGTTAAAAGAAGCAGGAGTTCCGGCAGAACTGATTCGCATCAGTCTGGGACTTGAAGATAAAGAGGATCTGATCGCAGATATTTCTGCGGCACTTGACGCAATTCAATAATCGTGTCACAATGACAGATAAAGAAATCTGATCAGACAGGAGGAAAAGAGTCATGACAAAGAAATCAGAAAGACAACCAATCAAAGCAGAAAATGTAGCGGGTGGCGCAGGCTATATCCTGAAGGAAGAACTGATCAAAGGTGAACAGCTCGGTGCGTACTGCAAGATGTTCAATGAAGTAACGTTAAAACCTGGATGTGAGATCGGATATCATGAGCATCATGGAGAGACTGAGACTTACTATCTGACAAAAGGGGCAGGCATTTACAATGATAATGGCAAAGAATATCCGGTAGAAGTTGGTGATGTGACTTTCTGTGCAGACGGAAATGGACATGGCATCAAGAATGCGGGGAAAGAAGATCTTGTGTTTGTGGCGCTTATTTTGAAAGAATAGTGTGAAGAGGGACGGATCCTGGCGCAAATGATATTGATCGTCACCTATGAAACTGTCACTGGCAGTTTCATACGGATGCATGGCAACTCCGAAGCTTGTACAAAAAAGGGGATGATGTTCGTGTGAACACGGACACCACCCCTATTTTTGTGCGCTCTTAGCCGCAACGATTCAATATCATTTGCGCCGGGATCCTGTGCTGCTCAAAATTTTTAGAAATAAGAGTTGGCGATTTAGTGAATGGTCTTCTTGTGGGGATAGGAAACATTATGCAAAGAAATCCTGTATTCCCTGAAGCAGTCTCTTATTATCTTCCGGAGCCATAATGCAGAACCGGAAGTATTCCCCGCCCAGTTCTTTGAAGCTGGAGCAGTCTCTCACCATCAGACCCTGCTTGATCAGAAATTCAAACACATCCGCAGAAGTAACTCCCTCTTTTTCAATCTTTACCAGTACAAAATTCGCATAAGCAGGATACACAGTCAGCACATTGATTTTGGAGATTTCAGTGCACATTTTGTCTCGCTCGGAGAGGATCAGATCCCGTGTTTTCCGGATATACTCCTGATCCTGGAGCATTTTCTCACCAGCGTAAGCGCCGAGGCTGTTCAGACTCCATGGGTTCTGCATCAGCAGAAGATCCTGAAGAAACTGGCTGTTACTGGTTGCACCGTAGCCGAGGCGGAGACCAGGTGCGGCATAAAATTTGGATACGCCACGGAGAATCATCAGATTATCAAAACTGCTGATCAGAGACATGGAAGAAATTTCATTAATATCCGGTGCAAATTCAACGTAAGTCTCATCGATCATCAAGAAAGAGCCAGCCTCCCGGCAGCAGTCCAGAATGGTCTGGATCTCAGGCATTTTGAGAGCGGACGAAGTCGGATTGTTCGGGTTACATAATATCACCAGATCATAGCCCTTCCTGATTTCTTCGCAGAAGGCATGGATATCAAGATGGAACTGATCTGACTCTTTTAACAGGTAAGTATGGATGGAACTTCCCACCAGATCCAGTTCACGTCCATACTCGGAATAAGTTGGTCCAAGAACCAGCGTTTTTTGTGGTTTCCGTGTCTGGATCAGGAGAGAGATCAGCTCTGTAGAACCATTTCCGACGATTACATGTTCCGGTAAAATCTGGCAGTAATCGGCAATCACTTTCTTCAAAGTAGTGTAATTTCGGTCCGGATAACTACTGAGAAGATCCAGATGTGCAGCAAGATCTTTTTTCAGGTTTTTGGATAATCCAAGTGGGTTGACATTGGCTCCAAAGCAGACGATCTCGTCCACCGGTACATGATAAAATGCGGCGACAGCAGCGGTGTCACTTCCATGAAACTGCGGTTTTGCTTCCATAAATAGTATTCTCCTTTGTGTATAACAAAAATCTGTGAATTAAAAAAATCGGGTATTCCGCATTGCCTGATATGCAGAATAATGTTATAATTTATTATAATGTCTTTTTGAAAAAATGCAATGCAGAAGTAGGTGGCAAGCTTGAAGAATAAAATAAAAAAATTTTCCAAAGGAGATTTTCGAACTGTTCATCCGGAGATTGTACTGCCGGTAACGAATCTTGAGATGACGATCGGGGAAGGAGAGTCCTGCCAGGGAAGTTTCATTTTGAAGAACAGGAAAGAAGGAGATATCAGAGGACTTGTATATTCTTCTTCTTTTCGTATACATTTAGAAGAACAGGGATTTGAGGGCAACCCGGTGGAGCTCCGTTTTACTTATGATGGAAGCGGACTTGCTCCCGGGCATGTTGAACAGGGAAAGTTTACGATTGTATGTAATGGTGGAGAATTTGAGGTAAACTTTACTGCGATCATTGAAAAACCATCAGTCGAGACTTCCTGTGGAAGAGTACAGAATATCCGTGATTTTAAAAGGCTGGCGATGGAGAACTTTATCGAGGCACACCGTCTTTTCAGATCACGCGATTTTTATGACGTGATAAAGTATGAAGAGCCAAGGATAAAGGCACTTTATGATAATATTAGGAAATGGTCTCTCGGTGAGCAGGCGATGGAAGAATTTCTGGTCGGAATCAAACAGAAAGAATGTATTTTCCTGACAATGGGACGGAATCAGAGAACTTTCCGCAATTTAAAAGAAGCAACCCGTGAGATTATTCATTTTACAAAGAATACTTGGGGATTTATGCCGGTGAAGGTGCATGTGAGCGGTGATTTTATCCAGATTGGAAGGGATAACTTTACAACGGACGATTTTGTGGGAAATCTGTTTGATTTCAGTTATATCATTCATCCGGAAAAGGCTCATGCGGGAAATAATTATGGACAGATTGTTTTTGAAAGTCCGTATGAATCGCTGACCTATGAGGTAATGTTGGCCAATCACAAGGATCATGCAGAGAACAGACGTGTGGCAGATAAGACGATTGCATCAATCATAAAGGATTTCCTTGCGTGTAATGCGGAAGGAAAGAATCTGACAGCCTGGGCGGACGCAACAAGAGAAAAACTGAAGGGACTGGATATATATTCAGAAGACGGAGATGTTTATCCACTGTTTGATGCACATCTTAACCTGCTCTGTAAGGAGCCGGACAAGGCTAGTGGTATTCTGGATGATTACAATTACAGCCGTTTCTCAGTGAATAAGGATTCGGTCATTTCATCGTATTATCTGTATCTGACTGCGCTTTTGAGAAAATCAGGCAGCCAGGTTAACAAAGCAATTGAAGAACTGAATAAGGCATATATGAAAGAACCAACTTCATGGGAGCTTGTGTGTATGCTGATTGACATTGATCCGGAATATAAAAACTACAGCAAAAAATTACAGGTTCTGGAACGCCACTGCTGCAACGGTGCGAACCAGGTAATTCTGTACTGGCAGGCATACCGGTGTTTTCTGGAGAAGCCAACCTGTCTGAAAAAGCTCTCGGCATTTGAAGTACAGATTCTCAATTTTGCGCAGAAGCACGGAATTCTGACAAAGGAAATTGCGCTTTATATGGCGAACCTTGCATCCCAACAGCGGACTTATGATAAGAATCTGGATGTTGTGATGCGGAAGGTTTATCGGATTTTCCCGGATCCACAGATTCTGACAGCAATTTGTACCCATCTGATCCGTGGCAATCGGACAACACCGGAATGCTTTAAGTGGTATGCCTTGGCAGTAAAAGAAGATCTGAAGATTGCGCAGCTTTTTGAATATTATATGATGACTGTGGATGACAAATATCTGGACAGACAGTTTCCAAAATCCGTATTACTTTACTTCCGGCATGGAAACACACTGGAATATAAAAAAGCAGCGGTGTTGTATGCAAATCTGATTAACTGTGAGGAAGAAAGCAGTGAGCTTTACAGTGCTTACAGAGAGCAGATGGAGCGGTTTGCCTGGATGCAGCTTGAGAATCGAAGGATCAATGATATTCTGCATATTATTTACAAACGCTGCTGTACTGAGCGGGATATGACACCGGAAAGAATCCGGGCAGTTTATGATATCTGCCATGCTTATGAGATTAAGACAACGGTAAAGAACATGGCGTTTGTCATGGTAATCGAGCCTGACGGAACGATCAGTCAGAAAGTACAGTACAGTGCGGATGGAGTGATTGTATATTTATACAATAAAGACGCACGGATTGTCTGGGAATCAAAAGACGGCCGCCATTACATTGATTCCATTCCATATGAGACTATGAGGATGTTCTATGAGAACCGGTATATGGAAATCTGCAAAAAATATCAGGAAGAGCATGAGGAAGAGGAACGAAAGAAAGAGAAAAAAGAACTGACCTGGGATATGCTTAGAGAGCACGGGCTGGAGATGGCAGATGAAAAAGAAGTGTTTAAAATGTGCAGTATGCGCCTGCGTGAAGAAGGTACGGATGAGGATGATTTTCTTCTGGCATTATGCTTTGAACTGTTTCTGAAAGATCAGTATGATAAGCAGACGCTGTCTTATCTTGCTGAGTATTATTGTGGATCGACCCGTAATATGAAGAAACTCTGGCATGTGGCAAGAGATTATGATATTACAACCTACAAGCTTTCAGAAAGAATCATTACGCAGATGCTTTTCTCGGAAACTATGTTTGGTGAGGAAGAAATTTTTGCGGATTATTATGAAGGAAGAACGTATTTCCGTTTAAAGAGAGCATATCTTGCTTATGTTTCAAGAGAATATGTGGTGAACGGACGCCAGGTAAAAGGATGTATTTTTGTAATCATCGCAAATGAATACCGCAAAGAGGAAGATCTTCCGGATATCTGTAAGATCGCCCTGCTAAAATATTATTCCAGCAGGGAAGTGCATCAGGAACTGGAACCGATGCTACGGGAATTCCTGCGCGAAATGTGTGAAAAACAGCTGTATTTTTCTTTCTATTTGAAGTATCCGGAGAACTGGCTCAGAGAAGTGCAGCTTTATGATAAGACGATGATCGAATATCACGCAAAACCTGGAAG
Organism: Coprococcus sp. AF99-45; assembly: GCF_027663865.1. Classification (NCBI taxonomy): domain Bacteria; kingdom Bacillati; phylum Bacillota; class Clostridia; order Lachnospirales; family Lachnospiraceae; genus Coprococcus; species Coprococcus sp. AF99-45. The sequence continues at coordinate 298,779 of NZ_JAQDGZ010000001.1, forward strand.
CAAAGTGGCAATTTCCTACCAGATACGGAAAGGCGAAAGTGATAATATGAATTATCAGGAAGAAATACTGCTTCCGGCATATGAAGACACTTATATCAAGAGCTTTATTTTGTTTGGTGATGAATCTCTGCGTTATTATTTTACAGAGACGAATAAGGATAAGGTGACGGTTACGGAAAAAAGTGACTATAAGCCGCGTGAGGTGAGACCAATCGGAAAATTTGGAAGACTGAATGATATGACATCACTGAAGAATGAAGCACTGGCAATCGCGATGAAGGAATTTGCAACAGAAAAACAGCTTGCTGAGGATATTTTTGTTGCTTACTAAAGGAGGAAATACTTCATGACACATGGAAGTATTATAGGATATGACATCAATGCAAAGATGTGTCAGATCAGTTATTATAATGAAAAAACACAGGAACCGGAGACGGTGGATACCGGAATTGAAAAAGAGAACAATCAGATTCCTCTGGTGATGAACTATTATAAAGAGACCTGGACTTACGGAAGACAGGCAAGAAGGATGTCTACGGTAAGGGACAGTATCTGCGTGGAAGGGATCTGGGAGTGTGCGCTTGGCAATAGGAAAATTGAGGTAGACGGACAGGAATATGAAGGCGTCCAGCTGCTGGCGGATTTTGTAAAGTACACGTTGAACGGATTTGAAGAAATTGAAAGCATCACGTTTACAGTCCCGGAGAAAAACGAAGACATCCGCGTCTTGCTGAAGGGAATCGGACAGAAACTCGGAGTGGCAAAGGAAAATATTTATGTTCAGGACTACAAGGAAAGCTTCTGTCATTATATGTTTAACCAGCCGAAAGAATTATGGCAGTATGAAGCGGCACTTTTTTACTGTGACGAGGATGTGATCCGGGCATATATGTTGCGGGAACTGAAGAACAGTTCGCAGAAAAGCAGAGAAAGCTTTGTGACGGTGGACAAGGTGGCAGATGCACGTATGGAAGAACTGGAAGCAGTTTATCCGGTGCTGCATGTTGAGAAGGCAAAAGCGGCAGATGAGCATTTTAAACGTTTTATCCAGAGTGTATTCAACAAGAAGATGATCTCTTCTGTCTTTTTGACAGGAGATGGATTTGAAAATAACTGGTATCCGAATTCTCTGCGCGTTCTCTGTAACGGACGCCGTGCGTTTATGGGAAATAATCTGTACAGTAAAGGAGCGTGTTATACAGCGCAGCGCAGAAAAGAGGAACAGTCAGATGCACCAGTCTACCTGGATGAGACAAAACTGACCGAGCAGATTTCCGTGCGGATGCGCGTGAATGGAGAAGAAGGCTGGTACCCACTGGTATCCTGGGGCAATCACTGGTACGAATCAGACAGACAGTTCGAGGTGCTTCTTGGTGATACAGAGGATATTGAGATCCATGTAGATTCTCTGGTGACCGGCAGGCATCTTGTGGAGTCGGTTTCTCTGAAAGGTATGCCGGACCGGAAAAACTATGCGCTTCGTCTGAAAATTAGTACATTCTTCTCGGATGAAAAGACCTGTCATATTATTTTTGAAGATATGGGATTTGGCGAATTTTTTGCGCCATCAGGATTCCGGTTGGAGAAGATCATTGAATTAGGAGGCAGCAATGGGCAGTTTAATTCTTTGTCATAAGAAAAAGGCAAAACATCCCTATGAAATTTCGAGGATCCATACAAGGATCAGTACACTGGAAGAGCTGTGTTATTATCTGTGCAACAATCTGTATCTGATCGATTATACGATCATGAATGAGCAGCTCTGCAGATGGATCGCAGATGAACTGGAAATGCAGGATCTTGCAGTAAAGCTGGTGGAACTGATCCGGAATCATGGTTCCGTGGAGAAATTTGTGGTTCTTGTGCTACATGAATCCAGAATCTACACACCGGGTGAAATGGCACACATCCAGAATGTTCTGGAGAAACTCAAGAACCAGAAAGAAGTAGAACGTCAGAAATACAAAGCAGATAAGCTGATGGAAAGTGGAGAACTGGAATCGGCAATCCTGGTTTACATGTCGATCGTCAACGGAGAAAAGGATGATTCGGTAGATAAGCGTTTTTATGGTCGCGTGTCTGCGTGCCTTGCCGGAGCATATGGGAGAGCATTTCTGTATGAAGAGTCGGCGAGAATGTATGAGAAGGCGTATAAGATCTGTGAAGATAATAAAATGCTCGAAGGTTACCTGTATGCAAGTTCCAGATACATGCCGCAGGATGAATATCAGAAGATGGTCATGGGCAATGAAATCCTTTTGGAAATTGACAACAAACTTACAGAAAAGATAGAAAAAGTGAGAGAAAATATCAACATCGAACCGTCAAAGGAACTGTTTGAAGAATGGAAAAAAGAGTACAGAAGAGCATAGTGTACGGGAGAAAGTTCAAGGCTGTGTATTGATTTTCGGAAAATCATGTATTATACTCTCTATGTAAAAATTAAGCGGATACAACAAATAGGAGAAGACAAAACGATGAGCGAACTTGAAAGAGTAGAGACTGGTTTAGGTGAAGAATGTGGTGTATTCGGTGCCTATGATATGGATGGTGGCGATGTTGCGCCGTCAGTGTACTATGGTTTGTTTGCCCTTCAGCACAGAGGGCAGGAAAGCTGCGGAATTGCAGTGACAGATACCTATGGCAAGCGGAAAGTTCATTTCAGAAAGGGACTAGGACTAGTCAATGAAGTATTCGATGAGGAAGAACTTGGCAAATTAAAGGGAAACCTTGGCGTCGGACATGTGCGGTATTCGACAGCAGGGGGAACTCGTGCGGAAAATGCACAGCCACTGGTTCTGAATTATGTGAAAGGTACATTGGTGATTGCCCATAATGGTAATCTGACGAATGCGATCGAGCTTCGTCATGAATTGGAATATACCGGAGCAATCTTCCAGACAACGATTGATTCGGAAGTGATTGCCTATCATATTGCAAGAGAGCGTCTGAAGGTTTCAAAGGCAGAGGATGCGGTCAGGAATGCAATGAAGAAAATTGAAGGCGCATATGCACTGGTTGTATCAAGCCCGCGTAAGATGATCGGAGCGAGAGATCCATTTGGTCTCAAACCACTCTGTATCGGCAAGAGAGATAATACTTGGTTCCTGGCATCGGAAAGCTGTGCCCTTGCAGCAGTTGGTGCAGACTTTATCCGTGACGTGGAACCGGGAGAGATTGTCAGCTTTACAAAGCATGGAGTATCTTCGGACAAAAGTATGCAGATTCCACCTGAAAAGCAGGCACGTTGTATTTTTGAGTACATTTATTTTGCACGTATGGACAGCGTAATCGACAACATCAATGTATATCATGCAAGGATTGTTGCAGGAAAGGCTCTTGCACAGTCTTATCCGGTAGAGGCTGATCTGGTTGTCGGTGTGCCGGATTCCGGACTGGTTGCGGCAAAAGGATATTCGGAATATTCCGGAATCCCTTACGGTATGGCATTCCACAAGAACAGTTATGTAGGAAGAACCTTTATCAAGCCGAAACAGAGTCAGAGAGAGTCCAGTGTGAAGATCAAACTGAATGTTATTGAAGAGGTTGTACGGGGCAAGCGTATTGTTATGGTAGATGATTCCATCGTCCGTGGAACGACCTGTGCAAATATCATCAAGATGCTCAAAAAAGCAGGAGCAAAAGAAGTTCATGTAAGAATCAGTTCGCCACCGTTTTTACATCCTTGTTATTTTGGTACAGATGTACCGTCGAATGATCAGCTCATTGCTCATTCACATACAACGGAGCAGATCCGTGAAATGATCGGAGCAGATTCTCTTGGATATATGGAAATAGATAAGCTGAAAGACATGGTTGGAGATCTTGGATACTGCGATGCATGTTTTACAGGAAATTACCCGATGCGCGTTCCGGGAAAAGATATTTCCCACGCGTTTGAGTCAGAAGAATAGGGAGGATAAGACTATGGGATACGACAAGTATGTAAGTCCGCTTTCAGAGCGGTATGCCAGCAAGGAGATGCAGTATATTTTTTCTCCGGACATGAAATTTAAGACATGGAGAAAACTCTGGATCGCACTTGCAGAGACAGAAAAAGAGCTGGGGCTCAATATTACAGATGAACAGATCGCAGAACTGAAAGAGCATGCAGAGGATATCAATTACGATGTCGCAAAAGCGCGTGAAAAAGTAGTGCGCCATGATGTGATGTCTCATGTATATGCATATGGACAGCAGTGCCCGAAAGCAAAAGGGATCATTCATCTGGGAGCAACTTCCTGTTATGTAGGTGATAATACCGATATCATTATCATGGCAGAGGCTCTGAAACTTGTTAAGAAAAAGCTGGTTAATGTTCTGGATGAACTTTCAAAGTTCGCAGATCGGTATAAAGATCTTCCGACACTTGCATTTACTCATTTCCAGCCAGCACAGCCGACAACGGTTGGAAAGAGAGCAACTCTGTGGATGCAGGAATTTTCTATGGATCTTGCAGATCTTGATTATGTGCTTGGAAGCCTGAAACTTCTTGGATCAAAAGGAACAACCGGTACACAGGCAAGCTTCCTGGAACTGTTTGAGGGAGATCAGGAGACCATTGATAAGATCGATCCAATGATTGCTAAGAAGATGGGATTTGAAGCATGCTATCCGGTATCCGGACAGACCTATTCCCGTAAAGTGGATACAAGAGTTGTGAATGTTCTTGCCGGAATTGCAGCAAGTGCACACAAATTCTCCAATGACATCCGTCTTCTCCAGCATCTGAAAGAAGTGGAAGAGCCGTTTGAAAAGACACAGATCGGATCTTCTGCAATGGCATATAAGAGAAATCCAATGAGAAGCGAACGAATCGCATCTCTGTCCCGTTACGTGATGATTGATGCACTGAACCCGGCGATCACTTCTGCTACACAGTGGTTTGAACGTACTCTGGATGACTCTGCGAACAAGCGCCTGAGTGTACCGGAAGGTTTTCTTGCGATTGACGGTATTCTGGATCTGTGCCTGAATGTCGTTGACGGACTGGTTGTATATCCAAAAGTAATTGAAAAACGTCTGATGTCTGAACTTCCGTTCATGGCAACAGAGAATATTATGATGGATGCAGTAAAAGCTGGTGGAGACCGTCAGGAACTGCATGAAAGAATCCGTGAACTTTCGATGGAAGCAGGAAAGAATGTTAAAGAAAAAGGTCTGGACAACAACCTTCTTGAACTGATCGCGTCAGATGATGCATTTAATCTGAGTCTGGAAGATCTTCAGAAAACAATGGATCCATCCAAATATGTAGGACGTTCCAAAGAACAGGTCGAAGCATTCCTTAAGAATGTGATCCGGCCGATCCTGGATGAAAATAAAGAGCTGCTTGGTGTAAAAGCAGAGATCAATGTATAGAATAACTGAATAAACAGAATGGAAGAGCAGGAAGCAGATTTCTGGGTAAGACGGAAGATTGCTCCCTGCTTTTTATTTATGTTTCATGGTCTGAAAATAACTTCTTTGAAATATCAATATAGTAAAGAATTAATGCGTTCATCTGAAAGAATCTATAAATCCCATGGAAATGCATAGATATTAAATCGTCATTAATTAGACAATTTGACGAAAAATATGAAAACTGAGTTTTTGACAAACACAGAAAAGCGCGAAAAAACGCACTTATTTAGAGCAAATTTATTATGTTATCGTAATAACATGGTGATAATACACAAAAAATAAATAAGTTAACTGAAAATATTGCATAAAAACTATAAATAGGTTATTATAGATTCAACAGATAAAAACTATAAGGGATGTCTATTAAAAAGGAGGGTTACCGTATGAGTATTAACGATTTAGTATTAAAGGTAAATGATGTCCTAACAGGATCGGTGCTGATCATAGCACTTGTAGGTATTGGCTTGCTGTTCACATTTAAGCTTGGATTTATCCAAATCCGTGGTTTTAAAGATGGATGGAACAGAACTTTTGGCGGACTTTTTAGCAAGAAAGGGGATGCCGGAAAAGACGGAATGTCTTCTTTCCAAGCACTTGCAACAGCGATTGCTGCTCAGGTTGGTACCGGTAATATCGCCGGAGCTGCAACTGCAATTGCAGTCGGTGGTCCGGGAGCAATCTTCTGGATGTGGATCAGCGCATTCCTCGGAATGTCAACGATCTTCGCAGAAGCGGTTATGGCTCAGAAGTTCAAGCAGGTCAGTGATGACGGAACCGTAACCGGTGGTCCGGTATATTACATACGAGGAGCATTTAAAGGAACGTTCGGAAAAGTTCTGGCAGCTATTTTTGCAGTCCTGATTATCTTTGCACTTGGATTCATGGGCAATGCAGTTCAGTCTAACTCAATCGCAGCATCATGGAACACTGCATTCGGAATTCCGAAGATTGCAATGGGTATTTTTGTAGCAGTTGTTTCTCTGTTTGTATTCACAGGTGGTATGAAGCGAATCGCAAAAGTTACTGAACTGATCGTGCCGATCATGGCAGCATTTTATATAGTAGGTTCTTTGATCGTAATTTTTGCAAACGTTACAGCAATCCCGGCAGCATTCCATGACATTATTGTCGGTGCGTTTAAACCGGCAGCAGTAGCAGGTGGTGCAATGGGCGCAACCTTGAAGCTTGCAGTACAGAAAGGTGTGGCAAGAGGTCTCTTCTCCAATGAAGCTGGTATGGGTTCTACACCACACGCACATGCAGTAGCAAAAGTAAAACATCCGGTTGAACAGGGCTTTGTAGCTATGATCGGTGTGTTCATTGATACATTCGTAATTCTTAACCTGACAGCACTTGTTATTATCACAACCGGTTCAAGAACGACTGGTCTTACAGGTGCACAGCTGAGCCAGTATGCTTTCTCTACATTATATGGTAAGTTCGGTGAGATCTTTATCGCGATCTGTATGTTATTCTTCGCATTCTCAACGATCATCGGATGGTATTTCTTCGGTGAAGCAAACATCCGTTACCTGTTTGGAGCAAAAGCTGTTAAAATTTACTCAATCATTGTATGTATCTGCGTAGCACTTGGATCACTTCAGGAAGTAGAACTTGTATGGAATATGGCAGACTGCTTTAACAGTATGATGGTTATCCCGAATGCGATTGCACTGGTAGCACTCAGTGGTCTTGTTAAGAAGACGCATGACGATTACTATAATAATTTCCTGCCAAATCAGAAAAAAGGCAAATAGATAATTTGTATAATAACTGAAAAATAGTTATAGAAAAAAACAATAAGAAATATACAAAAAAATCTATAAAAAGACTAGCATTTTGCATAAATGTGTGCTATAGTAATCATGTCAGCAAGAAAGATGCTGTAAAATGTATAAAAAATGCAGTCAATTAGATAGTAGGTTGATATTTCCTGCGAGAGAATCATTTATAAAGATATTTGATAAATGGTCGCCGAAGATGCAAACCGTAGAGCAGTAAAGCTCGTTGAATGGTGAAACTTTCAGGCAAAAGGATCGGGAAAGGTACTACACTCTGAATCCGGAATTGCCGAATTTACAAGGAGACAGAAAGGACGTTTAAAACAGAGAAGTTGTTTTGGCGTCCTTTTTTGATACCAGATATATGTTAAAAAAATATCTGGAGTATTTCAGACACAGGGAGCCAAAAAAGACCGCATAAACGGACAGGGGACGAAAGGAAGAAGCGGCTATGAACACTGGATTTATGATTATCACAAATAATCCACTGGTAAAAGAAAAACTGGGGGAAGATTATCATGTGGAATACGAAGAACTTTCTTATGAGGACACACTTAAAAAAGTTCAGAAGATGATCTTCCAGGGATACCGGCTTTTGACACATCCGCTGTCCGGAAGCGTAAAACCGAATGAGACTCCATATAAGTCGGTTATGCTCTCAGAAACGCCGGAAGGTCTGGATGCACAGGCGATGCAGATCATTGCAAGCGCCATTCAGGCGTGCGGTAAATTTCAGTTTAAGTCTGATCTTTATAAACCTCAGGTTTATGCAGACTTTCAGCTTGTAGATTACACATTGATCTCAAGCGCTCTGCCGTCAGCGGAAAGCTGGCGCTAAAAAAAGGCTGTAGAAGTACATGCGGTTTAGTGTACTTTTGAGCATACAACAAACACATTCAAAAAAGGAGGGAATTTACAGTGAAATTAGAAGTAGGTCACATTTTTATTAACGACATTCAGTTCGCATCTGAATCAAAGATCGAAAATGGTGTTCTGTATGTTGACGAAGAAGCTGTAAAGGCAATCGTTCTTGAGGACGAAAAAATCAAAGATGTTAAATTTGATATCGCAAAACCAGGTGAAAGCGTTCGTATCACTCCGGTTAAAGATGTTATTGAACCACGTGTTAAAGTTGAAGGAAGAGGGGGAGTCTTCCCAGGCGTTATCGCAAAAGTTGACACTGTAGGTAGTGGTAAGACATATGCATTAAAAGGAATGGCTGTTGTAACAGCTGGTAAGATCGTGGGATTCCAGGAAGGTATCATTGATATGTCTGGCCCGGGTGCAGAATATACACCATTCTCTAAACTTAACAACTTAGTAGTTGTTTGCGAACCAGTTGAAGGAATCAAACAGCATGAATATGAAAAAGCTGTTCGTCTTGCTGGATTCAGAGTAGCAGTTTACCTTGGAGAACTTGCTCGTGAACTCACACCAGACGAGACAAAGACATATGAGACATACGGAATCATGGAAGGAAAAGAAAAATTCCCGAACCTTCCGAGAGTTGCTTATGTACAGATGCTTCAGAGCCAGGGACTTCTCCATGACACATATGTATACGGTGTTGATGCTAAGAGAACACTCTCTACAATCATGAACCCGACAGAAGTTATGGACGGAGCTATCGTATCTGGTAACTGTGTATCCGCTTGCGATAAGAACCCAACATATGTTCATGAAAACAACCCGGTTGTACATGACCTGTTCGAAGAACACGGAAAAACAATCAACTTCGTTTGCCAGATTCTTACAAACGAAAACGTATACCTTGCTGATAAGATGCGTTCATCTGACTGGACAGCTAAGATGTGCCGTCTGTTAGACCTTGATGCAGTTATCGTATCTCAGGAAGGATTCGGTAACCCGGATACTGACCTTATCATGAACTGCAAGAAGATCGAAGCTGAAGGCGTTAAGACTGTAATCATTACAGACGAATATGCCGGACGTGACGGAAAATCTCAGTCACTGGCAGATGCTGATCCGGCTGCAGACGCAGTTGTAACCGGTGGAAATGCTAACCAGGTAATCGTACTTCCTAAGATGGATAAAGTAATCGGAACAGAAGATTTTGTTACAACCATTGCTGGTGGTAATGAACATTCTCGTCGTGAAGATGGAACAATCGAAGTTGAAATTCAGGCCATTACCGGTGCTACAAATGAAACCGGATTTGGATATCTGAGTGCACGCTAGGAATGGAGGACGTAAAGATAATGAGTAAAATTAAAGTTGTACATTATATCAATCAGTTCTTCGCTCAGATTGGTGGAGAAGAAAAAGCTGATTATCCTGCTGAACTTCGCGTAGGCGAAATCGTTGGACCTGGACAGGCTCTGACACAGCAGTTTGGAGAAGAAGCAGAGATCATAGCTACAATCGTTTGCGGTGACTCTTACTTCAATGAAAACCTTGACAAAGCAAAAGCTGATATTCTTGAAATGGTTAAGAGCCAGAATCCTGATATCTTCATCGCTGGACCTGCTTTCAATGCTGGACGTTACGGTGTTGCATGCGGAACTATCTGTGATGCAGTACAGGAAGAACTCGGAATCCCGGCAGTAACTGGTATGTACGTTGAAAACCCAGGTGCTGATATGTTCAAGAACAAAGTTTACACAGTATCTACAAAGAACAGTGCAGCTGGTATGAGAGACGCAGTTAAGAAACTTGCTCCTCTTGCTCTTAAGATCGCTAAAGGCGAAAAAATCGGTGCTTCTTGCCAGGAAGGTTACATGCCGAACGGAGTTCGTGTAAACTTCTTCGAAAAAGAACGTGGATCTAAGAGAGCTGTTAAGATGCTCCTTAAGAAACTGGCAGACAAGCCGTTTGAGACAGAGTATCCAATGCCAACATTCGACCGTGTTGATCCACAGCCAGCTATCAAAGATCTTAGCAAGGCTACAATCGCACTTTGTACTTCAGGTGGAATCGTTCCGAAAGGAAATCCGGACCACATCGAAAGTTCAAATGCCTCACATTACGGAGAATATGACATCACAGGTGTTATGGATCTTACAGAAGAGACATACGAAACAGCTCATGGTGGATATGACCCGGTATATGCAAACGAAGATCCAGACCGTGTACTTCCTGTAGACGTTATGCGTGAATTCGAAAAAGAAGGCGTTATCGGAAAACTTCACAACAAATTCTATACAACAGTTGGTAACGGTACAGCCGTAGCTTCTGCAAAAGCTTTCGCTGAGGAATATGCTCAGAAACTTATAGCAGACGGTGTTGACGCAGTTATCATGACCTCTACTTGAGGTACCTGTACACGTTGCGGTGCAACAATGGTAAAAGCAATTGAAGCAGCTGGACTCCCGGTAGTTCATATGTGTACAGTAACTCCGATTTCCATGACAGTTGGTGCGAACAGAATCGTTCCTACGATTGCTATTCCTCATCCACTTGGAAATCCGGCTCTTGAAAAAGATGAAGAGTATGCTCTTCGTAAGGGTCTTGTTGAAAAAGCTCTGAAAGCTCTTACAACAGAAGTAGACGGACAGACAATCTTTGACAACTAAATCATAGTTAGAAGGTCATGTAATTTTATTAAAAAAGGAGAGAACGTTATGAGCAAAGTTTATGACGTGATCGTCCTGGGTGCGGGACCTGCAGGCTTAGCTGCAGGTCTGTACGCAGGAAGAAGCCGTCTTTCAACACTGGTTATTGAGAAAGGTAAAGATGGCGGACAGATCGCAATCACAGATGACATCGAAAATTATCCTGGACAGATCGTAGAAGGGGAAAGCGGTCCTTCTCTTATCGCAAGAATGACACAGCAGTGTGAAAAATTTGGCGTTGAGAGAGCCTCAGATGTAATTAACGAAGTACACCTGGACGGCGATATCAAAGTACTGAAGAGTGCGAAGGCTGAATATCAGTCAAAGACGGTTATCATCGCAACCGGAGCTTTTGCAAGACCGATCGGATGCAAAGGCGAAAAAGAGTTCATGGGCAAGGGCGTTTCTTACTGCGCTACCTGTGATGCAAACTTCTTTGAAGATTTTGAAGTATACGTAGTAGGTGGAGGAGACTCTGCTGTAGAAGAAGCTATGTACCTTACAAAATTTGCAAGAAAAGTTACCATTATTCACAGACGTGATGAGCTTCGTGCAGCAAAATCCATCCAGGAAAAAGCTTTCAAGAACGAAAAACTTCACTTTATGTGGGATACGGTTGTAGAAGAAGTTGGCGGTGACGGAATCCTTTCTGAGATGACTGTTAAAAATGTGAAAACAGGTGAACTCACTAAGATCGTAGCTGATGAAGATGACGGAATGTTTGGTGTATTCGGATTTATCGGAACACTTCCAAACTCAAAGATCTATGAAGGAACAGGTCTTGAGATGGATGAAAGAGGATATATTCCGACAGATGCAGATATGCACACTAATATCCCAGGCGTATTCGCAGCAGGCGATATCCGCGTTAAGAGCTTAAGACAGGTTGTTACAGCTGCAGCTGATGGAGCAATCGCAGCTACACAGGCAGAAAAGTATATTAACGAATTAAAATAATAAACACTTTTTAATAGAGTGAGGAGGACATTTGACATGTTAGAAGTAGATAAGAAAACATTCGAAGACGAAGTCTTAAAAGCAGAAGGTTATGTATTCGTAGATTTCTTTGGTGATGGATGTGTTCCGTGCCAGGCTCTGATGCCATTCGTACACGAAATGGCAGATAAATACGGAGATAAGATCAAATTCACATCTCTGAATACAACAAAAGCTCGTCGTCTTGCTATCGGACAGAAGATCCTTGGACTTCCGGTTATGGCTATTTACAAAGATGGCGAAAAAGTTGAAGAAGTAGTAAAAGACGATGCTACACAGGAAAGCATCGAAGCAATGATTAAGAAATATATCTAATCATTATTTAATTAGGTGAGCCGCGCACAGCCGGCAGAGATCCGGTTGTGTGCTCACAATATATAATCGCGTAAAGCGTGTAAAACTATTATCAAAACAAAATTTTAAAAGAAAGGAAGGAGGAAAAGACATCATGGCAATTTTAAAAGATAAAAAAGTTGTTATTATCGGTGACCGTGACGGTGTACCGGGACCAGCAATCGCAGAATGCGTTAAGACAGCTGGCGGAGATGTAGTTTTTTCTTCAACAGAATGTTTCGTCTGAACTAGCGCAGGCGCAATGGATCTGGAGAATCAGAAAAGGGTAAAAGAATTTGCTGAGGAGTACGGCCCGGAAAACGTAGTCGTAATCGTAGGCGCAGCTGAAGGAGAAGCAGCAGGACTTGCTGCAGAAACCGTTACAGCAGGAGACCCGACATTCGCAGGTCCGTTGACAGGGGTCCAGCTTGGACTCACAACTTATCACGTATGTGAACCAGAGTTAAAAAAAGAATTTGACCCGGCTGTTTACGATGAACAGGTAGGCATGATGGAAATGGTCCTTGATGTTGATGATATCGTAGACGAAATGTCAGCAATCCGCAACGAATATTGCAAATACCTCTAAGATAAAGAGGGATTTATCCTTCGAAGCGGAATATCTGAGATAGAGGTACAGGCGGCAGGATTCTTCCTGTCGCCTGTTTTATTGCCAGGCATATCGGGAACATGCTGGTATTGCATTAGTGAATTGCCTAGCATCTCGGAAGCGTGCCAGTGATGCGCTTCTGATAAAAGCTTGTTTAGCGCATTCTGCCCAAAATCTTTTAAATCAGGACAGGTAGATTATACGCGCATATCACGGAGAAATGAATGATGGTGACATTCGTAAAAAGAGAATGTCAGGAAAGGTGGAAACCAGCGATGAACAGTGTAATTAAAGGAGCAGGATATGTACTCGTACATACCCCGGAAATGGTAGTTTACAACGGAACAACACAGACAACAGAAAGAGTTGTTAATCCGGAATCAGAATATTTAAAAGAACTTAGAGATCATCTTCGGTCATATGATACATGTGTAAATTATTGGCCGAATCAGGTATATATCGGAAATGCAACACCGGACGACCTTGCCCAGGTTGAATTTCCTTACTACGATAAAGTAAAAGAAGGTGCAGAGCGTTACGGAAAATACGGTGAAATCATGCCGGAAGACGAATTCCTTCTTTTAGCTCAGGCATGCGACATGTTCGAAGTTGTTATGCTTGAAAAAGGATTTGTAGCAGCTACAAAAGAAAAATTTGCAGCAGATCCGATCATCACAGATGATATCGTAGAAAAAGTAATCGAGGGATTTGAAATCTCAGAAATCGAACACTTTGTAAATGAAGAGCATGCTGAAGGTCTGTATCATGAAAACAAACTGGTAGGCTGTGTAAAGAGAGCGCATGACATTGATGCAAACCTTTCAGCTCATGTTATGCATGAAAACATTATGAGTAAGGCATCCAGCGTGCTCGCCCTCCTCTATGGTGTAAGAAACGCAGGAATCGAAAAGACAGACGTTGAGTATGTCATCGACTGTGCAGAAGAAGCTTGTGGTGATATGAACCAGCGTGGCGGTGGTAACTTCGCAAAAGCAGCAGCTGAAGTTGCAGGACTTTTGAACGCAACAGGTTCTGACTCCCGTGGATTCTGTGCCGGACCATCTCACGCACTGATCGAAGCAGCAGCTCTCGTAAAATCAGGCGCATACAAATGTGTAGCTGTAACAGCTGGTGGTTGTACAGCAAAACTTGGTATGAACGGTAAAGACCATGTAAAGAAAGGTCTTCCGATCCTGGAAGACTGCCTTGGCGGATTCTGTGTAATCATCGCAGAAAACGATGGTGTAAACCCGGAAATCAACCTGGATATCCTTGGACGCCATACAGTAGGAACAGGAAGTGCTCCGCAGAACGTAATCGGAAGCCTTGTAGCTGATCCACTGGAAAGAGCAGGACTTAAGATCACAGATATCGATAAATTCTCTCCGGAAATGCAGAACCCGGATATCACAAAACCGGCAGGAGCCGGAGATGTACCGCTTGCTAACTACAAGATGATCGCAGCTCTCGCAGTTAAGAGAGGCGAACTTGATAGAAAAGAACTTGCAAGCTTCGCAGGAGAACACGGACTGACAGGATGGGCTCCGACTCAGGGACATATTCCTTCAGGTGTACCGTACATCGGATTTGCAAGAGAAGATATCCTTGCTGGAAAGATCAATAAAGTCATGATCATCGGAAAAGGAAGTCTGTTCCTTGGACGTATGACCAACCTCTTCGATGGTGTATCTTTCGTAATCCAGGCAAATACCGGTGCAGAAGATAACAGTGGTGTATCAGAAGAAGAAGTAAAAGGACTGATTGCAAAAGCAATGAAAGATTTTGCAGCATCACTCATGGCAACAGAAGAATAAGAAAGGTGGACAAACAAAATGGCAAATAGTATTGAAAGAATGATTGCCGACACCTTTATGGAGATGGCGCAGGGACTGGAGACAGGAAGCTTCGGAAAGCGCCCGAAAGTTGCACTGACCGGAATGGGAAGCGAACATGGAGAAGAAAACTCTATGGCAGCGGCAATTGAAGCGGCAAAAGACGGAATTGATGTATATTATATCGGAACATTAGAAGCAGAAGGCGTTACAACTGTTAAAGTGGCTAACGATGAAGAAGGTCATGATAAGATGGAAGAAATGCTGAAGAATGGAGAAGTAGATGCAGCAGTAACCATGCACTTCCCATTCCCGATCGGTGTATCTACAGTAGGACGCTGTGTAACACCGGCAACTGCAAAAGAAATGTTCATCGCTAATACAACAGGAACATCCAGCACAGACCGTATTGAAGGAATGATCAAAAATGCGATCTACGGAATCATCGCTGCAAAAGCTTGTGGCAAGAAGAATCCGACCGTTGGTATCCTGAATGTAGACGGTGCACGTCAGACAGAGAAAGCTCTGAAGAAACTGCAGGAGAACGGGTATCCGATCGAATTTGCAGAATCAGGAAGAGCAGATGGCGGATGCGTTATGAGAGGAAATGACGTCCTTCAGGCATCCCCGGACATCATGGTAACAGATTCCCTCACAGGAAATATCATGGTGAAAATGCTTTCTTCTTTCACAACAGGCGGAAGCTTTGAAGCTACAGGATTTGGATATGGACCAGGAATCGGAGAAGGATATGAACAGCTTGTCATGATCGTATCCAGAGCATCCGGGGCACCGGTTATTGCAAATGCAATCCGTTACGCAGCACAGCTGGTAAGAGGAAAAGTATTTGAAGTAGCGAAAGAAGAATTTGCAGCTGTTAAGAAAGCTGGATTAAAAGAAATCCTTGATGAGCACAAAGCTTCTCAGAAACCGGCAGCGGCTGAAGAAGAAGTAAAAGAGCCACCGAAGGAAGTCGTTACAGCACAGATTCCAGGTATTGAAGTTATGGATCTGGAAGACGCAGTTAAAGTACTGTGGAAACTCGGCATCTATGCAGAAAGCGGAATGGGATGCACCGGACCAATCATTCGTGTATCTGACGCTAACCTTGCAAAAGCTGAGGAAGAACTGAAAAAGAGCGGATATATTAACTAATTAAATCTGCCTTTTTATAAACACTCTCACTCTAATTCAGGAAGATGGGCTTTCCGGTCATAAGACCGGGAAGCCTTTTTCCTTGCGAAAAACTGTTTTTGCAGAAAGATTATACATTATTTGTCACAGATACTGTGAACAGTAATGATTGAACTGTTTTGTGTACGGAAAAATTTTTGGTTGATTTTTAGAATAGGAAATAGTATCATGACAGTTATAAATCCGAAAAAGTGAGAGGGAGAAAGTCATGGATACGCAATTATTACTGAAAACGGCGATGCTTGCCGGTGAAATAATGCTGCGAAGCGGAGCGGAAACGTATCGTGTGGAAGATACCATGCATCATATACTGAAGACGGCGGATCACATCGAGATGGCAGAAGTTCTGGTGATCATGACCGGAATTTCCGCGACGATCAAACTGGAGAACGAAAAGGCAGTTACTGTTACAAAGAGAGTAGAAGAACGGGATACCAATCTAAAGCTCGTCGTAGATGTTAATGAGATTTCCAGGCAGTATTGTGGAGATGATCTGACACTAGAGCAGGCATATGAGAAGCTTTCGACGTTAAAACAGTTCGAGTTCAGCCGCAAGACAACTAACCTGGCAATGATGGGGGTTGGTGTGGGATTTACAATTTTTTTTGGTGGATCCATTGCAGATACCGGGGCAGCCATCGTTGTAGGACTTTTTCTTGTTGCCTTTGTATCAGCGGGACAGGATCTGAAATTTCACCCATTTATTCAGGATATTTTCGCAGGATTTGGTGTTGCATTTGCCTGCTGCCTTCTAAAAGAAGGTCTGGGTGATCAGATGAATATGGATACTGTTATGATAGGAAGTTTTATGCCTCTTGTACCGGGAATGGCAATCACCAATGCTGTCAGGGATACCTTGCGGGGGGATTATCTTTCCGGTGGTGCAAGAGTGATGGAAGCTTTCTTAAAAGCACTTGGGATTGCAATTGGAATTGGTATTGGGCTGGCGCTTTGCGCAAAGATTTTTTAGCAGGAAGGAGAGCAAAAAATGAACAGTACTGTTTTTGAAATGATCATCCGGGTATTTGGAGCGTTTTTATCTATTTACAGTTTTGCGGTTCTCCTTCAGGTTCCGCGCCGCTTTGTTCTTCAGGCTGGTATTGTAGGAGCAATTGGTGGATTTGTTTATCTGCTTGCAATACATTTTGGCAGGGGAGATGTTATGGCATCTTTATATTCAGCAGTTGTAGCTGCGGTTGTTTCGCATATTTTTGCGAGAGTTTATAAGACACCGGTTACGTTGTTTTTGATTGCCGGGGTTCTTCCGACTGTTCCCGGAAACGGGATGTACCAGACGGTTCATTATCTGATCGACGGGAACGAGGCGATGTCCGAATTTTATCTGATCCAGACATTGGAGATCGCAGGCGTGATCTCTCTTGCAATTTTTGTCGTGGATACCTTTTTCCAGGCTTTTCAGAAGAGTGAGTGGAAGCAGAATTCCATGAAGTATGTCCGAAAGATCGTTCCTGGATCTGAGGAACTGCAAAATATAGAAAAACGGGAAAAATAGTGGCTTCGGAATGCTTGAAGTAAAAAAGGGAATGTGTTAGTATTATAAAGATGAACATATATTTGAATGTCATAGAGAACTGTGAATAGTTTATTTTCACAGTGAAAATAAAACAGAAGTTAAAGAGAGGAACACTAAAATGAAAAAAGTCAGAACAAGATTTGCACCGAGTCCGACAGGTAGAATGCATGTCGGTAATTTGCGTACTGCATTATATGCATACCTGATCGCAAAACATGAAGGCGGAGATTTTATGCTCCGTATTGAAGATACAGATCAGGAAAGATATGTAGAAGGTGCATTGGATATTATTTACAGAACACTGGAGAAGACAGGCCTTGTTCATGATGAAGGACCAGATAAAGATGGCGGTGTCGGACCATACGTTCAGAGTGAAAGACAGGCTTCAGGAATTTACATGAAGTATGCTAAGCAGTTAATTGAACAGGGAGATGCATACTACTGTTTCTGTGATAAAGAACGTCTGGAATCTTTGAAGACTTCTGTATCAGAGGATGGAACACAGATTGTGAATTATGACAAGCATTGTCTGCATCTGAGTAAAGAAGAGATAGAAGCAAACCTTGCAGCCGGAAAGCCATATGTTGTCCGCATCAATATGCCGACAGAGGGAACCACAACTTTCCATGATGAAATTTATGGAGATATTACCGTTCCGAATGCGGAACTGGATGATATGATCCTGATCAAATCAGACGGATATCCGACCTATAATTTTGCGAACGTTATTGATGATCATTTGATGAATATTACACACGTTGTCCGAGGAAATGAATATCTTTCTTCAGCACCGAAGTACAACCGTCTTTACGAAGCATTTGGATGGGAAGTACCGGTCTATGTACATTGCCCGCTGATTACAGATGAGAACCACAAAAAGCTCAGCAAGAGATGTGGACATTCTTCTTACGAAGATCTTCTGGATCAGGGATTTGTAAGTGAAGCAATTGTAAATTATGTGGCACTTCTTGGATGGTGTCCGCAGGATAACAGAGAGATCTTCTCACTGCCGGAACTTGTTGAAGCATTTGACTATCATCATATGAGCAAATCACCGGCTGTATTTGATATCAATAAGCTGAAGTGGATGAACGGAGAATATCTGAAGGCTATGGATTTTGATAAATTCTATGAACTTGCAGAGCCGTATATCAAGAAAGTGATCACAAAGGATTATGATTTGAAAAAGGTTGCGTCTCTGATCAAGAGCCGTATCGAAATCCTTCCGGATATCAAAGACCAGATTGATTTCTTTGAAGCTGTTCCGGAATATGATACTGCAATGTATTGCCATAAGAAGATGAAGACTAACGAAGAGACTTCTCTGGAAGTATTAAAAGAAATTCTTCCAAGACTGGAAGCATGGGATGATTACAGTAATGACGCATTATTCGGGCTGCTGAAGGGATTTGCAGAAGAAAAAGGTTATAAGAACGGATATGTGATGTGGCCGGTAAGAACTGCAGTTTCAGGAAAGCAGAATACTCCGGGTGGAGCGACTGAGATCATGGAAGTTCTTGGTAAGGCAGAATCTGTAGAAAGAATCAAGAATGCAATAGAATTATTAAGCAGGTAATATACAGATATAAAAGTATGCATGGGGGACGGATTTCTTTTTTCGCGTAATGCGGAAGAGGAATCCGTTCTGTTGTATTACATATGAGAAGGGGAGTTCATGAAACTAAACAGAGGACAGGATGAAGCGATAAAGCACGGGAATGGACCGTGTATGGTGCTGGCACCTCCGGGTTCGGGAAAGACGCTTATTGTCACAGAACGTACCCGTTATCTGATCGAGGAGAGCGGAGTACGCCCGGATCAGATTCTTGTAATTACTTTTACAAGATATGCAGCACGTGAAATGAAAGAACGTTTTGAAAGGCTGACTGCCGGAAAAAATTATCCGGTAACGTTTGGGACCTTTCACAGTATTTTTTATGGGATTCTAAAATGTGCCTATGGGATTGGTGCGAATAATCTGATGTCTGAAAAAGAGTCCTCTGTACTTTTACAGGAGGTCTTAGACCAGACCAATATCGAATCAACACCTGAAGTAGAAGATGAGGAGGAACTGGTGAGAGAACTTCTGCGGGAAGTCGGCATGGTAAAGAACGGACTTTGTCATCTGAAAGATTTTCACAGTAAGTATCTTACACAAGATGAGTTTGCAGAAGTGTTCCGCAGCTATGAGCATCAGAAAAAAGAACTGAAAAAATTTGATTTTGATGATATGCTGGTACAGTGTTATGCACTTTTCCGGAAAAAGCCGGAGATTCTGCAAGGATGGCAGAAGCGTTTTCAGTATATCCTGATCGATGAATTCCAGGATATCAACCGTGTGCAGTATGAAGTGATCCGGATGCTTGCAGCACCGAGGTACAATTTGTTTGTAGTCGGGGATGATGATCAGTCCATTTATGGATTTCGTGGAGCAAAGCCGGAGCTGATGCTTTATATGAAGCAGGAATTCCCATCACTTCGGACCATTTCGCTGACGGTGAATTATCGTTCTACCGAATTTATTACCGGAGCAGCGGCAAGGGTGATTTTGCATAATGATACCCGTTTTTACAAGCGTGTACAGTCATTTCGGGGAAGAGGACAGAATGTTCATGTGCAGGAAGTCCTGGATGAACAGGAAGAGGCGCAGTATGTAACGGAAGAGATCCAGAAAAAACTGGACCAGGGAATAAAGCCGGGAGAAATTGCTGTACTTTTCCGGGCAGCAGTCCAGGCGCGAATGATTTCGGAAATATTAAGCGAACACCGTATCCCGTTTGAAATGCGAGATTATGTGACCAATTTTTACAGGCATTTTATTGTAAAAGATATGATGGCATATCTGCAGTTGGCAGCAGGAAAGCGGGATAGGTCGCTTTTCCTGACGATCTGTAACCGACCACTCAGGTATCTGGCACGGAACAGTATGGAGAACCGGCAGGTAAATTTTGAGGATCTGCGTAAATTTTATTGCGATAAGGACTGGATGCTGGATATTATTGACCAGTTTGATGTGGATGTCCGTATGATGAAGAATATGGCACCTTATGCGGCAATCCAGTATATCCGAAAAAAGATCGGATATGATGATTTCCTGAAAGAATATGCCGAAAAACATCAGATTTCGTGGAAGCAGCTGATGGATGTGATGGCAGAGCTTGAGGAGAGGAGTAAAAACTTCAAATCCTATGATGAATGGGAAATCCATATTGCAAAATATACGCAGGAGCTGGAAGAACAGCAGGCAAAGGCAAGGAAGATCAAAGGAGAGCGGGAGAATAAGGTACAGCTGATGACGATCCATTCAGCGAAAGGACTGGAATTTGAGGATGTATTTGTGATCCATGCCAATGAGGGTGAGATTCCGCATCAGAAGGCAGAAAAGAAAGACGAGATTGAAGAAGAGAGAAGACTTTTTTATGTAGCATTAACCCGTGCGAAGAATAATCTCTGTATTTCCTATATTACACAAAAAAACGGGAACAGTATCAAACCGTCCCGTTTTGTGGAAGAGCTTTTAGGTCAGAGAATAAAATAATTATTCTTCAATATCAAAGCCTTCAAATTCCTGTGTATCAAGCCATTCATCAAACTTATCCGCAGCGCGGTCATACTCATCATCATCTTCGATATTCTGAAGATCATGATCGGAGCCGCCTGTGGTATCACGGATAAAGCGATAGATCCATACATCTCCGTCCTCATTTCCACCGTCTTCATCAAGCGGAAGAAGTGCAATGTATTCGGTAGAATCCATATTAAAAGTTGTGATAATGGCGCATTCGATTTCCACATCGTCATCAAGTGTCAGTGTGACAACATCGGATTCAAGCAGATTATGTTCCTTTTCCATTGTTCAGTTCTCCTTTCAATCTGATACTATCACTCTAACAGAGTATGGGGATATTTGCAAGGGGAAAAGTATTGACATTAGCGGTAAAAAAGATACAATAAAAGAAAGGTTTCAGGGAGGTTTATCTATATGAAGAAAAAGATTTTTTCTATCTTTCTTGTGATGGTTCTCTGTATTGGCATGACTGCAGGCTGTAAGAAGAATGTTGGGACAAGCCAGGACAATGCAATAGCAGAAGAGGACGATGACAGCAAGGAAGAGGCAAAAAGCTATCGTTTTGGATTTAGTTGTATTACCATGGAAAATCCATACTATATTACACTTGAGCAGGCACTGAGAGAAGCAGTCGAAGCACAGGGAAGTACGCTGGTGACAAAAGATCCGGCACTGAATGTAGACACCCAGATCGAGCAGATCCATCAGATGATCAAAGACGGACTGGATGCCATTTTTCTGTGTCCGGTATCAAGAGATGCGATCACACCTGCTCTGGAAGAGCTTAAGGAAGCCGATGTTAAGATCATCAATATTGATACGGAAGTTAAGGATACGGATTATATTGATGCCTTTATTGGTTCGGATAATAAAGCTGCCGGACAGCTTTGTGGAGAAGATCTGATACAGCAGAGTCCGGATGGTGGAACGATTGTAATTCTTGAAGGTCTTACACAGAATTCTATTGTAGAGAGAATTACAGGCTTTGAGGAAGCAATTGCCGGAAAGGGATTTGAGATTGTAGGAAGAGCAGATGTCAGTGGAGATTTGAACGAGGCAAGAGAAGCAGCTAACAAGATTTTTGCAGAGAATAAGGATGTTACGGCAGTAATGTGCGGGAACGATCAGATTGCGCTTGGGGCACTGGTTGCAGCAAGAACAGCCGGTCTTACTGATGTAAAGATTTACGGGGTAGATGGTTCTCCGGATCTGAAAAAAGAACTTCAGAAGACGGATTCCCTGATTCGCGGAACAAGTGCGCAATCACCGATCAAACTCGGAAAAGAATCGGCCAAAATCGGTTTTGCTATTTTAAACGGGGATGAGTATGAAAAGACAACGTATCTGGATGTATGTTTTATTGATGCCTCGAATGTAGATATGTATGGAGTTGACGGATGGCAGTAACAGGGGGAACAGTGGATATGAAGACAGCAGTGGGATTTCCGTTTCCACAGGGATGTACTGTGGAAGGACAGACAGCGAATTTTTCGGTAGCAGTTCCGGAAGGACAGACATGTGAACTGATCATTTATAAAAAAGGTGCCAGGGCTTCAGCATTTTCACAGGAGATGCCATACTCTGATGTGGCAGGAAATCTGCACTTTCTCTCCGTGGTGCTGGAACAACCGGAAGATTATGAATATTGTTATAAAATCGGTGGAAAGATGGTTCCGGATCCATATGGAAAAGCATTTTCAGGCAGAGAACACTGGTCTGTGTCAAAGGGAAAGGAAAAGAGAAAACTGCGTACCCGGATCGTAACAGATACATTTGACTGGGAAAAGTCGCAATTTCCGCATCTGAAAAAGGAAGATGTGATCGCCTACAGTCTTCATGTCCGTGGATTTACAAAACACAGTTCGTCCGGAGTCGCACACAAAGGAACGTTTGACGGAGTTACGGAGAAACTGCCCTATCTTCAAAAATTGGGGATTAACCAGATCCATCTGATGCCGGTTTATGAATTTGATGAGAATCAGAGGCATGTGAATTACTGGGGATATGGAAAAGCATATTTCTTTGCACCAAAAGCATCATATGCGGCAGGAGATCCGGTGAATGAGATGAAGTCACTTGTTCGTCAGATGCATCTTGCGGGGATTGAAGTTATTCTTGAGATGCCTTTCACAGAGGGAACTACGTTTTCTCTGATTTTAGATTGTCTGCGTTACTGGGTGATGCAGTATCATGTGGATGGATTTATTGTGAATCCATATATCTGCAATCCGGATGAACTTGCAAAGGATCCTGTGCTTGCGAAAAGTAAAATCCTCAAAAAAGAAGACGGATTCCAGAATGTGATGCGCCGTTTCTTAAAGGGAGACGATGGCATGATCCGGGATGTGATCTGCCAGCTGAAGAATCAGGATACACAGCTGTATAATTATATTGCAAGCCACAACGGATTTACGCTCTGTGATGTAGTTTCCTATGATGGAAAGCACAACGAAGCAAATGGTGAGAATAATCTGGATGGTCCGGATTACAATTACAGCTGGAACTGTGGGGCAGAAGGGAACAGCCGGAAAAAGGCGGTTAACGAGTTGCGGAAGAATCAGATATTTAATGCGTTCTTTTTACTTTTATTTGCACAGGGAATGCCGTGTATCCTTTCCGGGGATGAATTTATGAATACCCAGAAAGGGAATAATAATGCATACTGTCAGGATAATCTGATATCATGGCTTGACTGGAACCAGCTTTCCAGACAGGAGGAATTATATACATTTGTATGTCGACTGATTGCACTTCGCAAAGCCTGTATGAAGCAGATAGCGAAAAAATCAGAAGACACGATGGGCAGAAGCGGAATCCCTCAGATTTCCTATCATGGGGAGGATGCGTGGCAGATGCCGGCAGGGCGTGCAAGCAGACAGCTTGGTGTATTCTATCATGAAGAAAGTACAGAGAAGGACTTTTATATTGCATATAATATGCACTGGCTTTCTCATTCATTTGCACTTCCTTCCCTTCCAAAAGGAATGGAATGGGTGTGCATAGCAGGGACAAAAGAAGGAGTCCTGGATGAAAAAGAAGCAGTTCCGGTAAAAGATAAGAAGGTTCAGCTGGAGGAGCGAACGATCAAAGTTTTTGTTGGAAGGCAGGCTAAAGAATGAAAATCTGGAAACATTTTTGCACCATAACACATCACAAATATCTGGTTATGAAGAACTGCTTTAAGGTAGGACTTTACAGACAGGGACTTTTGCATGATATGTCGAAGTACTCTCCGGCGGAGTTCTGGGTTGGGTGCAGGTATTTCCAGGGAAACCGGAGTCCGAATAACGCAGAAAGAGAAGAAAAAGGCTATTCTTCGGCATGGCTGCACCATAAAGGGCGCAATAAACATCATTATGAATACTGGATTGACTACGGACTGGAAGGGGAACCAATGCTTACCGGGATGAAGATGCCCAAAAAGTATGTGGTCGAGATGTTAATGGACCGGATCGCAGCATCCAAGATTTATATGAAAGATAAATATACGGATACGTCACCGCTTGAATATTATCTTCACGGTATTGCAGGGGACTGGATGCATAAGGATACCAGGGCACTTCTGGAAGAACTTCTCTATATGCTCGCGGCAGACGGGGAAGAGAAAACTTTTGATTATATCCGAAATACCGTGTTGAAAACGAGAGATTATTAGAAAAAGAGGATAAAAACATGGCAGATTTACCAAAGGATCCAATGATCCTTCTGAGTGTGGTCAATACAAAATTACGGGATTTTTATACAGATCTGGATACTCTTTGCCAGGAGATGCAGATTGAGAAAAAAGAACTGACAGAGAAACTGGCATCCATTGATTATGAATATGATGCAGGGCTGAACCAGTTTGTATAGAGAGGTTAATAACATATGAATAATATTGATTTTGATGCAATAGATCTTACCAAAGAAGCTCCGGTCACTGAGCCGGAGAGACAGTACTATTACATTGCCAAAGCGCGGAAGTATGTAAGCGAAAAAGCACAGGAGATCGGAAGAGATCTGACTTTTTGCGTGACGACTTTCGGTTGTCAGATGAACGCTCGTGACTCCGAAAAGCTGGTCGGTGTTCTGGAACTGATCGGATACAAGGAAGAGCCGGATGAAGAGAAAGCAGACTTCGTTATCTACAACACTTGTACTGTCCGTGAAAATGCGAATCTGCGTGTTTACGGACGCCTGGGACAGCTTGGTGCAAAGAAGAAAAAGAATCCGCATATGTTCATCGGACTCTGCGGATGTATGATGCAGGAACCGACTGTTGTAGAGAAGATCAAGAAGAGCTATCGGTTTGTTGACCTGATCTTTGGAACTCACAATATTTATAAATTTGCAGAACTGATCGTGACAAGATTTGAATCTGAGAGAATGGTGATCGATATCTGGAAGGATACCGATAAGATTGTGGAGGATCTTCCGAGCGAACGTAAATTTTCCTTCAAATCCGGTGTTAACATCATGTTCGGATGTAACAATTTCTGCAGCTACTGTATCGTACCGTATGTGCGTGGACGTGAGAGAAGCCGTAATCCCAAAGATATCATTCGCGAGATTGAAGGACTTGTGGCAGATGGTGTGGTAGAAGTTATGCTCCTTGGTCAGAATGTAAACTCTTATGGAAAGAATCTGGAAGAGCCGATGACATTTGCACAGCTTCTTCAGGAGATTGAGAAGATTGAAGGACTGGAGAGAATCCGCTTTATGACTTCCCATCCAAAGGATTTATCAGATGAACTGATTGATGTAATGGCACATTCCAAGAAAATTTGCAAGCATCTGCATCTTCCGGTTCAGTCAGGAAGCAGCAGGATCCTGCAGAAGATGAACCGCCATTACACCAAGGGGCATTATCTTGAGGTGGTAAGAAAGATCCGCGAAGCAGTGCCGGATATTTCCCTTACAACGGATATTATCGTCGGATTCCCTGGGGAGACAGAGGAAGATTTCCAGGATACTCTGGATATTGTAAGACAGGTGCGTTATGACAGTGCCTTTACTTTTATCTATTCCAAGAGAACAGGAACCCCTGCGGCAGCAATGGAAGATCAGGTTCCTGACGACGTGGTAAAAGACCGTTTTGAACGCCTTTTAAAAGAGGTGCAGCAGATTTCGGCGGAAGTATGCTCTGTACATCAGGGAACCACACAGGATGTGCTGGTTGAAAGTGTCAACGATCATGATCCGTCATTGGTGACAGGACGAATGAGCAACAACCTCCTGGTACATTTCCCAGGAGATGAAAGCATGATCGGTAAGATCGTGACAGTTTACTTAAAAGAGGCAAAAGGCTTCTATTATATGGGAGAACTCTGTAAATAAATCCAATGATTTGTGATAAAATCCAAAAGAAACGCTCATGCTATGTAAGAGATTTGCATAGTGAGGGCGTTTTTTATGGTGAAAAGAGTGAGTAAAAGGGTAAGTGAGATAGTCTTTCTGATAGCAGCAGGGGGAAGCACCTATTATCTGATCGAGATCTGGTTTCGTGGATTTTCTCATTGGACCATGTTTGTGCTTGGGGGAGTTGCATTGACATTTTGCAGTTTTCAGGGCGAGGTAATGCACTGGTCTGAGCCGATGTGGATTCAGATTATCCGGGCAGTGCTTTTCCTGACATCCCTGGAATTTATGACGGGGATTATCTGTAATAAATGGCTGAAGATCGGGATCTGGGATTACCGGGATCAGCCGTTCCAGCTGTGTGGCCAGATCTGCCTGCCATTTATGGTGATGTTTTCAGGACTTTTATGCCTTGCGATCGTGCTTGGAGGAGTGGTGCTCTGGGGCGTATATGGGGAGGAAAAGCCGGAGTTTCATGTGTTGTAAAATGGACTTAAGCATTTTTTATATGTGAAAAATGACGAAATTAAGATGAAAAGAGTCGTGGGAAACCAAACTCTTTTCATTTTTTTTGTGGATGGTTACAAAAATGAGCATAAATGCATTTTGTTAAATGTAAAATGTTGACAATTATCGAAGAATTCAGTAAGATACAAGAAAGGTTCAAGATAAAAAACAAGTGAATATAATCATGGAAAAAGGAGGGCAGCAGGAAAAATCGGGGAAAATATAAACTGTTTTTTATTGAATGAGAAGTATATGTTATTTGGAGGAAAACTAAAAATGAATCAATATGATGAAGCCTTAAAAAAGGAGACCGCGTTTTTGGGCCAGCCTAGGGGGGGGGTGGGGACTCTCAGCTTTGTACAGCTTTGTTCGTCTTTTTCAAACTACGCAATGAATGCCGTAATGATCTATTACCTGTATGCAAATGCACCTGCAGGTCTTGGATTCGATAAAGCAGATGCAGCACAGTTGATTTCTTTATATGCAACTGTAGTCGGAATGACAACCATCATCGGAAGCTATGTCTGCGACCGTATTCTTGGATGTCGTAGGTCACTGCTTGTAGCCAGAGTTACCGGATTTATCGGTTATACCTTGCTTGCATTTCCACTTGGGGTAGTTGGATATGCAGCTGCTATGGGATGTATGGTATTCGGTTCACTCTTCGCAGGAAGATGTATCGAAACTCTGATCGGTAAATTCTACGATGAGAACGATGGAAGACGTGACAGTGCTTTCACAATTTCTTACGTAATTTCCAATATCGGTGCAGCAGCTCCGGCCCTTGCAGGTGTAATCGCAGCGAAATGCGGATATCACGCAGCATTCGCATTATCAGCAGTTCTCTCATTCTTAGGTACTGTTGCTTATATTGCTACTTACAAAAAATTCTTCGGAAATATCGGTCTGGAACCGGATGATCCGCTTCCGGCAGATAAGAAACGTTCTTTTGTTGTAAAAATGCTTATTGTTGTTGCTATCGTAGGAACAGTTTTAGCAGTTTCATTTGCAACAGGAAAGCTGAAAATATCTTCCTTTGCAAACGTAGTAAGTACTATTTCCATCTTTATCCCGCTTGCTTATCTTGTCTTCATCTACTCAAGCAAGAAGACAGAAAAGCACGAGAAAAAGAAAGTACTTTGTCTGCTTCCACCATTTATCTGTAACGCCGTTACACTTTTGATCTGGACACAGACAATTTCAATCCTTGCTATCTTCTATGAAGAAAAAGTAAATCGTGTGATCTTCGGAGTAGAAATTCCGGCAGCTTCATTCCAGACAATCCCGGCAATCTTTGCGGTTTGCTTCGGTAGTCTTCTTACCATGCTTTGGACAAAACTTGGCAAGAAACAGCCATTCGGAACAACAAAGATGGGATTCGGAACGATTTTGTGGGGACTTGGAGCAATGATTATTGCACTCCTTTATATCATTTACCCAGGCGATGCAAAAGTAAATGCATGGTGGATCGTATTGTTCTATGTAGTACTGATGTTTGCTGAAGGATTTACATGCCCGATCGGTTACTCCATTACAGCAGTAGCAGCACCAAAAGCCTTTGTAACACAGATGATGACTGTATGGTCAATGTCTCAGTCAGTAGGAGCTGCTCTTAACATGATCCTCGTTAACTTCTATAAAGAAGGAAGCGAAGTGCCGTTCTTCATCGGAATCGGTGCAGTTGTAGCTATCCTTGGTGCAGTCGTACTCGCTTTCAGCAAGAAACTTGCAGAAGGAATGGGAATGGAAAGAGAAGCGTAGGAAGTTTCTCGAGAATAAATCAAATAAATGTCCTCTTAAAGAAGAAGTAATAAAAAGTATCAAAAAAATCCTTGTCAGGCAGAGATGTCCGGCAAGGACTTTTTGATTCTATACCATTTTGCAATATTTTGTAATAAAGGAGGAAAGTGAGGTGGACAGATTTAAAAGAATGCTGCGATTATTACAATATAAACTATAAATCCCTATGTACTTATATGCAGAAAAATAAAATATCAAAAGAGGAGGCGTTCAGCCATTATTATCAGTATTATAAATATA
Source organism: Coprococcus sp. AF99-45 (assembly GCF_027663865.1). NCBI lineage: Bacteria > Bacillati > Bacillota > Clostridia > Lachnospirales > Lachnospiraceae > Coprococcus > Coprococcus sp. AF99-45. The sequence continues at coordinate 327,486 of NZ_JAQDGZ010000001.1, forward strand.
ATCGTTTTACATATAACCATGTGACTTATGACAGTTTCGCCGCATGCTGCATGGCATATGAGATTAAACCGATCTGCGTCCGGCGATATGCAAAAAGAAAGCATTTTCTGCTGCGGCATGCGCTTTCCAGCTATTTGAATTATCATAATAAAAGAAAAATATATTTCTGCGGACAGGAATATATTACATTTACATCATGTTGCAGAGCATTTGGATGCAATGCATCTTATGTGTCGGCATACGCAAAACGGCACGGAATATCCAGAGAAGAAGCTTTGAAATTTTATATCAATCGGTGTCATTAAAAGCGGTGCGCAATAGAGCATGGCGAAAGAATTGTTCGGCACAAGAAGCATTCCGGCATTGTTTGAAAAGGAAGAAGAATCTGGAAATGGACGCGTTTTACTATAAAGGTGATAGGTATAAGGACTTGAAAGAATGCTGCAAGCAATATGGAATCAATGTTCAATCTGTGCATTCTTA